>CBESWY010000075.1:0-12527 GCA_965533395.1 uncultured Myxococcales bacterium
GAACCCATCACGTCGACGATGAACACGCAGTCGTCGCCTTCGACCATGATCGAGTTGGCGATGCCGAAACCAACCGCCTGGTAGACGCCATCGGTGACGGTGTACACCCTGCGCTGGAACTCCTCGTTCAGGCGCTCGAGCGCCGCGATCGCCTCTTCGTCGGACACGGGAGCGGCGGGCAGATCGATGGGTTCCGTCCGCGTACAGCTGAGGAAGGTCATTGCCGCCGCGAAAATCCCAAGTCTCGTCCATGTCATCTCGCCAGGTCTCCCGTCGCGCTTGACGTTATCGATCTCCGGGTCAAATGTCACTCCAATGAAGATTTGCGGGGAGAGGTGCTGATGAAATCTCTGGAGTTGCATAGCGGAACGAGAATGCCCGCACTGGGCCTCGGAACTTGGAAATCGGAAGCAGACGAGGCGTACCGAGCCGTTCGCGCGGCAATCGAGGTCGGTTACCGGCACATCGATTGCGCTGCGATCTATCAGAATGAAGAAGAGGTCGGACGAGCCCTCCGCGATGCGTTCCAGGCGGGCGACGCCAAGCGCGAGGAACTCTGGATCACCAGCAAGCTTTGGAACGATTCACATGCGCCCGACCATGTGCGACCTGCGCTCGAGACGAGCCTCCGCAAGCTCCAGCTCGACTACCTCGATCTCTATCTCATTCACTGGCCTGTGGCTTTACGGCATGGCGTCGCGCTGCCCACCGGACCCGAAGACTTCATCCCTCTTTCCCAACTCCCACTGGAGTCGACCTGGGGAGCAATGCTGAAGGCATCCGAACAAGATCTCGCGCGAGAAGTCGGCGTGTCGAATTTCACCAAGGGGATGATCGAGAAGGTTGGCGACGCGACCGGCCAGACGCCTTCGGTCAACCAGGTCGAGCTGCATCCGTACCTGCAGCAGGACGCGCTGCTCGCCGCTTGCAAAGAGCTCGGCGTCGCGGTCACGGCGTACTCCCCCCTAGGCTCGCCCGACTCGGCCGCGATGATGGGCCGTCAGGACGACGTCCTGCTCACCAAGCATCCGACCATCCAGCAGATTGCGAAGGCACATGAGGCCACGCCGGGTCAGGTCCTGATCGCCTGGGCGCTGGCTCGGGGTACGAGCGTGATTCCCAAGTCGGTCAATCCTCGACGAATCGCGGAGAACTGGGCTGCGCGCGATCTCGAATTGACGGCCGCCGACATGACCGCGATCGCCGCGCTCGATCGGCATCATCGAAAGGTCGACGGCAGTTTCTGGTTCCTCGGCGAAACCTATTCGACAAAGACGCTTTGGGAAGAGTGAATCGGTTGAGGGTGCCGCTAATACAGCAGCTCCACCCAGCGTCCACCGGCGCTGAGCTCGGCTTTTCGGCGGGCCCATTTCTGCTCGGAGCCGGCGATCTCTGCAAACGCTTTGTCGAGCTCGTCGCGCATCTTTTCGAGGCCGGCTACGTAGACGTACGTGTTGGGCTGCCCGAGCAGGCTCCAAAGCTTTTCGCTGCGCGGGCCTAAGGCGCCTTCCCAGTCGATCGAAGCGGACCAGCTGGGCCGTGGGCTCAGCGCCTTGAACGCTTCAAAGGTGTCCATGTCGTAGTACTGGGAGAAATCGTCCCGCTCCTCGTTCATGTAGAGAAGCTCGAGACCACTTCGAGCGCCGTAGAAAAGCGCAACGGTGCCCCGCCAATCCGCGACGTTCTTGTAGAGATGCTTCACGAACGCTCGGAACGGTGCGATACCCGTGCCGCTTCCGATGAGGATGAGGTTCGCGTCCATTTCCTCCGGCACTTCGAACGCCAATCCATAGGGGCCGGCCATGGTGATGCTGTCGCCCGGGACCAAGTCGCACAGATAGTTCGAGGAGACGCCGGGGTAGCGCTCACCGCTATAGGGGTCGACGTAGCTCACTCGGCGGACGGCGATCTTGATGCGGGGAAGCCCGCTGCCTCCGCGCTCGGGCAGGTCGGCCACGCTATAAAGACGGAAGTGGTGCTCCTGCCCGAACTCCTTGGAGCCAGGCGAGATCACACCGACGCTTTGTCCGAGCTGGAGCTCGAAGTCGGGGCGCTGAAGTTCCAAGGTGAGCTCGCGAACCTCGACGTCGGACGCTTCCGGCGTGATTCTCTCGCTCCCGAGCAGCGTAGCCTCGAACCGATGCTCGGTATCGTAGTCGTCAAGATGGGTAACCGCACTGTTCATGGCATCTCCTCCTGGGCCTTGCAGGCTCCGCTCTCGGGCCTTCGGTGGCAAGCTTCCAAATCGTTACATCCGTGGCATCCCGTGCGGCCGGCCAGCGCATCGGGGTCCGTTCCGAATTCGAAAAACGAACGGCGCCAGGCCCGCTGGACGCCCACCCAGGCGGTGGACAAAAGCAGAATGGCTCCGATGCCGATCAGGTAGTGGTACATCACGAGACCTAACCTCCCAGCCCGCCAAAACCCATGAACGTCACCGAAAGTAGCCCGGCGATCATCAGCGCCATGGCGGTCCCCTTGGTCACGTCCGGCACCTCGGCCAGCTCGAGCTTCTCCCGCAGACCGGCCATGAGCACGAGGGCCAGCGTGAATCCCGCTCCGGCGCCGAGGGCGTATACGATGCACTGGACGAAGCTGTAACCCTTGTTGGTTTGAAAGAGCGCCAAGCCGAGGATGGCGCAGTTGGTCGTAATCAGCGGAAGGAAGATGCCGAGCGACCGGAAGAGCGCCGGGCTGACTTTCTTGATGAACATCTCCACCAGCTGCACGGTCGAGGCAATGACCGCGATGAACGCGATGAGCTTGAGGTAGGGCGCATCGATGGCCACCAGCAGTGCCTGGATTCCGAAGGCGCAGATCGAGCTGACGAGCATGACGAAGGTCACCGCCCCGCCCATGCGAGAGGCGGTTTCGAGCTTCGACGACACACCGAGGAACGGACAGATCCCGAGGAAGTACGCCAAGACGAAGTTGTTGACCAGGCTCGCGTTGATGAAGATCGTCCAAAGAGAGTCGTCGACCATCACGCGACCTCCTTCCGGAGACCAAGGGTGGCCGTCGCTTCTTTTTTGGCCTTGCGCTGCTTGAGCCAGTTGAAGAGCAGCAACCAGCCGGCCAGGGTGAAAAAGCCACCGCTCGGCAGGATCATGACGACCCAGTTCTGAAAAGAATCATGGAACAACGGAGCTCCGAACAGCGAGCCGTTGCCGAGGATCTCCCGAACCGCACCAAGACAAAAAAGAGCGAAGGCAAATCCGATCCCCATGCCGAGCCCATCCAAGGTCGACCGGGCCACTGTGTTCTTGGAGGCAAACGCTTCGGCTCGCCCCAGGATCAGGCAGTTGACTACGATGAGGGAGATGAACGCGCCCAGCGCCTTGTAGAGATCGAGGCTTACGGCCTGAATGACGTAGTCGACGACCGTCACGAACGTAGCGATGATCAAGATGTACGTGGCGATGCGAACCTGCTTGGGGATGAAGCTGCGCAGCGACGAAACCACGATGTTGGACATGATCAGCACGAACGCCGTCGCCAAGCCCATGGCGAGCGCGTTCATCGCGGTGTTCGAAACCGCGAGCACCGGGCACATGCCCAGCACCTGGACGAAGACGGGATTCTCGTCCCAAAGGCCCTTGATGAACTCGTCGGTGCTGCTTTTGGAAGAAGCCATCTCTTACTCTTCTCCTTGGAAGTCGCCGAGGTTGCGCCGGATCCGAGGCACCCAGTACTGCGCGCTCCGGTCTAGTAGGTCGGCGATGGCCACCGACGAGATCGTAGCTCCAGTAATACTGTCGACCTCCCAGGGCTTGGTCTTCGCCCCGTGCTTCACCGGCACGATCGCGTTGGCTAAGGTCGAACCGTCCCCGCGAACGGAGACGTCGAGGCTATTGAAGTTTTCGAGAAAGGCAGGGTCGGTTTCGATCTTGTCTCCGAGCCCCGGCGTCTCCTTGCTTTCGAGGACCTGAATCCCGATGATCGCCTGCTCGGTGAATGAATAGCCGTAGATCAACGCGATGACGTCTTGGTAGCCCATGCCCTGGGCTTCCACCGCGAGGCCGACTAGCTGCTCTGCGTCGTTGTAACCCGCATAGACGAGCTGCTCGCCGACATCGTCCCCTTCGAGGAGCTTGAAGCCATCGGCCTCGTCGAAGTAATAGGTCGTGCTCGTGCTCGCGTTCGGGAGGACGTGAAAGATGGCCTCTTGCAGGGCCTCGGCCTTGTTGCGCTCAATGCGAGGAAGCGTCACTTGGAACACGCTCACGATGAGCAGACCACAGAACACACCGACGCCGACCATGGCGCGGTACATGTGCCAGATGCTCGGTGGGGCAGGGGGGCTGGCGAGCTCGCTGTGATTCACGTCGCTGCCTCCTTGCTTTTGGCGCCGTAGACCGTCGGCCGAGTCCAACGATCGAGATGTGGGGTGACCGCGTTTCCGAGGAGGATGGCGTACATGACGCCTTCGGGTAGGCCGCCCCAAGTACGAATCACGATCGTGACCACAGCGATGAGCGCGCCGTAGAGGTAGCAGCCCCGCGAAGTCATCGGCGAGCCGACCATGTCGGTGGCCATGAACGTCGCACCGAGCATCAAACCTCCGGAGAACAGCATGAAGATCGGTGAGGCGTAGCGCGTCGGATCTACGAGATAGAGCGCGCCACTGAACACGAACACGGTTGCGAAGATCGACGCAGGGATGCGCCAGTTCATCATGTTTCGGGCGATCAGATAGAGGCCGCCGACGAGGATCAGCACACTCGAAGTCTCGCCTGCCGAGCCGCTGATGAATCCCATGGCCAAATCGCTGGTGGCGGTCGCCTCGCGGCTGAATTTCCAGAGCGCGAGCGGAGTGGCGCTCGTGATCGCGTCGTACTCCGGTGCGGTGAAAGGCAGGGTCAGCGTCGACAAGGGCAAGGACGAGAAACGCCCCGCGGCGAAGCCGGGGATCCAGCTCGTCATCGCAACGGGAAAGGCGGCCTGAAGCACGGCCCTGCCCACCAGAGCGGGGTTGAACGCGTTGTACCCGAGGCCGCCGAACAGCGCTTTGCCCAAGCCGACGCAGATCACGCCGCCCACCGCCACCATCCAGAGCGGCAGGCTCGGGGGAAGGGTGAGGCCGTAGAGAAGGCCGGTGATCGTCACCGACCAATCTCCGATCGTGGAAGGCTTGCTTGCCGCGCGGCAGATCAGGTGCTCGGTCAGGACGCAAGAGGCGAGGGCCACCGAGAGCGTAAGCAGGCCCGCGAGCCCGAACGCGAACACGGCAAACCCCGTGACCGGCAGCAAGGCCAGCACGACGTTGAACATGATGGTGTCCACGCTGTAGCCGCTCAGGATGTGCGGCGAGGTGCGAATCTCGAGCGTCTTGCTGCCGTTCGCCATCAGGCCGCCCCCGCTTTGGATTTGCGCACCGCTGCCTTGGACGCGCGGAACCGTTGCACCAGCGGGATGTGCGAGGGGCAGACGAACGAGCAGGAGCCGCACTCGAAGCAGTCCATGAGATGGTGTTCGTCCGCCATGGTCGAGAACTGCTCGGTCGCAGCCAACTTCCCGAGCAAAGCGGGATCGAGAAAGATCGGGCAGGCATCGACGCAGTAGCCGCATCGGATGCAGGGGTAGACCGGGCTATGCGTCCGCTCCGCCGCCGTGTCGGTGAAGGCGGTGACGCCCGACGTGCCCTTCGTAATCGAGATCTCCAGGCTTGGCGCAGCTGCGCCCATCATCGGGCCACCGAGAAAAACGCGGTTCACGTCGTCCGCGACACCTACGTGCTCGAGCAGGAAGCGCAAAGGTGTGCCGATGGGAATCCGGTAGTTTCCCTTTCGCTTTACGCCGGGCCCGGTCACCGTGACGACCCGTTCCTGAATGCCGCGGCCTCGAGGCAAGAGCTGGCCGATCTGCGCCGCGGTGGCGACGTTGCAGCAGAGCGCATGGATATCCAAGGGCAGCCCCCGTGAGGGCACCTCCCGGCCAAGCAACGCAGAAAACAACATTTTCTCCGCCCCCTGAGGGTACTTTACCTGAAGCACCTCCACCGACCCGTCCACATCGCTCGGGAACGACTCGCGCAGCCGCTCCGCAGCGTCGGCTTTGTTGGCCTCGACGGCGATGATGACTTTCTCTGCGCCGGTGACTTTGAGCAGGTAGCGAATCCCCGTGAAGATGTCGCGGCTCTCTTCCAGCATCACCCGGTGATCCGTGGTGAGAAACGGCTCGCACTCCACGCCATTGATGATCAGGGTGTCGACGAACTTGCCCTCGGGGATCTTGAGCTTGACGTGGGTCGGGAACGCCGCGCCCCCGAGGCCGACGACGCCTGCATCTTGAATCGCCGCGATGATCTCATCGGGCGTGGCCTCGAGTGGGCAAGGGGTCCCGTCCTCGATCTCCTGTGTGGAACCCGGAAACGGCTCGAGGTACACCGCCGGCACCATGCGGCCGCTGATGCTCGGCGCGAGGGCAATCCGGCGCACCAGGCCCGAAGCCGGTGCGTGCATCGAGACCGACATGAAACCGTCGGGGCGTGCGATGCGCTGCCCTCGTTGCACTTCCTGCCCCTCTTCGACCACAGGAATCGAGGGCGCGCCCATGTGCTGGACCAGGGGAACGATCAGGAGCGGCGCGAAGGGAAACTGACGAATCGGCAATCCACTCGTCTCGTCTTTCGAATCCGGCGGGTGCACTCCGTGCCGAAACGTTTTGAGCCCCAGAAGTCTCATCGGTCGCATGCCAGCTCGTGCCTCAGTTGTACTTCTCGCCGCGCTTGATCCACTTCTCGATGCCCTTTTCGCTTCGGTTCCTGGGCAAGCCGGGATGGATGACCCGGGCGGTGCATCGCTCCGCGGCCTTCACCAGATCCTTGTAGGGACCCGCCTCGGCGTTCTTGATCACGGCCTTCTTGTCCGCGTTGTATTCGAAGATCTTGGAGTTGAGCTGGGTGCACTCGTCGCAGGCCGTGCAGTCGGCGGTGTCGATCCAAGGCGCGAGGTAATCGCCGCTGGTCCCCGCTGCCGATGCACCTGCGGCCCCGGCGCCAGCCGTCGACGACGCCATCGGCGCCCCGGCCGATGCGAGCGCAGCCAGTCCCTCGCCGGACCCGCCCGCCATCTGCATCAGCCCGGACATGATCTTGCCCACCACATCCTGCCGCACGTCTTCGACGAGAGAATCCGTTGAGGGCCGATCCTCTCCGGCTAGCGAACGGAGCATGGTCCAGAAATCCCGCCGGTCTTCGCAGGACGCCACGATGGGCTGAGCGACCAGCAGCCGCATGAGCTGTTCTTTCTTGTCTACCATCCAGACGTAGGGGAAGACGCCCTCACGGTCGTCCTCGTCCAGCTCCAAGAACTCGGCCAGGGGCATCATGTTCTCGTTCCAGGTGTCACGCGGCGCCACTCGGAACTGCTTGCGAAATCGTGCCTCGGTGACGGCGAAGTCTGCAAACGTAAGCGGCAGCTCCATCTCCTTTTCGACACCGTCTTCTTGGTACTTGATCGTATAGCTCGGCCAGTCTCGATCGGTCTGCGGATTACCTTCCAGATCGAAACACTCCTCCGGAGTTTTGCCCAGGTCGGGGTTGTACCGGAAGAGGGGATACGCTCGCGATTCGACCGCCAGCTTCGACTGAGCCGCACTCATGTCATCACCGATGCCGTGCTCCGGCTGACAGGTGCTGTAGATGTTGAAGAGCGCGGGCCTGCGGGTCTTCAAACCCTGGATGAAGCCTTCGATCATGTGATTCGGATGCGAAATGGTGCTCTGCATCACGTACGTGGTGCGGTGCGCCATGCCGATGAGGCCGATCTCCTTGCGAGGCTCTTGCTTGCCCTGGATGGCTTTTCCGAACTGCGCCATGTCCGAAACCTGGCCGATGAAGCCGGAGGTGCAGGCCTGGCCGCCGGTGTTGGAGTAGACCTGGGTGTCCACCACCACAACCTTGATCGGCATGCCCGACGCCATGACGCGGGAGAGGTTCTGAAAGCCGATGTCGTACATCGCGCCGTCGCCGCCCACCGCGACCACCGGTGGGCAGAGCTCCCACTCCTCATCGGTGAACTGGCGCCAATTGAAATAGGTGAGGAAATCGTCGTGCTCGGCGGGCTTGTATTTGTCCTCCAGCTCGAGCTCGACGGTACGGATGGCTCTGAAGCCCTCGGCCATTTTGGCCATGTGCCCTTCGAAGATGCCCATCGCCATCGACGGGGAGTCTTGGAAGAGGTGATTGGCCCAGGGGAACGGATACGGGTTGAACGGGTAGGTGCTGCCCCAAACCGAAGTGCACCCCGTACTGTTGATCATCCCCATGCTCGTTCGGCCCCGGCCCGTGGTGCCCTCGACATACTTCCACTTGAGGTCTTCTAGCTTCGCCACCAGCTTGGTCATCCGCCGGAGCCAGTCCTGGTCGATGGGATGACTGCCCTCCATCGTTTCCATACGTGCCGCAATGCCCGCGAGCGTGACGTCGTGATCGCCGATGTCATCGACCACCTTGGCCATGATCTCCGGGTCACTCACGTTGATCTCCCCGGCGAGCCGGAGCTGGATGTGTTTTTTGAGTCGGCCGATGAGCTCGGTGACGTGGTCGAGGTGCTTGGCGATCCGCGGCTGCATCAGCGCTTCCACCGTGGCGGTGAAGAGGTGAAGCGAGGTCTTCTCCGAGCAACCGAGGCACGCACCGTCACCGCTGGTGAACGGCAAGTAGTTCGACTTTTCCAAGAGGATCGTTTCGAGCGAGCCAATGCCTTCTTCCAAATCATCGACCCGGATGTATTTTTTCGGAGTGCTTGGAAGGTCGCTCCAGAAGTCCCAGTTGTCGCGGAGGTGTTGCACCGACTCCTCCGTCTGCTTGATCGGGCGTAGCGCGTCGTCGTCGCAGACCTCCACGCACTCCATGCAGCCCTTGCAGGTGTAGGGGTTCACGGTGATCGAGAGAAGGCCGCCACTGCCAGGCTGATCCTTCTCCGGCAGCGTGTAGTGAGGTCGCGTCAACGCAAACTGGAATCCGTTGAGCTCTTCCTTGAAGAGGTCGAGCTCCTTCTGGAGCTTTTGCTTCTCGCTGCCTTCGAGCTCGCTCTGCGCGACGGTCTGCGCCATGGCCTGGTCCATCAGGTCCGCGACCGAGTCGGTCTCCTCGGACACCTTGAATAGGCTGTGCAGATTGCGCTCCATGACTTTGGAGGCTTTCGGCAGGTGTTCGATCTGCGCGCCGTGGCCGTTCTTGCGCACCCGGTTCACCACGGTGTCGAACACCTGACCCACTTCGTTCACCAGCCCGGGAATCGCCGTGTCGGGGCAGATGGTGTAGCAGCTGCCACAGGCGGTGCAGTTCTCGGGGACCCACTCCGGGTGATCGAAACGGATTCCAGTCATGTCACGGAACAGCGCCGTGGAGGGCGGCATGACGCCGAGCCCGATGAACGGATCGGTGAGGTTGTCGTTGCCCATGCCGCGTGCGTAAAAGCTGCCCGTCTGCTCCCAGAAGCGGTGGATGTCGCTCATGGGCGCCTTGCTCTGGGGAAGCGGCTTCACCATCATCGGGAGCTGCCGCTTGCCGTTGGTCGCCTTGCTGCCGACTTTGGTGATCGGGCCGGGTACCAGCTCGCGGATCTCCTCGAAACCGCGCTTCACCACCCGCACGTTGTCTTCGACGACCCTGCGTCCCTTGGAGCCAAACTTCTCTTGAAGCTGTTCGTGGATGGCGTCGAGGAGCTTCTCCTCGGTGAAACCCGCCTGCGCCATCACCGGCGAGGCGGCAAAGAACGCACCTTGGAACGCGATGCCCTGCATGCGGAGCTGGAGCTCGGGGTCGGTCGCCTCGTCGCGGGCGATCTGGAACGCGTCCAAGTAGTAGACCTTGATCTTCTTGTCGATGATGATCTTTTGGTACGTCGGCGAAATGCTCTCCCAGAGCTCTTCAGGCGAAGCCTTGTCACTCTGGATGATGAAGACGCCGCCCTCTTTCAGGCCGGCTAGCGCGTTGGTGTGCCCGAAGACGTTCGGGTCGGGCGACAGCACGACGTCGACGTAGAAGTACTCGCAGTTGATTTTGATCGGCTCCGGCGCCGCCGACAGATAATAAGTCGTCGGCTGGCCCTTTTTCTCCGAGCCGTACTTGGGGTTGGCCTTCATGTGGTAGCCCAAGAGGTCGAAGAGCGTCATCGCCAGGTTCTTGCCCGTCGTGATCGCGCCCCAGCCGCCGATCGAGTGAAACCGAACGGTGATGCTGTCCTTGGGCATCAAGTTGGGGTTTTCGGAGCCGCGAACCGCGAGCTCCTTGACGTCGGGATACGCCTCTTGGATGGTCTGCTGATACATCTCCTGCTTCGGCGTGATCGCTTTGTCCCGCAGGAAATCGATCGAGAGGTAGAACAGCTTTTTCTTCGCGCCGTCGTCGAGCATGTTTTCGACCGTGCCGACGATGCCTTCGGGCTGCAGGTCGCGGCTGCCCATGCCGAAGGAGCCGGAGTACAGCGCCGGCGCGTCGTTCAGGGACTTGTACGTGGCCAGCTCGGGGTAGGCGGGATGCTTCGGGTCTTTCCCGTTTTCGAGGCACTTGCTGATCGTCGCGCGGATCTCTCGCATCAGAGGCAAGTCGACCGCCAGCGGCTGATCGAGCCGCTCCAGCACTGCGACACCCTTCTTGCCCTGGACGATCTGCCCGACGAGATCGCTCGGGAACGGACGGAACATCAGCATGTCCACCACGCCGACCTTGAGACCTCGGGATTCGCGGAGGTAGTCCACGACGGCTTCGGCCGAGGGGATCATGCTTCCCTGCCCGACGATCAAATAGTCAGCGTCATCGGCCCGGTACGTCATCACGCGGCTGTAGTGACGACCTGTGAGCGCGTAGAATTCTTCAAACGCTCGTTCGCTCAGAGCCTGAATGTGATCGAAGAAGAACGGCCGCTGGGAGGCCACGCTCTGCATGTACGAATCCTGGTTTTCGACCAGTCCGGACATCACCGGATTGTCCACGTCCCAAAGGAGCGGGATGCGCCGACGGGTCTCGCCGTAGATGATCTTCTGCGCCGGCGTGGGCGTCTCGATGGTGTCGTCGGGTTGACCCAAGTACTCGGCGATCAGCTCCCGCTCCGGCACCATCATCGACTCGATGAGATGCGTCGTCAGGAAACCATCCTGGGCGATGATCCCGGGCGTCAGGGACAACTCGGCAATCCTGTGAGAGATGATGTTCAAGTCCGCCGCAGACTGTGCGTCCTTGGCGAACATCTGGAAGAAGCCCGTGTCGTCCACGCAGTGATAGTCGTCGTGCCCGGCGTGCACGTTCAGGGTCGACTTGGTCATCGCCCGTGCGCCGACGTTCAACACGTAAGTCAGCCTCTTGCCCACCGCCGCGTAGAGCGACTCGTGCATGTACGCGATGCCCTGGCCGGATGAGAAGTTTGCCGAACGCATGCCGGTCATCGACATGCCGGCGGTGACCGCTGCCGCCGCATGCTCGCCTTCGGGCTCGACGAAGATCAGAGGACGCCCCGAAACGTTGATGTGGCCGCGGGCGGCGGCTTCGGCCCAGTACTCGCCCATCTGAGTGGAGGGCGTGATCGGGTAAGCGCCAGCAGCATCGCTCGACTCGCGCTCACACATGATCACCGCGCTGTTGCCGTCCAGCGCGGCGCGGGAACCGGGGTATTTGAACTCGCCGTTCCCGTCTTTTGCTTGGCCCTTGTTCTTTTTACCGAAGAATCGCGCGGACATCGAAACCACCTGTCGGGCTTTGGCCCTTGGTTCTAAGTTGGGGCGTCACGAAGCGTGCCCTTTCGAATGATTTTTTTCGCTGCCGGCCCTTTCAGCGGCCCGGCCTTGGGATCAATCCAGACGATAGCCCCTGTCGGGCACCGTTCAATCGGAGTCTTCGTTTTGTGGGGCCTGCTGTAGTCCACCACCGGAAGGGTCAGCTTCATGCTGATGAGACCTCGCGGGGCATCCATCTCGCAGCGGGCGCAGCCGGTGCACGCGACCTCGCAGTCCTCGAGAATTTCGTCGCCGGCCTCTTGGGAGCTGCAGGCGACCCAGAGCCGATGGCTTTCTTTGTGGAGGGAGAACAAGTCCTTGGGGCAGACCTCGACGCAGTCGCCGCAGGCGGTGCACAGCGCCTCGTCCACCACCGGGAGCTTGTGCGCGTTCATGTGGATGGCGTCGAAGTCGCACGCGACGTCGCAGTCGCCGAGGCCCAGGCAGCCCCAAAAGCAGCCTTTTCCGCCGCCGGCGACCTTTGCTGCGGCGCGACAGGTCTGCTCTCCGTGGTACCGCGCATGGTTCCGGGCCACGTTGGTGCCGCCGGCGCAGGCGAGTCGCGCCACTAGCTTCTCCTCGGCCCCCACGTCGACGCCGAGGAAACCTGCGATCGCCGCTCTCTCCTCGCCGGAGCTCACCGTGCACTTGCCCGGCAATGCCTCGCCCCTGGCCAGCGCTTCCGCGAAAGGACGACATCCGACGAAGCCACAGGCACCGCAGTTGGCGTGAGGAAGCATCTCCTCGACCACGTCAATTCGCGGATCCTCGTAGACGTACAGCCGCTTGTTGGCCAGGACCAACGCGGT
>CBESWY010000076.1:0-12416 GCA_965533395.1 uncultured Myxococcales bacterium
TAGCCACCTTGGTTGTGCCCGCGGTAGCGCTGCCCGCGGTTGCCGTGCCCACGGTAGCCGCGCCCACGATAGCGGCTCCGTTCCAGCCTCGCGAGCTCGTCACGGAGCGAACGAAGACGTTGCTGGTAGCGCTGGCCACGTGGCTCGCGAACAGATTCACGAATCTCGCGCTCGAGCCAGGCGTCGAGCCGACGGTTGACCTTCCATTGTGCATCCGGATTTCGCTCGGAGGTCACACGCTCCCAACGTTCGCTGATCCGTACGATCTGCTCCAGGTCCTCGCGCTGATCGAAGTAGTCCTGGCGTGCGACGCGCGTGGCATTGCGTGGGTTATTAAACGTCCTTCGCTGGTCGTAGACCGCTCGTGGCGAATCGAAGCTCGCGCGAACCGGCCGAACCTGGCGCGGACCGTTGTCGTACGTAACGACGACTTTCTTCCCGCGACGGTAGTCGCTGTCGTCGTCCGCACTGGCCTGGGTCACCGTTGTGAGCGCGAGGGCGAACAGCCCAAAGTGAAGTAGATTTCGCATGATGATTCCTCGTCTTTCCGTGATTGGTTCGCGGGGCTTTCCCCGCGGTTCACCCAATCGGACGAGGGCAGATCTTACGAAGCTCTTAAGGAGGCGAAGAAAACCGAAGGAACCAAATTAATCCTATCAATTCAGTCGCTTAGCAGGGCGAGGGGCTTGTTTGCATGCGCCAGGACCGCGACCACGCGGGGGTCTTGTTCGAGCGCATCCCAAAGCGCCGTGGCCCGCTCGCGGTAGTCCACCAGGCTGAGGCGGCCTCGCAAGAGCTCGGAGCGGAGAAACACGAAGGTCGTTTGAACGACGTCGTGCAGACAATAGTCTCGAATCTCTGCGTAGCGGCCGTGCTCGAACATGCTCTGAACCTTCGAACCATCGACTTCCATTTTGCCCGGCATGCCGACCAGTTGTGCGAGCGCGCCGAGGCTCGGCATGCGGCTCGCGCCGTAGTCCGTGAGCACGTCGGCCAGGTCCATGTGACCTTCATCGCTATAGCGATAGCGGTAGTCGGCGCCGCCGCTGCGCCCCGCATAGTAAACAGGGAATGGCACGCCGTGCTTCAGCATGCGATTGGCGAGGACGGGCAGATCAAAGCGTCGCCCGTTGAAGCTCACCATGGTCGGGTGCCGCTTCCCGATGAAGTCGGCGAACTCCTGCAGAACCTTCGACTCGTCGGGCGGCGCGTCTTCTTCGCCACCAAAGGCCCCGAGCTTTTGGAGCTCGTAGTTCCCGTCGAGCCACAGGACCCCGAGCGCGACCACTTGATGGAAGGGCGCTGGGGGAAAGCCGCCGACCGCCGCATCCCAGACCAGGTCAGGATCGGGAACCGTTTCGATGTCGAGGACGAGAAAAGATCGGGCCACCGGTCAAAACTAGCGGAAAACGAGAAAATCCGCCCGCGTTAAGAATCGCTTAAGGTTCGAGTCCTTTACTTCATGAGGAGGCGGAACCTCCGGGAAAGGAAAACTCATGAAGTTCATCAACAAAGGAACCATTGTCGCCGCCCTGCTCGGGGGCGTCACGGCAATCGCGCTGACCGTCGGAGGCGTTGCGTTGGCCCACGGGGGTCCTCACGGAGGACCTCACGGCGAACGCGGACCCTGGTCGGCTGAAAAAATGGAGGAGCATCTGACTGAGATGACCCAACGTCTGGACCTGAACGACGCACAGGAAGCGAGTATTCGCGCAATCATGGAACGGGCCCAGTCGCAGCGTCAGGAGGTCCGGGACATGCCGCGTGGCAAAGAGAAGTTCACGGCCATGAAAGAGATTCGTTTTGCGACCGAGGACCAGATCTATGCGAACCTCAGCTGTGAGCAGCGCGAGGATCTTCGATTGCTGAAGCGAGAGCACAAGGTCGAACGAATGGAACAGCGCTTCGAGCGCCATCATTCTCAAGACGGGAACTAGCTGGAGAACCCGGTGTCCAATCGAATCCTGCTCGTGGAAGATGACGTCTCTCTTGGCCAACAAGTGGTACAGACTCTTTCGCAAGCAGGGTTCGAACCGCACTGGGTCCAGGACGGCGACGCGGCGCGAGACCTCGATCCCGACGACTATCGCGTCATCGTCCTGGACCTGATGTTGCCCGGCACCTACGGGATGGACTTGCTCAAGCGCTACCGCGTGAAGTCCGAAGTGCCAGTCCTGATCCTGAGCGCTCGAGACGATACGGCAGACAAGATTCGCGGGCTCAAGCTCGGCGCCGACGACTACGTGACCAAGCCGTTTTTTCCCGAAGAGCTCGTCGCGCGCATCCAAGCCTGTCTGCGCCGCCCGAATCTCGTAGGAACCGAACGCCTCGTCGTTGGCGCCATTCAGGTTGACCTCGAGCGCCGGGAAGTCAGCAACGCGGCGGGAGCCCTTTCACTGACTCCCGTCGAGTTCGAAATCCTGGCCCTCCTCGCGCGGAGGAAAGATTCTGCAGTCACCCGAGAAGCCTTGGTCGACGCCGCGCTCGACCGTGCGCAAGACGGCAGCCGAAGGACACTCGACGTTCACATATCTCGGCTCCGCAGCAAGCTCGGCAAGGATGCGGTTCAGCTCGAAACCGTGTGGGGCATCGGTTACCGCCTCTCGGGGAACGCATGAAGCTTCGGGCGCGATTGGCCGTGACCCTCGGTCTGTCGGCGATCTCCCTGCTGGTGCTGCTAGGCTGGGCGCAGTCGCGTTGGCAGTCGAAGATGCGGGTGGATGCGCTCGCCGAAGCCGCAGTGCACCGAATGGAATCCGGCGGCCGAGAGCAATGCGAAGCCAACCCGGAACGTTGGCCTGGCGACAGAGGCGCGCGGCGACCTCGTCGGCAGCCGGGGCCTCCGCGACCGGGACTTCGACGGCATCGGGTCTTCGCCTACGACGTGAACTTCGTGAGCGCCAATCCCGATAGTCCCGCGTTCCCGTCGGAGCTCGCAACGCAGTTGAAAGCTGGGAGCGACGTCGCGACCGACCGCTCTCCCGATCCGCGCCGCACCGAAGTCGCCGTTCGAATGCCCTGGTCCGAAGGCCCGTGCTCGGTCTTGCTCATGCGCTCGAAAGGCCCACCTTCTTGGTTCTCCGGCGCTGTTCTGATGCCCGCATTTCTTGTCGCACTCGTCGTGATCCTCGTTGCGCTCTTTACTGCGGGTCCGATCGTGCGCCGTGTACGCCAGCTGACCGATTCGGTCCGCAGGCTCGGAAGCGATTCCGACGAGCCCATTCAAGTGGAGGGTAACGACGAGATCGCCGAGCTCGGCGCCGCGTTCGAGCAAAGCCGTCAGACGATCCAGGCGCAGCTTGCCTCATTGCGTGAACGCGAAGCAGCGCTCCGCAATTACATCGCTAACATGACCCATGACGTGATGCTTCCACTGAGCGTATTGCAGGGGCATCTCGTGTCGCTCCAACAAAGAATCGAAGCCGGGGATTCGCTCGATGCCAAGGCCATCGTCCCGAGCCTCGAAGAATCGCAATACCTCGGCTCGCTTCTCCACAATCTCAACGCCGCGGCGCGCCTCGAAGCCACCGACGGGCTAAACCATCGAGACCCGATTGACTTGAACCGTCTCGTGGAGCGTGTGGTCGATCGGCACCAGCCCATCGCGAAGCGCAAGCAGATCGGCCTGGAGCTCGCGGTGCCCGAGACCGCGATCGAGTTTCCCGGCGACCTCACCCTACTCGAACAGGCGCTGGGGAACATTGTTCAGAACGCGATTCGCTACAACCGAGCCGATGGTCACGTGGCGGTAATCCTCGAAGGATCCGCGAAGAACTGGACGCTGCGGGTGGTCGACGACGGCCCGGGCATTTCTCGCGCCGATCGTGAGCGGGTCTTGGAACCATCCTTCCGCGGCAGCGAAGCGCGAACCCGCCATCCGCACGGGATGGGGCTTGGGCTTCATATCGCCAGTGATGTAGCCAAACGTCACGACCTTCGCCTCGAGCTCCGGGATACGGACGGCGGCGGCCTCACCGTCGAGCTGATCCACGCCGGCTAGCACGCGGCCGATCGCCCGACGCGATACTTGACCGAAGCCGCGGTCCGTGCGGAAATTGCGGAGCGGAGGGCCGATGTTCAAAGAGATACTGCAAGACCTCGTCGATCGAACCGATGGCGGAGTGGCCGGGCTGCTCATGGCCTCGGACGGGATCGCGATCGACCAATATTCCACGGGTGACGGCCCGTTCGACATCGAAGCCGTCGGCATGGAATACAGCGTCGTGCTCAAAGGCGTTCAGCGCGCAGGCGAGATGCTCGACACCGGCGGGACGAACGAGGTCTCGGTGCAGACCGAGCGGCTGACCACCGTCGTCCGGATGCTCACCGACGAATACTTCGTCGCGCTGGCAGTTGCGCCGGGCGGAAACGTCGGCAAGGCGCGCTTCCTGCTTCGCACGAGCGCACCCAAGTTGCTCGAAAACCTCTGACGCCATGACGGCCTCGGTCAAACGCGTCTTGGTCCTCAACGGGCCCAACCTGAACCTGCTGGGGACCCGCGAGCCCGACGTGTATGGCGCCACGACGCTGTCCGACATCGAGAAGACGCTCAAAAAGCTCGGCCAGGACCTCGGCGCCACGATTGAATGCCGTCAGTCGAATCAGGAAGGCCAGCTCATCGATTGGCTGCACGATGCACGGGACTCCTTCGATGGCGTCGTGATCAACCCGGGGGGTCTCACACACACGTCCGTCTCCCTGCGTGACGGAATCTCGGCAACGGGCTTGCCGGTGGTCGAAGTGCACATTTCAAACACCGCCGCGCGCGAATCGTTTCGTCATCAGTCAGTCACCGCCGCGGTGTGTATTGGTTCGGTGATTGGCTTTGGAAAGAACAGCTACGCGCTTGGACTCCGCGCACTAATCGACTATCTGAACGCTGCCGGCTGATCAAATCGCCGCCGGGGAACACCATGAAGCTGGACCTGGAACAACTGCGTGACCTCATTCGGCTCCTCGACGAAGCAAATCTCACCGAGATCGAAATCGAGCATGACGACGACCGCATTCGAGTGCGCCGCGATCCCGCGCCTGTGCTTGGCGCTGCGGCATCTGAATCGGTGGCGCCCGTCACGGCGCAGGCCCCAGAGCCGGTCGGCGCTTCCTCGGCTCCGGAGGATGACGATGGCGCCTATGTCACCTCGCCCTTCGTCGGTACCTTCTATCGCTCGCCCTCGCCCGATGGACACCCGTTCGTCGACGTCGGTGATTCAGTCGTGCCGGGACAGGTGCTTTGCATCGTCGAAGCCATGAAGCTCATGAACGAAATCGAGGCGGAGGCTGCGGGCACCATCGTCGAAGTCCTCGTCGAGAGCGGAAAGCCCGTCGAATACGGCGACCGGCTCTTTCGAATCGAAATGGGCTGAGTGGTGTTCAAAAAAGTCCTCATCGCAAATCGAGGAGAGATCGCGCTTCGCGTGATCCGTACTTGTCGGGAGCTCGGTCTACGGACCGTCGCCGTGCACAGCGAAGTCGACGCGGAGGCGTTGCACACTCGTCTGGCGGACGAAGCGATCTGCATCGGTCCCGCCGACCCTGGCCGAAGCTACCTACACATCCCCGCGATCATTGCAGCGGCTGAAATCACCGGAGCCGATGCTATTCATCCGGGCTACGGGTTCCTGTCAGAGAATCCCGAATTCGCCGAAACCTGCGCGCAGTGCGGCCTGGAGTTCATCGGGCCGCTTCCCGAGCAGATGCGTCTTTGGGGCGACAAAGTCAGCGCTCGCGCACAGGCGAAGTCGCTGGGCCTCCCAACACTCGATGGGACCGAGCTGATCGAAGACATCGAAGATGCAGTTCGAAAGGCCGAGGGCCTAGGCTTCCCTGTACTCTTGAAAGCCTCAGGCGGTGGTGGTGGCCGCGGAATGCACGTGGTGCAGTCGAAAGAAGGGCTGCGCGCGGTGTTTGAAACGGCACGTGCCGAATCGAGGGCCGCGTTTGGAAACGACGCCCTGTACTTCGAGAAGTTCCTGGAGCGACCGAGACACATCGAGTTTCAAATCCTCGGGGACAAACAAGGAAACATTCATGTCTTGGGGGAGCGCGAGTGCTCGATCCAACGGCGCCATCAGAAGATTCTAGAGGAGGCTCCGAGCGTTGCGCTGACCGAGGAGATGCGGAGGGACATGTCGGCCACGGTCCGCCGCGCGATGGGTGAGGTTGGCTACTTGTCGGCCGGTACGCTCGAGTTCCTGCTGGACGAGCGCGGCGAGCTGACGTTCCTCGAAATGAATCCGCGCATCCAGGTCGAGCATCCGGTAACCGAGCTGGTGATGGGCATCGACTTAGTCAACGAACAGATTCGGATCGCCGACGGTCAGCCTTTGGAGCTCCCAGCGCAGCCGCTCACTCCCCGCGGCCATGCGATCGAATGCCGAATCAATGCCGAAGATCCAGACACCTTCGCACCTTCGCCGGGCGTCATTACCGAGCTGCACATGGCCGGCGGGACCGGCGTGCGCGTCGATAGCGGCATCTATGGAGGCGGGCGCGTACCGCCGCACTATGACCCTTTGGTCGCGAAGCTCATCGTACATGCACCGACACGTGTGAAGGCAATCGCCAAGATGCGCCGAGCGCTGAGCGAGACGATCATCGGGGGCATTCGGACCAACATTCCACTTCATCAGAGGATTCTCGAGCACCCCGCCTTCGAAGAAGGCCGGATTTCCACCAAATTCCTGGATGAGCTCGATTCCTAGAGCATGTTGACCGCCCCCGTGCGGCATTAGTAGACTTGTGTGGGCGTACTGAACGCACGGGGGCTTAGCAGGGGCTTTGGCTATTAACAGGAATAAGGTCTTGGACGCGGCGCGGAAGTACCAGTCGCGCGGCCAATACGACAAGGCGATCGCGCAGTACCAGAAGCTGGTGGCGGCGGACAAGCGCGACGTACGTTCCCTGCTGAAGATCGGCGACCTACACGTGCGCGCCGGCAACCGCGGCACGGCGATCGAGACTTACGAAATCGTCGCCACCCACTACGCGGCGCAAGGCTTCTTTCTGAAAGCCATCGCGGTCTACAAGCAGATCCTGAAACTCGACCCGTCGCGACTCGACGCGCAGGTGCGGCTCGGCGAGATGTATGAGCAACTCCAGTTGGTGAGCGACGCCATGAGCGTGTTCGAGGATGTGTCGAACGCCTTCATGCGCGCAGGGGACACCGAGCAAGCGCTGGTGATGCTAGGCAAGATCGTCGACATCGATCCCGAGCACATACCCGTTCGCATCAAGTACGCTGAGGCCCTTTCGAGAGCCGGGCGAACCCAAGACGCCGCAGACGAGTTCGAACAGGGCGCGTTGCTATTAAAAGAGCAAGGCCGACTCGAGGACTATCTCAAAGTTGCAGAGCGGCTGCTGTATCACCGTAGCAACGACGTCCAAATCGCGAGGGAGCTCGCCGAAACGTACATTGAGCGTCGCGATCCCAAGCGCGCACTCGCAAAGCTACAAATCTGCTTCAAAGCCGATCCGCGTGACGTATCAACGCTTTCGCTGCTGGCGGAGGCCTTCTTGATGCTGTCGCAGACCGACAAAGCCATCAGCGTCTATCGCGAGATCGCACGGATTCACCGCGAGGCGCATCGGCCGCAGGAGCGCATGAGCGCACTGCACCGTATCCTGCAGCTCAATCCAAACGACAAAGAGGCGCACACCGCGTTGCAGAAGACAGCTTCGGCCTCGGGACAACACTTCCTTTCATCGAGCGTGGCCCGTCCGCCCACGCGTCCGTCCGGCTCGGTTTCGGCCGCACAGCTGGGCAACGGTTCCCAGTTGGGCGGCAGGTCGGTTAGCCTCAACGCCGTATCGAGTGTGAGCGACGCGACCGGTCTCAGTGATACTTCGAGCCTAACTGGCACCTCGGGCATCTTGTATGTCGACGAGGACATCGAAGAAGGAAGCACGGTGACCGGTTCGCTGCCGGCGCTCTCCCAGGAGCCCACGGGCTTGGGAGGGTCTTACCCGTCGGTACCATCGGCCCCGCGCACGCCAACCGGCGCGCGCGTAATCCCGATGCGAACCACTGCCCCGATGAGCTATTCGGAGTTCCTAGCACTCCCGCTGCTGAGCACTCAGGTCGCTCCAGCCACTGGCGCAGTTGCCCCGAGCCTGATGGAGCAGACGCTGGAGCTCGCCGATTCATATCTGGTCGATGGCCTATTCACGCAGGCGCGCGCGATTGTAAGCGAGCTTCAGCTGACCCTGCCCGACCATCCGCTGGTGCTCGACAAGGCGCGCGAAATCGAAGCGCTCGCGGCCGCAACTTCGGGTATCTCGGCGGTCGCACAGCCACTCATCCAGCCTTCGGCGCCGGCACAGTCGGTCTCGGACGCTCCCGAGATGGAGCTCGAATACGAGGAGCTGGAACCCGGCGACGAAGGCTTCGACTTCGCGGAGAAGCTCGCCGAGGAGCTTGCCGAGGTCGCAGAGATTGCTCCGCTCGACGACGGCTCGGAAATGATCGACGTCGAAACCGTCTTCGAGCAATTCAAGGCAGGCGTTGCCGAGCAGGTGGCCGACGACGACAGCGACACACACTTCGATCTCGGGATCGCCTACAAAGAGATGGGCCTGCACGCCGACGCGCGCCGCGAATTCCAAGTAGCGATGTCCGATCCTCGGCGACGCTGCCTTTGCTGGACGATGATCGGCCTCATCTACATGGAAGAAGATGAACCCCGCGACGCGATCGAAGCGTTCCAATCGGGGCTCGAAAGCCCGGAGATGACGGCGGCCGAATCGGTAGGCTTGCACTACGAGCTCGGCATGGCCTGCGAAGCCAGTGGCCTGACCGATCAGGCGCGCTTGCACTATCAATACACTTTCCAACGAGAGCCGCGATACCGAGAGGTCGGTCAGCGTTTGCAGCGTCTTGGCGGCCCACGCGAGAGCTCAGGCGACGATTTGCTCCTAGAATCGATGGACGACGTCAATCGGGCGTTCGACGAGTTGATCCACCAAGACTAGGCCCTATAGACTCGGTTGATCATGGCCGAGACAGTTCAAACGTTTTGCCGGATTTGCGAGGCTCTTTGCGGGCTCGAAGTCACGGTGGAGGGCGACCGGGTCGTCGACATCAAGCCCGACGACGACCACGTGGCGACGCGAGGATACGCATGCCTCAAGGGGCTGAAGCAGCATCGGATGTACGACACGCCCGACCGTCTGCTCTACCCGATGCAGCGAATTGACGGTGAGCTTCAGCGCGTGAGCTGGGACGAGGTGCTCGGCAGTATTGGCTCCAAGGTGCGCGCGCTGATCGACAATCACGGCAGCGACAGCATTGCGATGTACGTGGGCACGGCGGCCGGCTTCGGCGTGCTGCATCCCGTCTTCGCGCAGGGCTTCATGCAGGGCGTAGGGTCGGCCAGCATGTATTCATCGGCCACACAGGATTGCGCAAACAAGTTCTCGGTTGCGCGCGAAGTCTACGGGTTCCCATTCACCCAACCGTTCCCGGACCTCGAAAAACTCGACTGTCTCATCATCGTCGGCGCGAATCCGGCGATCTCGAAGTGGAGCTTCCTTCAGGTGTCCAACCCGATTCGGCGTCTCAAAGAGATCGAGTCCCGTGGCGCCAAGATCTTCATCGTCGATCCGCGCCGCACCGAGACGGCGAAAGTCGCCGGTGAGCACGTGTTCATCCGTCCGAACACCGACGTCTTCTTCTATTTGTCGTTTCTGAACGAGTTCCTGGCGACGGCTGAAATCGATCGAGCGCGCATCGACGCCTACATGACCGGCTTCGACGACATTTGCCGCGTCGCGGAAGCCTGGCCTCCCGAGCGCACCGCCGAAGTCACACGCATTCCGGCCGATACGCTGCGCGAAATGGTGCGCGTCTACCGTGAAGCCGAGGGTGCTGCGCTGTACTGCTCGACCGGCGTCAACATGGGCACCAACGGCTCGCTCGCGTTCTGGTTGCAGGAATGCATCAATGCGATCTCCGGCAACCTGGACCGCAAGGGTGGAACTCTCGTGAGCACCGGAGTCATCGATTTCGCAGCCTTCGGCAAAAAGACCGGCGTGCTCTTGAGCGAGAAACAGAGCCGCATTGGCAAGTTCCAGTCGGTCAACGATTCGATGCCGGGCGGAATCCTCGCCGACGAAATCCTCACCCCCGGCGATCGGCAGATCAAAGCCCTTTTCGTCACCGGCGGGAATCCCTTGATCACCATGGCCAACTCCGAGCGCCTTCGCGATGCCTTCAAAGAGCTAGAGCTGCTCGTCGTCCTCGACATTCAGCCGAGCGAAACGGCATCGGTCGCGACCCACGTCCTTCCGTGCACCTCTCCATTTCAGAGGCCGGACCTTCCCTTCGTCTTCCCGTTGATGCTCGGGCTCCAAATGAAGCCTTATCTGCAGGCGACGCGCGCCGTCGTTCCCCCTCAGGGCGAGCAGCGCGACGAGGCCAGCATCTACGTGGACATCGCCAAGGCGAGTGGGGTCAATTTGTGGGGCTCCGCTGCCGCGCAGCGAACTTTCGAGGCCGCGAAAACGCTGAGCTCGCTCGGCAAACGGGGAAAGCAACCTTCGATCCCACAAGAGCTACTGCTCTCCGGCCTGCTCCGAGCGACGAAACAAGGCAGCTTCAAGAAGCTCTTGAAGGAAAAGCACGGGCGCCTACGTCCGGAGCACGACCCAGGTAGCTTCCTCGGCAAACGTGTCATACACGACGATCGAAAGGTGCACCTCGCGCCGGAGGCGTTCGTAACGCAGGCGCAGAAGCTCGAAGCCGATTTTCAGCTCGAGCTCGACACCAAACACAAGCTCAAGCTCATCACGAAGCGCGCCATCACGACGCACAATTCGTGGACGCACAACATCGACGAGTTCGTTTCGAGGGAGCGCGGGACGAATCATTTGTACATGAACCCCGAGGACGCGGCTCGCGCGGGGCTCGGCGAGGGCGACCTCGCGGACGTGTCGACCGAAACCGGAGCAGTTCGCGTCCCGGTGAAACTTCTCTCGGAGCTGATGCCCGGCTCGGTCGCTTTGCCGCACGGCTGGGGCCATCAGGACAGCAAGATGGGCGTGGCTAGCAAGACGACCGGCGTCAACGTCAACCTCCTCGCTGCCGACGGCCCCGACAAGCTCGAGCGGGTCTCGGGCATGGCGAACCTCACCGGATTCTTGGTCGACGTCAAACCGGCCGCGGGTGCTCTCAACACGAGGCATTGGTCCGGCATCGATGCTGCAGAGCGTTGAGCTGACTCAGAAGACGGCGCGAAACGAGAGGTTTGGAAACCAGATCGCCGTCGTGAATCGGATCGGGCACGGCTCGTCTGGAACGCCGACACGCCACTGGCACTGCGGAGGCGCGTTCATGTCGTTCGAGTCGATTTCCTGGGCGTCGCGCGCTTGGGTGATGTTGATCCACTCGAGCGCCACGCGCATGCGTCGGCCTGGCTTGGCCCATTCGTAGGCGATCTTCGCGTCGAGCCGCACGAACCAGGGAACGCGCTGAACGTACTGTCGCACCGCGCCCGCTTGGTCCAGCCAGAGCCAACCTTCCGCCCGGCCCGACCTCGCAAACACGCGCGCGCTGATCATCAGACCAAACTTGGCCCGCCAGGCGAGCACACCGTTCATGACGTGGCGAACGTCGTAGGACGGCGTGTAATCGAATGACTGTGTGCTTCTGTCGAGCAACACGCCGGTAGCGGTGAGGTCGCTGAAGCCAAGGGTGTAGCTCACCAAGGTGGAAAATCCGACCTCGAATGGACGTTGAAACAGGACTTCGAGGCCGTAGCTCTTTCCGTCCGCGGAATCGTCGATGGTGCCGGCCGGGCGGATACTGGGAGGATTGGACGCGGTGCCCGCGGTGATCTGCGGATTGGTGAAGATGTCCACGAACCGAAGGTCCCGATAGATGTTGAGGTAGCCGCGGGTTTCGAACGTGAGGTCGTGTGGAAGGTAAAAGCGAACTCCGCCTTCGGTTTGGTTGGCGTACTGCAGGCCGGGCTCCAGCGGCACGTCACCGAGCCCAGGGAGTGGAATCGCAAAGGTGGCGGCCCTGGCGCCAAGCCCCCATCCAAAGAATACGTCCGCGATTTCATGCGCGTGAAAGGTCGCTCGAGCGCGTGGGTTGACTGCGGCGTTCCGGAAACCACCGGTGCTCCACATATCCGCACGGACGCCGAGCGACAGATCCAACCACGGGACGAGCGACAGATTCGCATCGACGTACGCGCCAGCGATGACTCTTCGATCTTGCTGCGCGAATTCTCGGTCACACGGGGTCGATACGCTCGGGATCACCGGTAGCTCACCGACTTCGCCGGTTTCGGTGCAATCAGCCGAACCGAAGAGGCCCTCGAGGTCCCCACCGATCCGGAACTGCACTTTCGGGGCACCATAGGTCGCCCAGAACCTCGGTCCAAACCGTTGAATGTTGGCGCCGGCGTTGGACA
>CBESWY010000077.1:0-12411 GCA_965533395.1 uncultured Myxococcales bacterium
CTCCAATGACCACCACGTTCACGTGTCGCGTCGCCAACACTGCTTCGTCCGCCGCCGCGGCTCGGGCCAAGCCCGGTCCACCGATCGACGCCGCAGCGGCGGCGCCTCCAGTCACGCGGACGAATCGTCTGCGGGTGAATCGATTTGTCATGGCGACGCGCATCCCTTGCCGGCCGCCAGCCAGGCCACGATCAGCCCAAGGTCGTCGACGGGCACCGTGTCGACCACTCCCTGCATGATCGCATCGGCCGCGCCGCGCGTGCCCGCCGCAGCTTCGTCGAGACGACGCTCGAGGTAGCCGGCGTACTGACCGCAAAGCCGCGAGGCGAACAGCCCATCGTCTCCTTCGCCGCGGGCGCCATGGCACGAGACGCAGTGCTGCGCGTACAGGGCTCCGCCCCGGGCGCGTTCTTCGTCGCTGGCGGCGCTGGGCGCGATGTCGATCTCGGGCAACTGAGACAGGTAGCTCGCGATTTCGCTGACTTCGCTGGGCAGCAAGGTGCGGGCGTAGGGATCCATCACCGGAAGGTGCATCGTTCCGGCTCTCAGCCGGTAGAGCTTGTTTTCGAGGACGGCGCGCCTCTGTCCGGCCAGTCGAGGGATCGAGCCGTCGGGCCTGCCGCTGCCGTCGTGCAGATGACAAGATACGCAGTGTGCATATGCGGTCGGCTCACCGGCAGGGCGGCTGTCCTCGAGCACCTCGGCGATGCGTGCGGCCTGCGCAGCGCTGGGACCGCGCACCGTAAGCCAGGCGAGGATCGCAAGACCGACCAGCGCAACGAGGACGACGATGACGATGAAAATGCGCACGGCGGACGCGAGCATACCAGAGGTTTCCGCGCAGCGGCGGGCCCCGATGTGGTACTGAAGGACAGGCGATGGAAGCCGTCAACAGCGAAAAAGAACCGATCCTCCTTCGCCGCGCGGCCTCGGTTGCGACGATCGTGCTCAACGACCCGCCGTACAACCGCTTGAGCATGGCCCTGATCGACGCGCTCGAGAAGACCATCGACGAAGTCGAGCAAGACGAAAGCGTTCGGGCGCTCGTCCTGCAAGGCGCAGGGGATGCGAATTTCTCGGTGGGTGCCGATATTCGCGAATTCGGCGCGGCGGCAGCCAACCGGGGTGTTCGGGGCTTCATCGAGCAGCGACTGCGCGTCATCCGCAGCATCGAAACCTCGAGCAAGCCGGTGGTCTGCGCGATTCGCGGCGCCTGCCTAGGCGGAGGACTCGAAATCGCCTTGGCCTGTCACTTTCGGATCGGCGCGCGCGGCGCAAAGATCGGCCTGCCCGAAGTCGAGCTCGGCGTGGTGCCCGCCTGGGGAGGGACCCAGCGACTCACACGCACCGTGGGACGCGCCCGCGCGCTCGAAATCATGCTCCTCGCCAAGAAGCTGGACGCCGATGAAGCGTTCGAAGCGGGCCTGCTCACCCGGGTTTGCGAGCCCGAGGACCTCGACACGCAGGTCGCTCAACTCGCGTCGGAGCTCGCCGCGAAAGCGCCTCTTGCCGTCGCGGGTATCCTCGATGCGGTCGTTCGAGGCGGCCCGAAGTCTCTGGAGGACGGCCTCTTGCACGAGTTCGCGGCGCTCGAGCGCGTCATGAACTCCGAGGACTTGCAGGAAGGCGTGATGGCCTTCTTCCAGAAGCGGCCTCCAAAGTTCAAGGGAAAGTAAACGCGCTATCGCTTCGCGAGCTTGGCCCAGGAGTCTTTGAGCTGGATGGTTCGGTTGTAGACGGGGCGCTCCGGCGTGCTGTCGGCATCGACGACGAAGTAGCCAAGCCGCTCGAACTGGACCCGTTCGCCGGGCCCGCGTGCCCCGAGGTTCGGCTCGAGCTTCGCGCCCCGCAGCACTTCGAGCGATTCCGGGTTGATGCGTGACGTGAAGTCGCCTTCGAGTGACTCGTCGAGTGGATTCTCGTCTTTGAAGAGACGGTCGTAGAGGCGCACCTCCGCGTCGACGGCGTGCTTGGCGCTCACCCAATGGATCGTGCCACGGACCTTGCGCCCGTCCGGCGCGTTGCCACCCTTGGACTCGGGGTCCCAGCTGCAGCGCAACTCGACGACCTTGCCCGCTTCGTCTTTGACCACCTCGTTGCAGGTCACCAGTGCGCCGTAGCGAAGCCGCACTTCTTTGCCTGGCGCCAAGCGGAACCACTTCTTCATGGGCTCTTCCATGAAATCGTCGCGCTCGATGAACACCTCGCGTGTCAGATGCAGGCGCCGCGAACCGAAGCTCTCGTCATTAGGGCTGAAGGGCGCCTCGATCTCGATTTCCTCGCCCTCGGGGAAGTTCTCGATCACCAGCTTGAGGGGACGCAGCACGGCCATGGTGCGTGGCGAGGTCGCGTTGAGGTCTTCGCGAAGCGCATGCTCGAGAAGGCCCACATCGACGATGCTGTCCCGGCGCGAAACCCCGATCCGCTCCGCAAAGCGCCGGATCGCGGACGGCGTGTATCCTCGACGGCGCATTCCAGCGATGGTCGGCATCCGCGGGTCATCCCAGCCGCTCACGTGACCCTCTTCGACGAGCCGCTTCAAGAGCCGCTTGCTCATGACCGTGTACGTGAGGTTCAGGCGCGCGAACTCGTACTGCCAGGGTGTCGGGTCGAAGTCGAAGTGCGAAACGAACCACTGGTAGAGCGGATTGTGGTGCGCGAACTCCAAGGTGCAGACCGAGTGCGTGACTCCCTCGAACGCATCGGACATCGGGTGTGCGTAGTCGTACATGGGATAGATGCACCAGTCGTCACCGGTCCGATGGTGCGTGACCTTGCGAATACGGTACATCAAGGGATCGCGCAGATTGACGTCTTTGGATGCCATGTCGATCTTCGCACGCAGCACGTGCGCACCTTCTTCGAACCTGCCAGCCCGCATGCCTGCAAAGAGCTCCAGGTTCTCTTCGACGCTTCGATCGCGGTATGGGCTGTTCACACCCGGCTTGTAGAAATCGCCCCGGCCTTCGCGAATCTCTTCGAGCGTCTGGCTGTCGACGTATGCGAAACCGCGCCTGATCAGATCGACCGCGCAATCATAGAGCTTCTCGAAGTAGTCGGAGGCGAAGTATTCGTGGCTGCCCCAATCGAAGCCAAGCCAACGAACGTCTTCGCGAATCGACTCGACGTACTCGGTGTCCTCGGCCTCCGGGTTCGTGTCGTCGAAGCGCAGGTGGCAGCGCCCCTGCTCGGCGAGGGCAGCCGCCGTGAAATTCAAGCAAATCGACTTCGCGTGGCCGATGTGCAGGTACCCGTTTGGCTCAGGAGGAAATCGCGTCACGACCTGGCCGCCATGCTTGCTCGTGCGAAGGTCGTCGCGGACCAAATCGTGGACGAAGTTCGGCGCGTTCTCTTGGCCCTCGGCCTTGCCCTTCGGCTCGCTCATGCCGAAGGTCTAGCGCGCTTTGTGCCTCGGTGCCGCATTTGGATCAGTCCCCTTCAACCCCAAACGTGGCTCTGGCGCTCGCGGCGGGTGGGACTATCCTTGGGCGCATGATTTCGAAGATCATCCTCGTCGTCTTGGCGATCATCGTCGTGTTCGTGCTTTACCAGCGGTTCACCGCCGTTCGGATTTCGGGAAGCGACGCCCGCGCCCTCGTTGCGGAGGGGGCGATGCTCGTCGACGTCCGAAGCCCCGGGGAGTTCTCGGGCGGTCACATCGAGGGCGCGATCAGCATTCCGATTCAAGAGCTTTCGGGTCGCACCGACGAGCTCGGTGATGAGAGCAGCCCAATCGTCCTCTACTGCCAGAGCGGCGCCCGTAGCGCGATGGCCAAGCGACTCCTCGAAAGCAAGGGCTTTTCCCAAGTTCACGACATGGGCAGCATGGGTAGCTGGTGACCGCGATGCCTGACCGCTACCGGTGCGCCGACTGTGATCTCGAGTTCGTTCCCAAGTACGCTGGGAACGATCCGCGATGTCCGAACTGCACCCGCACGGAGGCCATGGAACCCGCCGACGGATCAGCACTCCAGAACGACATCTGGCGTCAGTGGCTCGTGGTCTTTGCCCTTCTCTTCATCGCCGGCATCGTCTATCTGGTGGTCCAATGACCATCCAGATCTCGTACGTTTCGGACGTCCTGTGTGTCTGGGCCTACGTGGCCGAAGCCCGCTTGGACCAGCTCCGCAAGGAGTTCGGGTCCTCGATCGAGCTGGAGTACCGCTTCATCCCGATCTTTGGCGCCACGCGGCATCGAATCGACGAAGGCTGGAAGAAGCGAGGTGGCTATGCTGGTTTCGGCGAGCACGTGCGCGGGGTCGCCGAGGGCTTCCCTCACGTTTCGGTGCACGAACGGGTTTGGAGCCAGGTTGCGCCGACCACCTCCGCCGCCGCGCACGAGATGCTTTGCGCGGTGCGCTTGCTGATGGACGAGGGCATGTTGAACTCGGCCCGCAGCGAGGAGCTCGCGGGGCGCAACGTTCTCGAAGAGGCGATATGGCAGGTTCGCTTGGCGTTTTTCGAGCAAGCCCGTGACATCTCGAGTCGCCAGGTGCTCCTCGAGGTCCTGACGCGGCTCGGAATCCCCATCCCGGCAATCGAGGCGAAGCTGAGCTCGGGCGAAGCCATGGCCGAGCTTTGCCGCGACATCGAGCTCCGTGACGAGCACAAGATCGAAGGCAGCCCCACCTATTACCTGAACCAGGGCCGGCAGAAGCTCTACGGCAATGTCGGCTATCGGGTCGTGTCCGCGAACCTGCGCGAGCTTCTAGAGCAGCCGGGCCACCAGGCTTCCTGGTGCTGACCTAGCCTGCCCCGAGCTCGCGCGGCCGACTCAGTGGATCGAGTCTCGGTCGTCTGCTCCATTGGCGGTGGCAGGCCCGCGGCCAAGCAGCCGCATGATGACCAGCACCAAGCCCCCACCTCCGATGGCGGCGACGTGAAGCGCGACGATAGACATGATGACGAGTAGTAGTTGCGTATTCATGGGAAACCCCCGATTGGTTTGGCGGAGCACTTGCTGGGGCCCGTGACCCGCCTTCCTTGTCCCAACAGTCTGGGGATGACGACGCGCTGCGTCAAGTATTAAGGCTGCAATTTTTCGATAATACCGTTATTGAGCAGTGGAAAACGTAATGATTTTATGAATCCTCGGCCGAGAGTTCGGCCGCGACGGACACGCCGAGGCAGCGTTCGAAGCCGTCGGCTACTAGGCCGCGTGCGTGCGGGCGCCGGCCGGGGGCCTGCCGCTTTGGCCCGCCATTACGGGCGCCCCCTCGCGGAACCTGACTTTCATCGGCATGCCGCGCTCTCCCGGGTTGAGCGAAAGCTGGGCCTCGAAGTCCGGCTCGAAGCCCTCGAGGACGTTGATGTCGACGTTCTGGATTAGGGTACCGAGAATGATGCGCATCTCCATCATGGCGAACTGCTTGCCGAGGCAGACGCGCGGGCCTGCCGCAAAAGGCACGTAGGCGCCTTTGGGAAGCTGACGCTCGAACTCGCGCGTCCAGCGCTCTGGCCGATACTCGAGCGGCTGGTCGAAGTACTTTGGATTGCGACCCGTGGCGAGTGGACTGACTGCCAGGATTGCGCCCTTCGGAAAGAAGTAGTCGCCGAGTCTCAGATCGCGCTGTGCTTCGCGCGCGTAAATCCATACCGCGGGAAGTCGGCGCAGCGATTCCTTGAGGCACATTTCGAGGTACGGAAGCTTTTTGAGATCATCGACTCCGATCGGCCGATCGCCGATGGTTTCGTCGACCTCGAGCTGCGCTCTTTTGAGCTTGTCACGGTTGGTCGCAAGCAGGTACCAGGCCCAGGTAAGCGTATGCGCGGTCGTCTCGTGGCCGGCGAAGATGAGGGTCATGAGCTCGTCGCGCATCTGCTTATCCGACATGCTGCCCTGCTCGTCGGTCGCGAACACGATGTGAGACATCAGATCCCCGCGGTCTTTACGGTCTTTTCGACGCGCTGAGACGAGCCGTTCGATCACGCCGTCCATCGCGTCCAGCGCGCGCACCATGCGTTTGTTGCGCTCGGACGGCCACCAGCGCGGCGCCGGAATCGGCGTTTGAGCATGGTCGATCAGCGCTTCGCTGATGTCTTCCATCGCTTGGTGCACCGTCTGGGAATCGTGCGCAAGGTCGGTGTCGAATAGTGTCTTTGCGACGAGTCGGAGTGTGACCTCCAACATCTCCTTTCTAAAGTTACGTGTTTCGCCATTCGTCCAGCCGCGAATCATGTCGCGTGTGTACGCCGCCATGGTTGGCGCGTAGGCGTCGACGCGCATCTTGTGAAAGCCCGGCATGATCAACTTGTGCTGTCGCTTCCAAGACTCTCCGTCGTTTGGAACCAGCCCCTGACCGAGGAACGGCTTCCACATCTGCTTCACGACCTTGGGCTTGCGGATGTGCTTGGCGTGCGTGACGTTGATCGCATTGACGACGGCAGGATCGCGAATGAAGAACGACTGGCCGGTCAGCACGCGCGTCACGAAGACGTCGCCGTACTTCTCATGGCCCTCGAGCACGAACGCGGCTGGGTTGCGCTGAAAGTCGAAGGTCCCGCCCCAGAGCCAATGGCCTTTGTGACGCGGCATGGGTTTCGCCGGTGGCAGAGGGTCGTGGGTGTCGAGGAGAAGGGTCATTTACTTAACATAAAGTAAACTTATTTCTTCATCTCGCGCAAGTTAACAGTTTGTAATCTTAGGGTCCCATCTCGATGGGCTCGGGTTCCTCGATCTTTGGACGGACCTTGGCGAGGCCAGCTTCGAGGTATTCCCTGGCCTCGGAAGGTCGGTATCGTGAAAGGGCCAGCGCGGCCAGATAGGCCCCGGCCGCCTTGTCTAGCTGCCCTAGCGACGCCCAGGCATCCGCCAGATTGACGTAGGCCATGAAGCTCGTCCCATCGAGCTCGACGGCACGCTTCGCGAGTGAGATTCCAGTCGGAACGTCGTGGAGCACATAGGTCTGCCACCAGGCGGCGACGGCGAAGTGATAGGAGCTTCGGGCGTTCCGCTGGAGCGCCTGAAGCACGCTATCGAGGCGCTCAGAGATCGGCTCGGTCGTCGCGGCATCGCTGATGTGGAATTGAAGCATCGCGGCGAGCGCATCCGGGTTCGCGCCGTCTCGTTGGAGTGCTTGCTCCACGGAAGCACGTGCCCCCGCTTCGTCACCGAGGGTTTTCAAGAAGGCTCCACGAAACAGCAGAGCAGCAAGTCGTGTCGAGTCTTGCTCGCCGGCAAAGTCGATGTAGGCCTGGGCGCGTTTCGCCCCTCTTTTGTCGTCCCAGCGCTCGAGCTGAGCGAGCATCAACGCGGCCTCACCTCTAGACATCGGTCGCGCGGCCAAGCCTTTCGGCTCGGATACGTGCATCGTCCGAACGCGCGCGCTCCAGTTCTCGGACAGGTACGCTTTGTACCGTCCCGCGATATCGCGGTCTCCAAAGCTCGCGCGCCACGCCGCGCCTTCCTCCTTTCCAGCGTGCAGCGCTTCGAGATATCGAATGAAGCGAGGCGAAAGAGAAAGGTCACCCAGCTTGAGCAGATGAACCAGCGCCCAGGCGCCGGCGTAGTTTAGGAGCTTGGCCAACTCGTCGTCGGCGTAGAATTCGGTGGGGCTCATCGCGCGCAGCGCCTCTGCCCCGGGTACGCCCGCCTCGGGCAACACGGTCACAGGCTCGCCGTTGATCTCGGTCCGATAGGCCTGCGGTGACCCGCTCCAATGTGAACGAGGCGGGAGAACGAACGGGGGAAAACCAAGCTCCAGCGTATCGCCGTGCAAGCGCGCTGTTTGATAGAAGCCCGCCATCCCCTCGTGGAACCAAACGGTTGCTGCCGGGAAGCAAACCGACAGCAGGCGATGGGTGAGCTCATGCGAAAATAGAGCCGGAGAGGCGTTTCGAGCTGCGGTGTGCACGACGATCTGTGCTTGGAGCCCGAGAAGGGTGGTCTGGGGCGGTTGATGGAAGCTCATGTCGCCGGACTGCTCGAAGAGAGTGACATCGATGGGGGCCGTCAGTCGGTCGAAGCCGCATGGAAGCTCGTGCTCGGCGATCGCGTCGTGCATCCGTTGGTACTGCGCCGCAAGCTCGACAGCACGGGCCGGGCGGGCATCGCTACGGACGCGCAGGTCGGCGGTCTCGACCACCACCCACCCACGCGTCTTCGCGTCCAGCATCAAGGTGCCGCACCCCGAGATGCAGCTCAGGCTCAGCAACGTGAAGACGACGATTCGTTCTCGCACGCACGCTTAGTACCAGATTCCTCCGCCCGAGGAGTCACCGAAGAGGAGGCTGCGCGAAGGCGCCTGCGTTTCGCCTCGGTCGATCTCCCAGCTGCGCGTCACGGAGGCGGGGTTCCAAAGGTCGCCGCCCGTGCGACGCTGCGAAGGATCATCGCCTCGCACCGCTTCGACGGGTTCGACACCCTCGTTCCAAAGCTCGCCGAGGCTCTGATCGGCATAGCGTGGCACCTCGAGCCCCTGGCCCGGCGCCTGTTCGGTAGCGCTCCAGAGCCCGTCGAGCCCTTGCTGCTTCTGGAATTGGCCGCTGAGGCTCGAGGTCTGCTGAACCCCGAAGCCGGCGCAGCCCACGGTGCCGAGAGAGAGAATGATTCCGAGTGTGAGTAGTGGCTTGTTCATGTTGACCTCCTGATGTATTCACTGTATACATCAATGTATACGGCGTTTACTGCCAATGTCAACACTGTTTACTGAGGTCCCATGATTAAGTTACACTGCCCCATGGCAACCGCGAAAAAGGCCTATCATCACGGCGAATTGCGCGAATCCTTGCTCGAGGCGGCCGAGCTGCTCCTCGAAGAAGACGGCCCTGGGGGGCTTTCGCTTCGCAAAGTCGGGCGACGGCTGGGCGTGACCCCGGGTGCCCCGTACCGGCACTTCGAAGACAAGGACGCGCTGCTGGCTGCCCTCGCCGTCCGCGGCTTTGAGCGCCTTCGGGAGAGGATGCTCGCTGAACAAGACGGCAGCGCCAACGGCGAAGAGCGGATGCGGCGAGCCGGCTTGGGCTACCTCGAGTTCGCGGCGCAGCATCCTGAGCTCTTCCGATTGATGTTCGGCTGGATGCCATCGCGCGACGTGCCCGAGCTTTGCGAAGCGAGCGATGCGGCGTTTGCTGGCCTTCGCGGCATCCTCGAAGGCTGCGAGCAAGAAGGGCTGTTGACCAAGAGCGTGCAGGACGCGGGCCTCATGGCCTGGTCCGCGGTGCACGGGGCGGCTTTCCTCTTGATCGACAAGCGCCTCATGCTTGGCGACGAAGAGCCCTGCGCCGAAGGTGTTCTAGCGCTCCTCCACGAAGGCATCTGGTCCGGCATCGGCGGCCGCCGCACCTAAGCGTAGGAAGCGGCAAGCCCGTCGATGAAGGCGTCGAGCCGATCGGCAGGGAGCGCGTTGATGCCCGCGGCAGCGGCGCGGCCGCCGCCTGTCGGGAACTGCCGGCAGAGCGTGTCGGCACCGTGTTTGTTGTCGAGCGGTGCCCGCACGCTGACGAGATACGTGCCATTTGCTCGTGCGGTCAGCACGGCGTGGGCGCGTCCGGGTGAGCCGTTGGCGAGCTCGTTGCTGTAGACCCCGGATACACGGCGCGCCCAGGCTTCGTTCGGCAGGATGATCACGGCGGCCTTTTTGGTTTCACGCGCCGGCTTGACCGCCGCGGCCGCAGCCATGTCGCTGCGGTAGCCGGCCTCGAGCTTTGCAAAGACGTCGGCCGCATCTTCGACGAAGGCGAACGGACTCGAGAACGGACGCGCGAGCTCGAAGAGCTCTGCCGGCGGGAAGTGCAGATCCTCGATAGACGAGCCGTAGCCGTTGTAGTTCATGTAGATGCCGAGGTTTTCGAGAAGGCTCAGCTGCTTCTCCGAAAAGCCCAAAGGCCCGGCAAGGGCGCGCGCGCTGGCCTTGAGGTTGTCGCCAAAGGCGCCGGTCACAGCCCACTCGACGTACTTCCCTTTGAGGTAACCGTTGATGAGCAAGCTGGTGCAGACGTTCGGATCGGGGTCGATGATCGTCGTGAGCTTGTCGCTCTCGGGAATCTCCCCGGCAAAATGGTGGTCGACGTAGAAGACCTCCGCGCCTGCTTGGAGCGCCTTCAGCACGCCGTCGCGATTCTTGTCGAAGCTGAGGTCGAGCGCGGCGATTCGATCGCCGGCATGAACCTCGGCCTTGGCGACCAGGGCGATGTCCCGCTTCACGCCGGTAATCAGCGTGCTCTCCAAAGGCTCGGCGTTGCGAAGCTGGGTCAGCGCGCAGATGCCGTCGGCGTCGCCATTGAAGATGTCGATTTGGGCCATTCGGTTTTCTACTCCGGTGATTCAGATCGCGCGAGCCAACGGCGTGGAACGAACCTCAGGCGACGAGGCTGACGCTCACTTCGTGCGAACGTACCGGCTGATACTGAGCGAGACGATCGACTCCGAGGTCGCGGCGGACGTCGTCGATCGGGCGCGCGAGCCATTCGTGCCAGGGCACTTCGAGAAACCAGGCCGATTGCCTTGCGCGACGCCGGCCGTTGAGGATCACGCCGCGCGCGCCGAGGTTGCGGTCGGTGACCCGGCCGATTTTGAACCAGGCCATCGTCGCGATCATCCCCACACCGATGTTTCGCGTCTGGTAGTGGCTGAACGCCAAGAGCGCCGCCTCGCCAATCAAGTCGCCCTTATAGCCGAGCACCGCATGCCACACGTCGTGCGAATCACGCAGCCAGTTTCGAATCCATCGAAGCTCCGCGACCTCGTTGCGCTGACGTGAGATATCCGAGGCATCCACCAAGCCATCGGCGCTGATGCCCTCGGCTTCGACGAAGGCCAGGTACGCCCGCCCTAGGCTGCCTTCGGGCAAGGCGCGAAGCCCGTCGCGGTCGCTCAGCAAGGGGATGAGGTTGGGCTGATCGGCGAGCAGCCGGCGCCCTTGCTCGGTCTGCTGAAGCCGTTCCCGCATTCGGACCAGGGCCGGCCCCTGCATCGCATCGATGATCTCGAAGACCTGCTGCGTGTCGTCGGGGTTCGCAAAGAGCTCCCGCAAGGCACGTGCTGCTCTCAAAGGCCGCATGGACTGGATGCTCACAGTTGGGTTTGTAGCCGGAATCTTCGCTGCGATCATGCAGACCGGTGCAAGATTCCGGCTGCTCTGCCCAGCCAGGCTGGAGCTTCGTCAGTCAAACGGCTAGGATTCGCGGACCGTGGCAAAAAAGAGCGTCACTTCATGGGAACGAGATGTCGTCGACGAGGCCAAAGGGCTTCGCGCGCAGGTGCTCAACATGTCGCTCCTAGTCGCCGTCGTGGTCGGCGGCGCGGCGTTTGTCCGCACCCTCATCGATGCGGTCGAGAGAGGCGCATGGACGGTGCTCGGGGGAGCCGTCGTCATGTACACGGGCGCCGTCGTGTTGCTCCTGATGAAGCGCCTGTCCTACGCGGTGCGGGCGCTTGGCTTTCTCGCCCTTCTCTACATCGTGGGCGTCCTCGCCCTGCTAGCGGTGGGTTACCTCGGCGCCCCGATTCTGATTCTCGCCGGTCAGAGCGTCCTCGCATCGGTGTTTTTCGGGCGCCGCGTCACTCTGATCGCACTGGGCTTGAACCTGATCGCCTTGCTTGGCGTCGGAGCGGTCTTGTCGACGGGCCTCATGACCGTCGAGACCTTGGACTTCTACGAGCCGACCGTGTTCATGAATTGGCTGCGCATCACTGCTCTCTTCGCCGTGTTTTGTGGTATTGCCGTCGTCAGCGTCGACGTCATCACCAATCACTTGAGCCAGAGCTTGAAAGATCAAGCCGAGCTCATCGAGAACCTGAAGGGCGCCATGCAGCTACGTGACTCGGCTGAGACCCAGCGGCACAATGCCGAAAAGCGTCTTCGCGAGTCGCAGCAGATGCCTAAGCTCTGAGCGGGAGCCGGCAGCGCGGCCGGTCGGCACTCCTATGCTACTCGACGACGACCTCGCAGGTCGCGCTGCATCCGGAGCCAGGAACTCCATTGTCCGGACCCGCATCGCAGCCTTCACCGAGCTCGGGCTGCCGAATTCCGTCCCCGCAGGTTGGGCCCGCCGTGCAGTCGGGGTTGCAGCCGCCAAGCCCGCCGAGGTTGTCTCCGTCGTCGCATTCCTCGAAACCCTCGTCGACGTTGCCATCGCCGCAGTAGGGCCCGAGTCCGGAGCAATCCGGCAAGCAATGCCCATAGGCGCCCGTGTTCTGCCCGGGGCCGTCGTCGCAGAACTCGAAGCGGGTCGCGATTCCATCGCCACAGCTGTAGTCGCAGGTCGAGATTTCGGTGACGAAACCATCGAGCGTGAGTCTGAAGTTCGACGCACCGGTGTGCCGCTCCGCATGAAAGATCGCGACCTCGTAGACCGCGTCAGTCGTCAAGCGCGCCTTGCAAGCGGCCACGATGGTTTCCTGCTTCGCGCTCACCGCATCGGCGGGGTCCGCGAAGCTCATCACGTCGGTGACCCCTGGGTGCAGCCCCC
>CBESWY010000078.1:0-12253 GCA_965533395.1 uncultured Myxococcales bacterium
CAGCCAGCAAGCGGCGCCTCGCCTCGCCATTGTCGAGCTCGGCATGGAATGAGTTGCCTGGAACCAGCTTGGAGTCGGTGGTCTGGTCGAGACGCCAGTCCAGTGGATTGCTGCTCGCCCTGTCCTCGAGCAGCGTTGCTGCGCGTTCGGTCTCGACCGTGAACACACCCGCAAGCGCTCGCCTCAGCGCCGTCGACGGGGTCATGACGCTCACCTGCTCGGTAAGGCTTTCATCGGGGTGCTCAGCCCGCTCGGTCAATATCGTCGTCACCGGAACACCCTTTGCGCGCAGTCTACGAATCGCGGTCGAAGCGAACATCTCGACGAAATCGATGCCGAGGCTTCGGAGCTCCTGTTCTTCTGCCGAATAGACCAGGATTGCGCCGGGCGGCAGGCGCTGGGTGATCAGCGCCTCGTGGATCGAGGGATCCCGGTTTTTCACGTGAATGTCGAAGTAGACGAGCTCGAAGCCCTCATCGACGAGTGCGCGAAGCGCTTCGAGGGGCGAAACCGACGGGGCTGTCTGGTCCGTGACCCGAGGAAGCACGAGCGCCGCGTCGACCAGCACGACCGGCCGGCCGCTGGCGACCTGTAGCAATCGGTGACCAGACAGCTCGGTGACGATTTCGCCCCGGTCATTGCAAATGGCAACACGGACGCGATGAAGGCCGGGCCCCGGCGCATCGATGACCGCTCGCACCTCGGCGCCGATACCAATCGGAACCTCTGCAGCGACCGCGTCATCGACGTAAAACCGCGCGACCGCGCCGAGCTTGGCAGCGACGCCCAGAGTTGCCGAAACCTCGACTATCTCCCCCGGGCTCGTTACTTCATCGCGCTGCACCCCGCCGAGGATCCGACGAAGCCCGGGGTTTCGACCCCATCGTTCCATCGTCGTGCCCAGCGAAGAGGCCGCCGCCTCGAGCATGGAAGGTGACTGTTCGCTCGTGGTGAAGCGCTTGTCGACCTCTTCGGCGATCGTCGTCGCGATGCGCCGTATTCGCTCGGTCAGATCCTCGGGTGGCCTCGCATCGCTCACGGCGACCAGTATAGGCTGCTTAGGCCTCGTCGTCGGTGACCACCGCCAGGTAGGGCAGATTCCTGAACTTTTGTGCGAAGTCTAGGCCGTAGCCGACGATGAACACGTCCTCGACCGTGAAGCCGAGGTAGTCGATTTCGACGGGCACGCGGGTGCGAGAAGGTTTGTGAAGCAAGGACGCAACCTTGAGTGACGCCGGCTGGCGGGTAGTCAGGTTCTGATGGAGATAGGCAACGGTGAGCCCGGTGTCGACGATATCTTCGACTAGGATCACGTGCTTGCCCTCGATCGAGTGGCTCAAGTCGGTGGTGATCTGCACCACGCCGCTGCTCTCCTGCTGATTGCCGTAGCTGCGAACGCCGAGGAAGTCGATTGCGACATCCAGGTCAATGTGGCGGACCAAGTCCGCGGCGAACATGTAGCTGCCTTTGAGAACGGGGACGACGACCAAGGCTTGGCCCCGGTAGTCCTCGGTGATCGCCTGGCCCAGCTCCGCGACACGCCGGGCAATCGTCCCAGCGTCGATCAGTGGCTTGGTCGGCATAGAAACCTACTCAGTTCGCAGAGAACACGATTGGAAATTTCGCCGGCCCGCCTTCGGAAGACGCCGGGAAACGCCAACGTCGAACGGAGGCCTCGATGCACTCGGCGAGCCCACCGGGGCCATCCCCAGCGGCGTTCACCTCTTTGACTCTGCCGGAGGCCGAAACCGTTACGCTCACGTCCAGCCGTACCGACTGCGGTGACTGCTGGCCACGAATCGCCCGCTCGTAGCAGCGCTGCAGGCGCGGCTTGTTGGTCGTCACCGTCGCCCGAACGCCGTTGCCGTCGAGCGGTGGCTTCTTGCTTTGACTGCTGGCGGATTCCTTGATTTCGATTTTCGCGGGCGCAGCATCGGCGCCGGAATCGAAGTCATCGAGAATTTTCTGCTCCGCCGCGCTCAGGGAACTATCTTCTGATGTCTCTTCGACCGGCTGCACACGGGCCCTGCGGCGCTTCTTCGGCTTCGGCTTCGCTGCGGGCTCCATCGTCGGCCCGTCGTTCGCCGGATTCGGCGGTTCGAACACGAGCTTGGCCTGCGGAGTTTCTTTCACTGGCGCTGGTGCATTCGCACGTCCGGCAGCTGCCGCATTCGCGCCCTCGGTGGCTGCTGCCTCGGTCGGCTCGTCAGCAACCGGTGGGGTGGGCTCGGCGGCGGCGTCTGGTTTGGCATCGGCGTCGACGCCTGACTCTGCTGACACTCCGTCCGCCGGTTTCTCCACCACGTCGGAGACCGTTCTTTCTGCTTGCGCCTGGGACTTCGCAGCACGCGCCCCCGACTCTGCGGGCGCGGGGTCCCGATCGCCGAGCCAATCGCTCAGTGCGGAATCCCCAAAACGCTCATAGGCGAGAAACGCGGAGACCCCCGCAAGGACGATTACGGCCAGAATCAGCGACAGCACGCCGAGCGAAAGACCGCGGCGCGGCTCCGCGCTTGCCGCAGCAGCCGGCGGCGGCACCGAAGGGACCGAAACCCCTTCGCCTAAGGCAGCCGGAAGACCGGAAAACGAGCCCAACCGAGCCGATGACTCGAAAACCCCGGGCGGCCCAATCGGCGCAGGCGGCTGCGACATCTCGCCAAGCCCGCCGGACGCGTCTTCCTCAGGCGCGAGTGAATCAGCTAGCGGAACGAAATCGTGGGGCACGCCCGCCGCGTCAAAACCAGCCATGGGCGCCGACACCACGGTGCGCTCCGAAGCCGAGGTGATCGACGTTCGTGAGTCGACGAAGGCGGGCATCGACGAAAACGAAGTTCGCGACGGAGGACCGGAGTGGCGTCGATCGTGCAACAAGCCCATGAGCTCCGGAACTGTTGCAAGCGGTCGCCACTCGTCGAGGCCTTCGCGCCAAACCAACGAGTACTCACTCACGGCACCGGCGTCGATCTTGTGACCAAGCTCCTCGAGTCGAACCGGCCCGACGGGAACGTCGTTGATCGAGACGTGCCAGTGCGGAACCTCGCCCTTGACGGTAATCGGCGGACCTGCAGGGGCGATCGGCAGCGCCGGCGCCAAGCCAGGATGTTGACCGACGAGCGCGCTGCTTGCAGCGGCGGGAATCGAAGACACCCGACGCGCAGCCGCAGACGGACGGCGCGGCGGAACCGATGAAGAACGTCGGCGAACCGGTGACGACGGACGTCGCGCGCGCGCGGTCGGGGCTTCGTGCGTGAACGGCGCCGTCGGCTCCGGCCTGCTTCGCCTAACCTCTTCGAAACCGTACGCCGACCCCGCCGGGACCGTCACGTCCGGATCGCCCTCGCGACCGTCGACCAGGATCTTGTGGTCGCACTTGCGACACGGAAAACGAACGACTCGACCGCGGACCTTCTGGTCGGCGATCTTGTACTTGGCCTGGCAGCTATCGCACTCGAATCTCATCTGTCTCGTCGTCTGTGGGCGGGCACACTCAGTTGCACCCATTCCAGGGTGTCATCGAGAGAATCGTAGCGCGAATTGAGGCGTGTTCCAATAGGAACGCAAAAATTTACATGCCGGAAAGCACGTAATATCGGGCCTGAATGTCATCGTAGAGCAAGACCAGCCGATTTTCGCCAATTCGACGAGACCAGCGCTGATCCTCTTCATCGTAGGCGATTCGGAAGCTCGCACTGTAGCGGTAAGCGATCAGCACTCGGTCCATTTCCCTAACGATTGTGCGGTACTTGATTTCGTACCGGACGTCGGTGACCCGCTCCCGCCAGCGGCCCAGCTTCTTTTGGAGGGCCCGGTAGTCGAGGTCGTCGTCACCCGAAGGGGTGCCGTTATCATCCAAGTACTGCGTATGCGCCATCGCCAGGAGGGCCCCGACGTCGCGGGCTTCGACCGCATTCCGGTAGTTCTCCATGAACGTGATGACGCCCCGGTTCTCCGGCGTGTCCTTCACGGTGGTGTTCGGGATGTTCTTCGTGCAGCCCGCGGCCGCGAAAAGCGCCGCACAAAACGCTACGGCCGTTAAGGGTCTACGCATGCAGCACATCACAGGATCAACGCTCCTCTTCTCGACGACATTCCCGATTATCCATCGACCGCTACTGAATCCCATAATCTTTGATTTTGTAAAGTAGAGCGCGGTGGCTGATCTCGAGCACCTTGGCGGCCGCGGTGCGGTTGCCGCCGGTCTTTTCGAGAGCCCTCCGAATCAGCGTTTCCTCCATGAATCGCGCGGTTTTCTTGATCGAGAGCTCCCCGTTCGCGAGGCTTGCCGCGACCGGATCGGCCGGCTCGCGCATCCGCTCCGGCAGGTCGGCCACCGTGAGCGTGTCCCCGTCCGCGAGAACGACCGCCCGCTCGATGGTGTTCTCCAACTCGCGGACGTTGCCTGGCCAGGGGTGGTCGAGGAGCAGCTTGCGCGATCGCTGGTCGAGGTCTCGGATCTGAGTGCCAAGCCGGCGGTTGTTGCGCTCGATGAAGTGCTCCACCAGCAACATGATGTCGTCGCGACGCTCGCGCAGTGGCGGTACGTTGATCTGCAGGACGTTCAGTCGGTAGTAGAGGTCTTCGCGAAAGCGCCCTTCTTGGACTTCACGCTGGAGGTCCCGCACGGTCGCGGCAATCACCCGGACGTCCACGTCTTGGTCACGCGTCGCGCCGAGCGGTCGAACGCAGCCCTCCTGCAACACGCGAAGCAACTTGACCTGCAGGCTGAGCGGCAGCTCGCCGATTTCATCGAGGAACAGCGTGCCCTGATGGGCCTCTGCAAAGAGACCCTTCTTGTCGGCATGCGCGTCGGTGAACGCGCCTTTTTTGTGGCCGAAAAGCTCGCTCTCGATAAGTGTTTCGGGAATCGCACCGCAATTGATCGGGATGAATGGTTTGTTCTTGCGAGAGCTGCCCTCGTGGAGCGCGTGCGCGACGAGCTCCTTGCCCGTGCCGCTCTCCCCTTGAATCAAAACCGTCGTTTTGTACTCCGCGACTTTTCCGATGGTCGAAAAGACTTTGCCAATCGCCTCGCTCTTGCCGAGGATGCCGTGGACAGTCTGCTCCTTGCGCATCGCCTCTTTGAGGGCGCGGTTTTCGCGTCGCAGCGATTCACGCTCTTCGGCTTTGGTGAGCGCCAGCAGGACTTCGTCCTGCTTGAAGGGCTTCGAGATATAGTCGTACGCACCGGCCTTCATCGCTTCAATCGCGAGGTCGACCGAACCGTAGGCGCTCATCAGAATGACCGTCGCCAGCGACGAACGCGCCTTCAGCTCGGTACAGAGCTCGATCCCGGTCATGCCGCTCATGCGAACATCGGCCAGCACGAAGTCGGGGTCGAATCGCTCCAGCTGCTCCAACGCGCTCTCGGCGCTTTCGGCCGTCTCGACTTGATAGTCGTTCTTCTTCAGGAGCGTGCGAAGCACGAGCCGGATGTTTTCTTCATCGTCGACGACCAGGACGCGGCGCATGGATTTAACCCTATACTTTCTGCATAGCAGAATGCCGGTCGCAGAAAAAATTTCATAATTCTGCAGGTATTGGGCTAGGCCCGCTGTAAAGTTCTCGCTCGATTGGCTTCCATGGGCCCGAGTGGGTATGATTTCCGTGTCGGGTAGGGGGACAAGACATGAAGATCCGCTTTGCTTTTTTACTTTTGATCGTGGGGTCGGTCGCGACCGTTAGCAGCTGCACGCGACGGCCCTTGGCCAACCTCAATCCGTGCACGATCAACGGCGTCGTCCAGAACGTGCCGGTCAACCCGCAGCGCGCGTTGGACCTGCTCATTCTCATCGACGACTCGCCGTCGATGCGCGACGAGCAGGACAAGCTTGCCGAGCAGGTTCCGCGTCTGGTGAACCTCTTGCTCACCGGCGGTGTCGATACCGATGGCGTCTCGATGCCGGTCGGCGATTTCCCGGCGGTCGAAAGCCTTCACGTCGCGGTGATCACGCCGGACCTCGGCTACTCGACCCAGCCGGACACCAGCTACCAGGCGGGCGTCGACTTCAACCCGACGAACGCCTGCACCAGCACGGGCAAGGCCGGCTTCATGCAGGTGGAAGGCCTGGCGGGTACTCCCCAAGAATGTACTGCGCAGACACCGCCCGAAGGCACGCTCTACCTCAACTTCCCCGAGCCCCCATTCAACCAGACCGACTTCATCAACGACGTCACTTGCGTGACCGGACAGGCCGACGGCTGCGGCTTTGAACAACAGCTCGAGGCCATTCTTGCATCCGATCGCAACACTGCGAATGGCGGCTTCAGCCGTGAAGACGCCCTGCTGGCCGTCATCATGATCACCGACGAGGACGACTGCTCGACGACCGACCCTCGCATTTTCGATGTCGATGCGCGGCCGAGCAATCCGTATCAAGGCCCCTTCGCGGACCCGCCCACGAACTCGCTCGTTCAGTTCAACCTGCGATGCTGGGAGCACAAGCAGGCCCTCCAGCAGATTCAGCGATACGTCGACGGGATTGCCAGCCTCAAATCCGACCCCAGTCAGGTCGTGTTTGCAGCGATTACCGGCATTCCGGAAGACAGCGCGCTCGACCCCGAAAACTTCAACACCGACGCGGAGCGATACGACGCGATTCTTGCCCATCCGGGCATGGTGGAAGTGCCCGATCCTTCGAATGACGGGGCACAGGACCAGGCGCTCACCCCGGCATGCATAGCCGGCGACGGATCGGGCGCAGCGGCGCCTGGGGTCCGTATCGTAGAAACGGTTAGGGGACTTGCCGGAAACAACACCGGGGTCGGCACCGTCGTGGAGTCCATCTGTGCATCGGACTACGCGCCTGCCCTCAACGCGATCGTCGACCGAATCGCAGCCGCGCTTCGCCAGCTTTGTCTGCCGCGGCCACTCAACCGCACAGCGCAGAATCTCGTGAACTGCGAGGTGCGCGAGGTGCAGCCCGAGGGCGGAGCCTGCGCAACCGCGGGCCGTGGACGCGAGGAAGTCGCCGTCACAACCGAAGATGGGCGCGAGGTTTGCAGGGTCACCCAGCTTGCGAGCGATCCCACGGCTGGCGTGCCTCAGGGCCTCGGCTGGTTCTACGATGACTTCACGGCAGAGACGGCCGGGGCCTGCTCGTTCAACCCCGAGCAGCAGCGCGTGAGCTTCACCGAGGGCGCCGCGCCGCTCACCGGGGCGCGCGTTCGCTTCGAGTGCTTGCAGACCGCGCCTCCTCAGACCGAGGACGTAGGCTGGCCGTGCACCAGCGACGCGCTGTGCGATCCGAATCCGGACAACTGCCTCGACGGCGAGGCGGTCACCACGGCCGAGTGCGAGGCCGATCCGACGAACTGCTGCGAAACGCGTATCCTCAAGGAGCGCTACGACCGCGATAACCTCGAGCTCGTCTGTGACACCGAGACGAACACCTGCCAGCTGACGTGCGAAAGCAACGTACAGTGCCCCGGCGGTTTCGCCTGCTTCGACGAAAACGAAGACGGCACCAGCTACTGCGTCAACCCAACCTGCACGCTCAACTAGCGCGCCAGGGGACGGTCCCCCGAGCTTTGGTTTCGATTCCCAGAGCCGCCTTTAGCGGGTGAGCCGGGCATCGTTCCGTGTCATTGTAGCGGCTGCCCGATGCCCACCTTTCCCCCATTCGACGCTCGGCAAGCGCTGAGGTTCGTGACACGCGCGGCCGGGGGCCGAATCGCGATTCCCTTGAGCTCGATCCGCAGCCGCCTCGATCCGATGTTCGAGAAGGTCTCGCTGAAGATCGAAGCGGCGACCCCGGGCTTGCGTGTCGAAGGCGAGGCCAAGGCGCTGGGCGCACCGATCTTTTTCAGGGCTCGCATCGACGCGGAGGGCGTGCGGGTCGAAGGCTTGCGACGAACGGTGCGCGTCCGGCTGAGCGAGGTCATGCTCTCGACGACCGACGACGCGCCGGGTCCTCTCGCGGACGCGATTCGTGCCGGAATGATCGACACGAAACATCCGGCGACCCTGATCGGCAACATGGTCTCGCTCCCCGATATGATCGTCGCGGCCGAAGGCCAGTACTTGGTCATCGACCTGCTGAAGGCTCCCGCGATCGAGCGCGACGAGATACTGAAAGCGGCCCTCGCGGCGGCAACGAGCTACCTGGGAGTCACGGGCATTCGCGTCTGCGACGATGCCATCGAGCTCCAACTCGGGCTCTTGCCGGGCGGCGTGAAGGAAGCGGCGCTCAGCACGGCGCGCGCAGCGCTCACTCCAGCGATACGGTTCTTGTGGCCGGAGAGTCCCCAGCGATGAGCGGGCTCGGCAACTTCAATCCCTTGAGCCGTGCGTCGTTCGCATCCCGCGAGCAGGAGTTCCACGAGATCGCCATTCGTGGGGTCGACGGCTACGACGAGTTCGGGGACCCGAGCTACCTCGAAGGGCTTCGGCGCCTGCTCTACTCGTACGACCACGAGGCGCGCTTTCACACGGCCGGGAAGATGACCGCGGTGTACCAAACAGTCGGCTTGCTCGCCGCCCGATTGCACACCGAGCGCTGGTTCGAAATGCGCCCAGACTCGGCCAACATTGCCATCGAGCGGCCGATCATCATCACGGGCATGGTGCGCACCGGAAGCACCGCGCTGCACTACTTGATGGGCGCCAACCCGGACATGCAGTGCCTTCAATACTGGCTCGCCCTTCATCCGCAGCCGCGCCCTCCCCGGGCCTACTGGGAGTCGGCGACCGATTTTCAGCACGCCCGCATCGAGCTGGACATGATGTATCAAGCCGGCAAGCGCATGCTCGAGTCGATTCACTTCATGATGCCTGACGGCCCCGATGAATCGGGTCGCATCTTGGGCCAAAGCTTCAGCGACGATCGCTTCGAGGTCGTGTCGACGGTGCCTACCTATTCGGACTGGTACATGAACAGTGTTCACCGCGAGACGTACCAGCGGCACAGGCGCATCATGCAGCTGATCGGATCGTACGAGCCCGACAAGCGCTGGCTCCTCAAGTACCCGGTGCACATGCGTAACCTCGACGCGCTCTTCGAGGCCTACCCGGATGCGTGCATCATCTGGACGCACCGGGACCCCGCCGATGTCTTGCCTTCGTACGTGAGCCTCTGCGCACACTTTCGGTCGCTCTTCGAGAAAAACGTGGATCGGCCGCGAATCGCGCTGGAGCAGAAAGAAGCCTGGGCGCGGGCCGTCGAGAACGGCATGCGCCTTCGCAAGGGTCGCGAGCATCAGTTCCACGACATCTACTTCGACGACTTCATGTCCGACCCGATCGGCGAGGTCGCGAAGGCGTATGCGCACTTCGACCAGCCCTTCTCCGAGCGCGCCAAAAAGACGCTCACCGCCTGGCGGAAAGCGCACAAGCCGGGGCAGTTCGGCACGCACAACTACACCCGCGATGATTTCGGTCAATCTCCGGCGCAGATTCACGAGCGCTACGCAGCGTACCTCGAGCGGTTTCCCCGGGTCCTCGAAAAGCGGGAGAGGAGCGCCGCATGATCAAACGAAGCGACGAAGAGCGCGTGCTGATCGCCGACGCCGAGCGCATGTTCCCGACGTCGACCCGCTGCCTCACCTTCGACCCGGAGCTCAACTTCGTCGTCGGGAAGGCCCAGGGCAGCCACATCTGGGACGTGAGCGGAAACCGATACATCGACTACCTGCTCGGCTCGGGGCCGCACGTCCTCGGGCATGCGCATCCCGCGGTGCTCGACGCGCTTCGAACGGTTCCGGAAGCTGGAACCTCCCACCTCATCATCAACGAGCACGCCGTCGAGCTCGGCAAAAAGATCATCGAGCACGTACCGTGCGCCGAAATGCTGAGCCTGCACAGCAGCGGCAGCGAAGCGACGTTCTTCGCGATGCGGTTGGCGCGCGTCTACCGCAAGCGCGACAAGATCTTGAAATTCGAAGGCGCGTATCACGGCATGAACGACTACGCGATGATGAGCAATCAGTGGACCATGGGCTCGCCGTCGTTTCCACGAGCGATCCCGAACACCCACGGCATCCCCCGCTCCTTGAGCAGCGAAGTGCTGATCGCACCGTTCAACGACCTCGACGCGACGGCCGCTATCATTGCAACGCACCGGGACGAGCTGGCCGGCGTCATCGTCGAGCCGGTCCAGCGAACCTTCGAGCCGAAACCGGGGTTTTTGCAAGGCCTACGGGAAGTGACGGCGCATTACGACATTCCGCTGATCTTCGACGAAGTCGTGACCGGTTTTCGCATGGGGCTCGGCGGGGCGCAGGCGGCGTACGGCGTCACGCCGGACCTATGCGCGCTTGGCAAAGTCATCAGCGGCGGGCTTCCGCTCGGCGTCCTTTGCGGGCGCGAGGACCTCATGGCGATCGCCAACCCGAAGCGGCGGCTCCAGATGCTTCCCTACGCAATGCAGACCGGTACATTCTCCTCGAACCCGGTCTGCGCTAGCGTCGCCTGCGCGATCATCGCAGAGCTCGAAAAGCCGGGTGTCTACGAGCGCCTGGACGAGGTCGGGACGAGGGTTCGAGCGGGCCTTCGCGAGGCGATCGCGCAGGTGGGCATCGAAGCCTGCGTCACCGGCGTGCCTAGCGTGTTCGAGATTTGGTTCACAAAGGACGAACCCCATGATCATCGCTCGGCCAAGGGTTCGGACTTCTACAAAAACATCCGCTTTTCCGATCTTTTGCTTCAGCAGGGCGTGCTAAAGGCGGCGGAGAAGTTTTTCATCTCCGCGGCGCACAGCGATGAAGACATCGAACGCACCATCGAGGCATTTCACCTCGCTCTCGATCAGCTCGCCGAGGAAATCGAATGAAAAGGGTTCTGGTGACCGGCGCTTGCGGAAACATCGGCGCTCATGTCGTCGACTTGCTGGTGCAGCGCGGCTACGACGTGCGGGCGGTGGATTTGGACAGGCCTGGCTGCCGCAGGACCGCCGCGCGTTGGGGTGACCGGGTCGAGATGCGCTTCGGCAGCATTTGCGACGAAGCGTTGATTCGAGAGGTCGTTTCGGGCGTCGATCACGTCATCCACTTGGCAGCGATGGTTCCGCCCGGCACCGACGTCGACCAGGCAGCAGGGTACGCCGTCAACGTGGTCGCTACCCGCTCGCTCATCGCGGCCTGCGAAGCGCAAGCAACGCCGCCGCGCCTGACCTTCACGTCGACGGCCGCGATTTGGGGACGAAACGACCAGGTCGAGGGCCCACGGCGCGCCGACGAAGAAATCTCGCCGAGCGACAACTACTCGCGTCAAAAGGCGGAATGCGAAGCGATGCTCAGGAGCTCGAGCCTCGACACGGTCATTTTTCGGATCGCAATGACGCCGCCCGTGGCGCCAGGCGCCCTCTCCCCCTTCGTCTTCGATATGCACCCCGACATGCGGGTCGAGTTCACGCACCCTAAAGATCAGGCCCTCGCCATCGTCAACTCGCTCGTCGTCGACGAAGAGGTCGTTGGCAACACGCTTTGCCTCGGTGGCGGCGCTCGCAATCGCTACCGATATCGCGAGTTCATGAACATGGCCTTTGGCGCGATGGGGATTCCTGCCTTACCCAAATCTGCGTTTGGCGACGCGCTTTTTCTGACCGACTGGGTCGACTCCGAAGCGTCTCAGGCCATCCTGGACTATCAGCGGCGCGGTGCGGACGAGTACTTCGAAGAAGTCAGCGCCGAGCTCGGTCGGGCGCTGCCCTTGGTGAAGCGGATTGGACCTGCGCTCAGACCCGTCATCCTCGCGCATTCGCGACACCATGCCTTGGTCGAGGGAAAGAGGCCTCGTCTTCCCAACGCATACCGGGCGATCACGACGGTCCGCCGCGCACTCAAGGCCGCGAAGAGCTACCTCTAGGATCAAAGCAACGATGGAAACCAGCAACCAGGTGCTCGACGCAGTTCTAAAGGACTTGTCGCTGCCACACATCGAAGATCGCTTCCATCGCGACTTCTTCTACCGGCTCGGGCTGAAGTTTCCTGTTCAGTACGGGATCGTTTGCCGCGACGTCGCAGACTGCGTTCGGCGCGCAGAGGCGCTCGGCGCCGGTCCGTTCATCCACGCAACGGTGCCCGCTCCGAACTGGGTCGAACACGGCGAGCGGGTTCGCCGCTGCAAGCTCGAGGTCGCGCTCGGCTACGCAGGCGATGCTCAACTCGAGTTTCTCGGGCCCGGGCAAGGCACCGAACACTATGCGCGCGCTCTAGTCGACACCGACATCGCGTTTCACCACGCGGGTATTTTCCAGCGTGGGATCGATCCGCTCGGCCAAACGCTCACGAGGGCCGGATACCCCGAGGTCGTCCGAGG
>CBESWY010000079.1:0-12065 GCA_965533395.1 uncultured Myxococcales bacterium
CGCCTCGAGGCGCTAGCGCGCTATTCGACCGTCCCCGTCGTCAACGGGCTCTCGGACAAATTTCACCCTGTGCAGCTGCTCGCGGACATGATGACGATCCGCCAGGGTGTCGGACCTGCGCTCGACGACGCGCGCGTGGCCTGGATCGGCGACGGCAACAACATGGCGCACTCCTGGATCGTCTCTGCGGGCGTGGCCGGCTTCGAGCTCGTGCTCGCTTGCCCGTCGGGATACCAGCCAGATGACCAGGTCCTCGCCGATGCGCGTGCGCGCGGCGCCGAGGTTCGAGTCGTCGATCGGCCCGAGGAGGCCTTGGAGGGCGCCACGGTGGTCAGCACCGACGTCTGGGCGAGCATGGGGCAGGAGGACGAGGCCCGGGAGCGACAGGGCGCGTTCGCCGGCTTCATCGTCGACGAGGCGGCCATGGGCCGGGCCGCTTCGGATGCGATTTTCCTTCACTGCCTGCCGGCGCATCGCGGCGAAGAGGTGAGCGCTGAGGTCATCGATGGCGCGCAGTCCCGAGTTTGGGACGAGGCCGAGAACCGCCTACACACCCAGAAGGCTCTAATGGAGTGGCTCATCGATTAGCCTCGGCGAAGTGGCTGCCCAGCAAAGCACCACGCTAGACTACGTAGACAAGGGGGCGCGAAAGAGTCGATGTCGGAGGAGCGAATTCCGCGACTGGTCGAAGAGGCAGACGTGGGCGGGCACAGCATGAGCGCGCAGGAGGCGTTCGTGCATTCGTGCATCGATGGGGTCCTCAACGTCGAAGACATCGCCGACCTGACTGTGCTCGAGCCTGCGCTCGTTTCTGAATCGATCGAAGGGCTGATCTCGGGCGGACTCGTCGAATGGATTGGCACCAAGGTCTCGAGCGCGCCACCGGCGGCGCAGCTTACCGAAGACGTCGAAATCGACGATGCGCTGCAGGAGAAGGTCACGCAGACCTTCAAACGGGCCGACCGGCTCAACCACTACGAGCTCCTCGGGGTCGCGATAGGCGCCGACCGCGCCGAGATTCGTAAGGCGTATTTCGCGCTCTCGAAGACCTTTCATCCGGACTCGTATTACGGCAAGCGCCTGGGCTCCTTCAAAGCGCAGATGGAAGTGATCTTCCGGAAGGTGACCGATGCGTACGAAGTCGTCGGCCGTCAACAGAAGCGGGAGGCGTACGATCGCTACCTGAAGAGAAGCATGGTGGTGTCCGCGGCCGAAGAGAAGATCCACCGCGTCGAGGAACGCGCGCAGGCGATGTCGAAGGCGCTCACACGTGCGCCCATCGCAGAACGCCAAGCGAAGCCGGTCGATGCCGCGGCTACGTCCCGGGATTGGCAGCCGAGCCAGGCGCCCGCGAAGAAGTCCGCTTCCATGAAGCCCGGGACGCCGGAGCACGACCGCATGCAACGCAAGCGCGAGCTGCTCGAAAGAAAGCTTCGGGGCCGATCCATGGGGCCGCCAAAGAAGAGCGGGTCGGTCCGATCGATGCCCGCACCTGTCGCACAGGTCGGCGCGAAGACGGCGCTCCGGGATCTGACCCGCTCGCTCAAGTTGACAGCCGGGCTCACCGGAGGCGTGGATCGCGCCGAGCATCACATCGAGGCCGCCCGCATGGCCGAGGCCAAGGGCGACCTGGCGGCAGCGGCGACCGCCTTGCGAATCGCGATCACCCTCGATTCGGGTCGCGCCGACGTTCAAGAGCAGTACCGCCGGGTCAACTCGCACCTTCGCGTGCAGCTCCTCGACATCCACCGAGAGCAGGCGACCTACGAGGAAGACAACAATCTCTGGTCGGCCGCCAGCATTTCCTGGGCCAAGGTGTCCGAGGCCGCTCCCGACGACCCGATCGCTCCCCGCCGGGCGGCCAGGGCGCTTTTGACCGCCGGTGGCGATCTCCGAAAAGCCAGGGATTTTGCCCAAAGGAGCCTCGACTTGGCCCCGGATTCGCTTGAAGCTCGGCTGATTTTGGCCCGCATCTACATCCAGGCCGGCATGGACAACAGCGCGGCGAAAGAGCTCGATGAGGCAGCAAAGCTGGACCCGGGCCACGAGATGGTGAAAAATCTTAGACAGCAGCTCGTGGGGTGATGTGACGAACGCATCGGAGCGCGTGAAAGTGGGGCATGGAAAGAGTCATCGGGATTGACCTAGGTACGTTCAACTCGTGCGTCGCCGTCGTGGAAAGCGGCACGCCCGTGGTCATCGCAAATCGTGGGGGATACAAGGTCACCCCGTCGATGGTGGCCGTGACCGAGGGCGGGAAGCGTTTGGTGGGCCACATCGCAAAGCGGCAGGCCGTGACCAATGCCGAGAACACGGTGTTCGCCTGCAAGCGTCTCATCGGGCGGAAGTGGGAGACCCCTCAGGTCAAGAACACGATCCAGACCACGCCATTCCACATCGTGGAAGGTCCGCACGGCGACTGCCGCATCAAGATGCGCGACAAGGTCTACAGCATCCCCGAGATCAGCGCGATGGTCCTTCAAGAAATGAAGATGGTCGCGGAGGACTACCTCGGTGAAGAGGTCAACAAGGTGGTCGTGACGGTACCTGCGTACTTTAACGACAATCAACGCCAGGCCACCAAAGATGCGGGCGCGATCGCCGGGCTCGACGTGATTCGCATCATCAATGAGCCGACGTCGGCGGCGCTCGCCTACGGTTTCGGAAAGAACATCGATCGCACGGTCGCGGTCTTCGACCTCGGGGGCGGCACCTTCGACATCTCGATTCTCGAGATCGCGAGCACCGGTGTGTTCAAAGTCATCAGCACCGCCGGTGACACGTTCCTCGGTGGAGAAGATTTCGACCAGCGCGTGATCGACTGGCTCGTCGAAGGCTTTCAACACGAACACGACATCGATCTTCGCCAAGACCGAATGGCGCTGCAGCGCCTCAAAGATGCGGCCGAGAAGGCCAAGTGCGAGCTCTCTGCGGTCACCGAGACGGAGGTGAACCTTCCGTTCATCATTTCGAGCGCTCGCAACGAGGCGCTCCACCTTCAGCGGCTACTTACGCGCGCCACGCTCGAAGAGCTGACGGCAGACTTGATCGACCGAACGGTTCAAATCTGTGAGCTCACGCTTGGTGAAGCAGGTCTCAACAAGGACGAGATAGAAGACATCATTCTCGTCGGCGGTATGACCCGCATGCCGAAGGTGCAGGAGCGGGTCAGCAAATTCTTCCAACGCGACCCTTGCAAAGGAGTACATCCCGACGAGGTGGTTGGGCTTGGCGCGTCCATTCAGGGCGCCGCGCTCGTAGACGACTCTCCGGAGCTCGACATGGTTCTGCTCGACGTCACGCCGCACACGCTCGGCATCATGGTCGTTGGCGGCTACTTCGAGGAGCTCATCCCGCAGAACACCACGGTTCCGACGTCCCGTAGCAAGCCGTTCACCACCGTGCGCGACAACCAGACGGCCGTGAAGATTCTCGTTCTACAGGGCGAGTCGCGACGCGCAGAGGACAACGAGCTTCTCGGTGAGTTCATTTTGACAGGGCTTCGCCGCGCAGCTGCCGGCCAGGTGGAGGTCGAGGTGACGTTCGAAATCAACGCGGACGGCATCGTCAGCGTCCACGCCAAGGACGTCGAGACCGGCAAGGAGCAGTCGATCACCGTAACGGCGACCAGCGGTCTCACCGAGGACGAAATCAACGAAATGATGGTCGACGCTTCGGATTTCGCCGTTTCGCGGCGTGAAGACGAGGCTTCCGAGAAGGTCCGCCAAGAAGCCGAAACGCTGATCGCCGAAATCGAGCGCCTCTTTCCGGAGGTCGAATCGATCGTTGCGGGCAGTGACTTCGGGCGCGACGCCATCGAGAAGGCCAAAGGCGTGGTCGACAACGCTCGGACACTGCTCGAGCGCGGCGACATCGCAGCGCTCGGAGACGAGCTCGAGTCGCTTGGTCGAACGCAGCGCATGTTCAAGGGAGTCGTCGGCAAGTCGGCGTGATGCATGACTTCTGTGAAGCCAGGTCCAGGCGAATCTTCGTTCCCGAGTGTATTGGGCGACAACGGCGCGATTGACCTAGCCGCGGCGCCCGATCCGCAGGACATTCACGAACGACCGACGCGTCGCATTTCTGGAGACGCGTGGGTCGCCGATCGGGATCGACGCAGCCTCGCACCAACTGCACCGCCGCCGGCACGCCCCGAAACGGCGAAAGCCGATGAAGCGAGCCCGGCCCTCCTTCATGCCGAGGTCGCCGATTGCTTCGCGCTCGGCGACTATGCGAGGTCGTTGAGCGCTGCAGAGCTCCTACTCGGCCTGGACCCGGAAGACGAGAACGCACGACAGTACGCGGTCAACAGTCGGGCTCGCCTCGAGGCCCGATGCCTCAGCCGAATCGGATCGCTCGACTACGTGTTCAACCTTGCGGTCCCGTCGGCGAAGGTGAAGTGGCTGGGCCTCGATCCCCAGGCCGCATTCCTTTTGTCATTGGTGGACGGCCAGACGACGGTCGCCGAGGTGCTCGAGATTTGCCAGATGGGCAGGTTGGAGACGCTTCGCGTGTTTACTGAGCTTCTCGACGCCGAGGCCATCGCCCGGGTCGCCTGACGCCTTGCCCGCTTGCGCCCGGTCAGCGGACCACTACCATCCCGGCCCATGGCTGGCTCCCCGAAGAAGATTGTCCTCGCCTACAGCGGCGGACTCGATACATCGGTCATTTTAACCTGGCTCAAGGAAACCTACGACGCCGAGGTGATCGCATTTTGTGCCGACGTCGGCCAAGGCGAGGAGCTCGGCGGTCTCGATGAGAAAGCCCGCGCGACCGGTGCATCCAAGTGCATCATTGCAGATCTCAAAGAGGAGTTCGCCCGCGACTTCTGCTTCCCGATGCTTCGAGCCAACGCCGTCTACGAGGGCGATTACCTGCTTGGCACCTCCATCGCTCGCCCCGTCATCGCCAAGGCCATGATGGAGGTGGCCCGTGCTGAGGGTGCAAACGCGATTTCGCACGGCGCCACCGGCAAGGGCAACGACCAGGTCCGCTTTGAGCTCACCGCGATGGCGATCGACCCGCGGATCGAGGTCATCGCACCTTGGAGAACCTGGTCGTTGAAATCGCGGAGCGACTGCATCGACTACTGCAGAGACCGGAAGATCCCAATCGAGGTGACGGCAGAGAAACCATACTCGATGGACGCCAACCTGTTTCACATCAGCTACGAAGGCGGCGTTCTCGAGGACACCTGGAATGAGCCGCTCAAAGACATGTTCCGTTGGACCACCGACCCCGAGGATGCGCCGAACGCCCCGGAGCACGTCGTCATCGGATACGAAAAGGGCGACCCGGTCAGCGTGAACGGCGAGCGCCTTTCCCCGGCCGCCCTCATCCTGCGTCTCAACGAGCTCGGCTCGAAGCACGGCGTCGGCCGAGTCGACATCGTCGAGAATCGATTCGTCGGAATGAAGTCGCGGGGCGTCTATGAGACACCGGGCGGAACCATCCTCCACAAAGCCCACCGGGCGGTCGAGTCGATCACCTGCGACCGGGAGGTCCTGAGGATTCGCGACGGTCTGATCCCCGAGTACGCGTCGCTCGTCTATCGCGGTTTCTGGTACGCGCCGGAGCGGGAAATGCTCCAAGCCCTCATCGACGACGCCCAAAAAGACGTCACCGGCGAAGCGCGCATCAAGTTGTACAAGGGCAGCGCCACGGTGGTGGGGCGGCGCAGCCCGAACAGCCTCTACGACCCTGCGTTCGCAACGTTCGAGGAAGACGAGGTCTACGATCAGCAGGATGCGACGGGATTCATTCGGCTGAACGCACTTCGCCTGCGAATTCGGGCTCTTCGGGACCAGCGCCGAGGTGGCTGACCCCGGCTGTTGCGGCCGATTGCGGTCCTCGGTAATCTGAAAGCGCACAAGGTCTTGGACGTTCCAAGTATACAGTTGGCCGCCGCAATCGTCGGCGGCGTGGGTTTCGGCGCGCTGCTTGCAGCTGTTAGCGCCGGTCTGCACACGCTCGGTGAGGCGGGTTTGCAGGCGGTGTTGGAGGCCGACGACGGCAACGCCAAGGTCGCCGAACGCGTCCTCCGGGACCTCACGGCCGTGCAGTCCCGGCTTCTCGTGGGGCGCGTGCTCTGCCTGACCCTCGCCGCGGTATTCGTCGCCCATACGCTTCTGCAGTCCAGCGGCGTCTCGGCGGCGGTCCTCGCGGTCCTCGGCATTTCTATGGCCTACGCAATCCTGGCAACACTTGCCGGAGCCGTGGTGCGCCAACGTTCGGGGCGGGCGACCTTGCGAATCTGGAAATGGCTGCGTCCCGTCGACCTCTTGCTCACGCCCCTGGCGGCGCCGCTCAGCTGGTTGGAAGAGATGGTTCGAAAAGTCGTGCCGACGATCCAGCCGCAGGACCCGGGTCGCCTCGCCGAGCTGGCCGTGGAGCACGTGATCGAACAGGGCGAGGAGACCGGAACCATCGGGGAGGATCACGCGCAGATGCTCCGGAGCGTGCTCGAGTTCAAGAACACCGTGGCAAGAGAGATCATGGTCTCGCGAACACAGGTCGTGGCGTTCGAAATCGACACCAGCATCGACGAGGTCCTCGCGAGCATCGTCGAGTCGGGTCACAGTCGCTACCCGGTGTACCGTGGCCAAATCGACCAAGTCGAAGGCATTCTCTACGCCAAAGACCTCTTCCAACTTCTGGGCAGCAGCTCGAATGCCACCGACATCCTTTTGGCCGACGTATTGAGAAAGCCCGTTTTCTTTGCCGCGGAAAGCCAGAAGATTGGCGTGCTGCTCCGAGAGATGCAGCGACGACGTTCACATCTTGCCGTGGTGGTCGACGAGTTTGGCGGAGCGGCCGGGATCGTCACCCTAGAAGACATCGTCGAAGAAATCGTTGGCGAGATTCAGGACGAGCACGACGAAGAGGCCCCCCTGGTCTACGAGCGCGCGCCGGGCCACTACTTCGTGGACGCGAGCATCTCGGTATACGACCTCGAAGAGCAACTGGGCGAGCCGATTTGCGAGGACAAGGGCGATTTCGATTCGCTTGGCGGCATGTTGGTGCACCTCGTCGGTCAGGTGCCCGCCCTCGGGGAGACACTCGTCGCGGGTCCATACCGTTTCGTGATTCTCGACGCCGACGAGCGCCGGGTCCGACGGGTCGAGATGCTTCGAGCGAGCACCGAAGAACCGGACGAGCCCAGGGCAGTAGCGGGTTAGGACGCTTCGGGCTCCTCGTAGCTGACCCAGTCCTGGAGGATCTCGGCGTTGCTCATCCTTGGCGTCAAAATGGTGTAGTGTGCGATCTGCCCCTCGGGGGCGGCGCCCACCGAGCCAACGTTCACGACGTGATACTCGGCAACCGCGCGCTGGAACGGCACATGGGTCGAGCCGCAGACGATGATGTCAGCCGGGTCGTCGTTGAGGAGGGAGAGGATTTCTTCGTCGGTCAGGTCGTGAGCGATCTCCCGGTTGCTGTCGGCAGGGGAGCCGTGCACCATCAAGACCTCGCGACCGTCGATCAGCGGGATACGCTGTTGCTCTGGCAAACGGCGGAGGCGCTCCGCCACCAAGTCGCCGATCGCAGCCCGGGTGTCCGCAAAGTGCCGTGCCTGCTTGCGCTGCTCCCCGTCGATTGGAACGAGGCTGCTCGGGTCGACCGAACCGAGCGCCATGTCGGAAGGGCCCCGCGTGCAGATCGCGCCCAGCTCCTGCAGGCGATGCCAGACTGCGAGCGGTTCTTCGCCACCGAGCAGCAGGTCGCCTGCAACGTAGACGCGCTTCACCCCGAACCGCTCGAGCTCCATCAACACGACCTCGAGGGCCGTGAGATTGCCGTGCACATCCGAAAGAAACGCGATCGGGCCCGCTGCTGGAGGGTGTGCCATGGCGGAACCCTAGCACCGTCGGCCCCGCACCGCGGCTGGGCGTCGACGCTTGCACCGCCGAAAGCTCGGCCTATTGTCACGCGTGGAGAGTGACTTGAGCGAAGGCAGCGATCGGGACAACGTAATTCACGTTGGTTTCGGGGCGGATGGCAAGCTGACCCGGGCCGCAAACCTGGAGCCGGCGCCCTCGCAGCCGGCGCCGCCCCGCGACGATCCGCACAAAGGGCTGTACACCGTTGCAGAGGTTGCTCGGCTGTTTGGCTTCAAGCCCACACGCCTTCGATACTGGCATCGCTCGGGCGTGCTTGCTCCGTCGGTGCGGGTTCACGGTCGCAACTACTACAGCTTTCAAGATCTGGTTGGGGTCCGTGCGGCCAAGGGGCTTCTCGAGCAGGGCGTGCCCCTTCGCCAGGTACGGCGCGCGGTCGAGTCCTTGCGCGAGGCGTTTCCAAAAACGACACGGCCGCTGTCGGAGCTTCGCGTCACGGCGGACGGACGCACGGTCATCGTGCAGGACGAAGCCGGCGCCTACGAACCGACGACCGGCCAAGCGGTGCTCGACTTCCGGATCGACGGCTTGGCCTCGGATGTCGTTCGGCTCTTGCATTTCGACCATGACGATCGGGCTCGTGCGTACCAGCACTATCTCGAAGGCTGCCGCTTCGATGAAGACGAGCAAACCTTCGACGAGGCGGAGCAGGCCTACAAGAAGGCCTTGTCGCTCGATCCGACGCTGTCCAATGCGCTCACCAATCTCGGGAACCTCGAGTACCGCCGCCAACAGCTCGAAGCTGCCGAACGCTACTACCGGCAGGCGCTCGAAAGCGACCCGGAACAGCCCGAAGCCCTCTACAACCTGGGTTTTCTTTGTTTCGAACGCGACGAGGTGGGCCAAGCGATCGGGCTGTTTCGCGAGGCGCTCCGAAGCGACCCTTCGTTCGCCGACGCCCATTTCAACCTCGCGATGGCGCTCGAAGAGCGTGGAGAGCGTGCCGCCGCGCAGCCGCATTGGCGGCAGTATCTGACGCTCGAGCCTGACGGCTCCTGGGCCGATATCGCGAACAACCATTTGAAGAGCTCCCCAGAACCATGACCCAAGACGATCCAATTGCGAGATTCGCGGGCGAGTACGAGCGGGCCGGAGCACGCGAAGAATTCGAGGCGAGCCGTTGTGCGCTGGCGACGGCCGACGAAAGCGGCCGGCCAGCCGTGCGGTTCGTCTTGCTCAAGGGTTTCGATGAACGCGGGTTCGTCTTCTTCACGAATTTCGAGAGCGCCAAGGCCCGGGATCTCGCGGTGAACCCGCATGCCGAGATGGCGTTTCATTGGCATACGATCGGAGTGCAGGTGCGAATCCAGGGCCCGGTCACCCGGGTATCCGATGACGAAGCCGATGCCTACTTCGCGAGTCGCGATCGTGGAAGTCAGCTGGGTGCCTGGGCGTCGCATCAAAGCGCCGAGCTCGATCGGCCGGAGTCCCTCGAGGCTGCCGTGCGCGAGACCGCCAAACGCTTCGAGAGGGTTCCCGTCGAGCGCCCGCCGTTCTGGGGCGGCTACCGCATCGCGCCGAAGGCAATCGAGTTCTGGCAGAACCGCGACGACCGCTTACACGACCGTTGGCTATACGAACGAGAGGGAAACGGCTGGCGCGTCGTCCGTCTGTGCCCGTAGGCGCTCAGGGCTGTACGTATTTTTCGAGTTCGAGCGCCCAACGAACCTCGGCCACGGCGTCGTCGACCGCCTCGAGCGGCTTGCGGTAGGTGACTTCGTGCCAGACGTCGAGGACGCGGGCCTCGTCGACCGGGTCTTTCACCTCGACGATTTCAGCGCCGAGCTCTTCGTAGCCCCGTCGGCTGGCCTGCTCGCCGACCTCCTGCCGTACCCTGCGGAACAGCTCTGCCGACTGCGCGGACGGCGCGTCGGAGCGCTGGCTCCGCGCGGTGAATTGCACGACCAGCCCGCCGTTCAGCACGACCCGGACTCCGGAATCCATGATGTGAAGGCGAACGCGTTCCGCGATCCGGAGCTCCTTGGCCTCAGCCCGGTAGATCTCGACCCCGGCGTCGGCGAGCGCCTGCTGGATGTCCTGAATCGTCAGCGTTTCCTCCCACCCAGACACAGACGAACTGCGTTTCGGTCGGGAAACCTACCACCCTCGACGCCGGGCGTGCAAATCAGCAGCTCGTTGGTGCTACCACTCCGAAAGGCGCCCCGTTGGAGCGCTCCGAGGCTCCCATGATCGAAGTCTTCGACGCAATGGATCGGCAGGTCCGGCTCGTACGCCCGGCGGAGCGTGTCGTTTCGCTCGTCCCGAGCGAGACTGCGTCGGTGGCCGAGCTCGCGGGCGTCGCGCGGCTCGTCGGACGGACCGATTATTGCGTCGAGCCGATTGGCGAGGTCGAGACGATTCCATCCGTCGGCGGAACCAAGCGCTTCGATGTCGCCGCGGTCCAAGCGCTGCGGCCGGATTTGGTCCTTGCCAACAAGGAGGAGAACAGTCGGCCTCTGATTGAAGCGCTCATGTCCGCCGGCCTGGCGGTGCACGTGAGCTTTCCCTGCACCGTGGACGAATCCCTCGGATACCTCGAGTCCCTTTGTCTCCTGCTCGGTGTCGACGCGGATCGCTCCGATCTGGTCATGAAGTGTCGCGCCGCGGCGGAGCGTGCGCGTCGCGAACAGCAAAGCATGGCGGTTCCGGTGTTCGTTCCGATTTGGAAAGATCCTTGGATGACCTTCGACGCGGGCGCGTACGCCAGCGACATCCTCAAAATCTGCGGCGCGTACAACGTATTTTCTGGGCGCCCCCGGCTTTACCCATTGGCCGCTGATCTCGGAAAAACCAGGCCTCGGACCGGAAAAAACGTGGATGCGCGCGACACGCGGTATCCGAGGATTCGATTGGAAGAAGTCATCGAACGAGGTGCGCGGGCGGTCCTATTGCCTGACGAGCCCTATGCGTTCAGCGAGGACGACGCGACGGCTTTTCGCGAGCTCGATCTGTCGCCCTCGCTGCTGGTCGAGCCCGTCGACGGGAAGGATTTGTTTTGGTACGGCACCCGCGCCGCCGGGGCGATTGCCCGCATCCGCGATCAGGTGGAGCGATTGCGTTCGGTCTGTTTTGGTGCGTGCGCGAACAAGTAAGCGGGGTGTCTCCCCCTGAAGGGTAAGTACGCGCTTGATCTTGCGAACCGAGAACGCAGAAAACGCTAGCCAGCGATCGCCCACTTCGATACATTCCGCGGTGCCGTGATACCCGTTCCCGAAAGACTCTCTTTGATCCTGCCGAAGGGCGGCGTCGACGTGGCGGTGCATCGCGGTGCGCGTCGTCAGTTCCGGCGCTGGCCGCTCGATGCCGAGATCGAGCTCCTGACGCCAACGCGAGGCGCTGGCCTGGCGATCAACGCGAGCGTCGGCGGCCTGCGGGTGGCAGTCGACATGGGCGTGCCCCTCGATCATGTCTGCACCCTGCGGGTTCGGACGGCGCCCGACCATGCCACGGTCGAGCACGCCAGGGTCGTGTGGTCGCAGGCCCGGCCGGACGGCTACCTGCTCGGCCTCGAGTTCATCACGGCGCCTACCGCCTGAAATCGTTCAATTTTGTCGGGCGGGATCGCAGTTGATGCAAAGGCTTGCGGCGTTCTGAATCAGGGGTTAAGTTATCCAAGCATCTGAGCGTACCCATTTCGGGACGCTACGGAGGTTCAAAACATGCGCCGACGAATGTTCCTCGGAAAGATTCACCGAGCTACGATCACCCACGCGGACTTGGACTACGAAGGCAGCGTGACGATCGACGCCAACCTGCTCGATGCCGCAGGCATCCTCGAGCACGAAGAAGTTCAGATCTGGAACATCACGCAGGGCACGCGCTTAGCGACCTATGCGCTCGAGGGCCCGAGGGGTTCCGGCGTGATCTGTGTCAATGGCGCGGCCGCCCATCACATGAGCCCCGGCGACCTGGCAATCATCGCCACCTTTGGCGAGATGACCGACAAAGAGGCGCGAGCGCACAAACCAAAGGTCGTGCTGGTCGACAGCAAGAACCGGATCGTCGACACGGGCCCCGAGCGCCCTGGCCCGCAAATGCCGCGCCGGGTGGACGAGCTCATTCATTAACGCGATGATTCGCGCCTTGCCGGGGTGGCGGAATGGCAGACGCAGGCGACTTAAAATCGCCCGTGGCAACACGTGTGGGTTCGAGTCCCGCCCCCGGCACCAC
>CBESWY010000080.1:0-12055 GCA_965533395.1 uncultured Myxococcales bacterium
GGGGAGGTGGCGTCCGGTCCCGAGGATCGTCACGCCGCTCATGCGAGGATCTCGCCTTGCCACAGCGCTTCCGGACCGCTCCGCCGGCGCACCAGACGCGAGCGCGAACCGTCGACGAGAACTTCGGGGGGCAGAGGGCGTGCGTTGTACATGCTCTGCATTTCCCGCCCGTACGCGCCGGCTCCGCGAATGGCAAGCAAGTCCCCCTGCTTCACTTCTGGCAGGGGGCGGTCCTTCGCGACGAAGTCGCCCGACTCGCAGACGGGTCCGACGACGTCGACCGAAACGAGATCGGCGCGGGGGTCCGGCTCTGTAATGGGCATGATCGCGTGGTAGGCGCCGTACAGCGCGGGTCGAATGAGCTCGGTCATGGCCGCGTCGACGATGACGAAGCGCCGATCGCCTTGCGTCTTGGTGTACAGAACGCGCGTCAACAGCACACCGGCATCACCGACCAGGGCTCGCCCGGGCTCGGTGATGATTTGGATTTCCGGGCGCAACATGCCGGCGGCTTCGAGGCCTTCCCGGATCGCTTCGCCGAACCGGGCGGCGGGCGGATAGGCGTCGACTTCTTGCCCGTAGTGCATGGGCCAGCCGCCGCCTATGTCGATCGCGCGTAACGTCGCGCCTCGGTCGATGCAATGGCCGGCGAAGTTGCCGAGGATTTCGATCGCTTCGCGCAGCGGCCGCGGGGACGAAAGCTGCGAGCCGATGTGACAGGCGACCGCTTCGAGGTCGAGGTGGGGGCTCCTGAGGACACGGGGAACAATCGACTCGGCGACGGGAATCGCTAGGCCGAACTTCGACTCACGAAGCCCCGTCGCGATGTAAGGATGGGTCTCGGCGTCGACATCCGGATTGACGCGCAGGCCGATCGCCAGGGGACGACCGAGCTCCTGTGCGACACTTTCGACGACATCGAGCTCCTGGATGTTTTCGACGTGAAGCGCGCGAATGCCCGCGTTTGCAGCCGCCACGATTTCCTCGCGCCGCTTGCCGACCCCGCTGTAGACGATGCGATCGGGCGGGAACCCTGCCTTGAGCGCGCGCTGCATCTCTCCTACGGAGACGATGTCCGCACCGCAGCCCTGGGCGGCCAGGCGAGCGAGGACGGACAGGTTGCCGTTGGCCTTGACGGCGTACGCGATCAGGTGCGGGGCGAAGGCGAGCGCTTCGTCGATCGAGCGATAGGCGTCGTCGATCGCTGCGCCCGAGTACACGAAAGCAGGCGTGTCGACCTCGTTTGCGATCGATTCCAACGCTACGTCTTCGCAGACGAGCGCACCGTCTCGATACGAGAACCACGGCGATTCCGGAATGTGAACGTTGGACACGGCAGCCCCTTATGAGTCCCTGCGCGCCTGCAGTCGACCCCGGAGCTCGGCGATGGCGGCCGCCACCCGCCCGCGGGCCGGCCCTCCAACCACATCCCGACGCTCGACCGCGGTTTCCATGTCCAGGGCGTAGAAGATCGTGTCGTCGAAGGCTTCATGTTCGTCTTGGTAGGCCTCGAGCGGAAGCTCCGAGAGCGTCTTGCCCCCCTGGGCGGCTCTTTGAACCAGCTTGCCCGCGACATGATGCGCATCGCGGAACGGCACGCCACGGAGGGCAAGCCAGTCTGCGACCTCGGTGGCATCCAAAAAGCCAGCCTGAAGGGAAGCCGCCATCCGATCTTTGTCGAACTTCGCCGAGCCGATCGCCCCGCTCAGGACCGCCAGGCAATCGTGGACCGTGTCGAACGCATCGAAGACCGGGGCCTTATCCTCTTGAAGGTCCCGGTTGTAGGTGAGCGGAAGACCCTTGAGCATGACCAAGAGGTTGACGAGGGAGCCGACCACCCGGCCCGTCTTGCCCCGCACCAGCTCGGGCATGTCCGGGTTCTTCTTCTGCGGCATGATCGACGAGCCGGTGGTGAATGCGTCGCTCATCTGCATGAACGCGAACTCCTGACTCGACCAGAGCACGAGCTCTTCGGAGATCCGCGAGAGGTGAACCGAGCAGATCGCCAGCGCGCTCACCGATTCGAGGAGAAAATCCCGGCTGCTGACCGCGTCGAGTGAGTTGCGCATGGCATGGTCGAACCCGAGCGCCTTGGCGGTGGCCTCTCGGTCGATCGGAAAGGTCGTGCCCGCGAGCGCGGCGCTGCCGAGGGGCGATTCGTTCATGCGCTTGGATGCATCGAGGAGTCGGCCACGGTCGCGGTCGAGCATCTCGGCCCAGGCCATGAGATGATGCGCCAGGCGAATCGGCTGCGCCCTCTGCAGGTGCGTGTACCCCGGCATCAGGAAGTCGAGGTGCCCATCGGCCTTGTCGACCAAAACCTCCAGCAGCGCGTCGATGTCCGCGGCGAGGGAGGCGCAGGCCTGTCGCGTCCAAAGCCGCATGTCGGTGGCGACCTGGTCGTTTCGACTTCGACCGGTGTGGAGCCGTCCGCCCGCGTCGCCGATCGCGTTCGTCAGCGCGGCCTCGATGTTCATGTGGACGTCTTCTTTGCTTTCGTCCCAGTCGAACTCGCCCCGTTCGATCGAGGTGCGGATCGTTTCGAGGCCATCGACGATTTGGTCGGCGTCGCGCTTGGACAAGATTTTCTGGTCAGCGAGCATGCGCACGTGCGCAATGGATCCGTCGATGTCCTGGGGCCAAAGCCGGCCGTCGACGTCCACGCTGGCGCTGAAGCTTGCTGCGATGGCGTCCAGCTCTTTTTCGAACCGGCCGCCCCATGCCTTGTCACTCATCGATCGATCTCCGCTATTGCTGCATCGGCACTCGCAGATCTACACGGCGAAGCAGGCGGGAGCCAGCCCGAAGCGTCCAGGCCTCGGTCAATACGGCAGCCAGAGCGGCGATGACGGGCGTCATCCAACCGAAAGCGACGCCGAGCACCACGACAACGGTGGCCAAGACACAGCCGCCGATGCTCCTCCAGGTCGCCCGGCGCACCGCCCGCGCGATCCAGAGTGCTCCGGCTGCATCGCGAACGTCCTGGCTTGCAACGACCACGCCGCGGTCCTCCAAGGCAGAGCCGACGAGCCTCAGCGAGACCGGAACATCGGCGGCGGCCAGCACCGCATCGTCTTCTCCACCGCGGCCGATCGTCGCGGTCACGCCGCCGGTCTCGCGGAGCGCCCGAACCTCCGCCACGCGCTCATGAGGCAGGAGCGGAGCCTTGATGCGCGGGGAACCGAGATGCGCTGCGATGCGCTCGACCGTGCGACGGTCGTCTCCAGACAGGATGACCACCTCGCACGGGAGGTCTTCGATCCGTTGCACCGCGTCTCGCGCGCCGACGTGCATGGCGTCGAGCACCGCGACCAGCGCTTCGAGCCGGCCGTCGACCGCGATGAAGATCGGGGTCAGGCCCTCGTTCTCGATGTGTTTGGCGTCGCTGTCCGCGGTGGCGACGCTGATGCCTTCGTCGAGAAGGAGCTGGCGTCGGCCGACGACGACCGGAACGCCATGAGAGGTCACCGCCGTGACGCCGAGACCTTCGCGGACTCGCTGTTTGCGCACCGTGGCAGAGGCACGGCCGTGTTCCTCTGCGTAGCGTCGGATGGCGCCTGCAACGGGGTGGTCCTCGGCCGCCTTCTCGGCAGCGGCCGCGAGCCCGAGAACGAGGGCGAGGTCCATCTCGCCGAGCGAATGTGCTTGGCGAACGACCGGCTCGCCCGCGGTGAGCGAGCCCCGCAACAAGATGGCGGTCGTGGTTGCGCGACCTGCATCGCGGAGAGCGCGCGAGCTGCCAAAAAACATGCCGCGCCGGGCCGAAGCGAGCGCGCCGGCGTCCAAGGGAACGTCGAGCGACGCCAGTAGAGCGAGCGTCGGGACCCCAAGGAGAAAGGTCGCGGCCCCGTACGGTCCAGACCACAGCAAGGCCGCGATGCTCGCCGGCGCCAGCAGCAGCCAGCTCCAGTGCGTGACCGCAAAGCGTAGACGAGGCGCTGCCGCGAGCTCTTGCTGCGTGCGTCTGCCGAGCTCGACCGCGCGAACGATGCCGCACTCTTGACCCGTGCGGCGAACGCGTACGGTGATGGCGCCCTCGAGAACCCGCGTGCCGGCCAGAATGAAATCACCTGCGGCGAAGGCGCGGGAGTGCGCCGCGTTCGGGAAGCGCAAGGCCAGCCCCGAGCCGTCTTCGACCACCCCGTCGGCTGGCGCGCGTTCGCCCTCGAGCACGACGACGAGATCTCCCTGGCGTAGGCTGGACGCAGGGACTTCTTCGTAGGCGGAGTCTTCACCGGTCGGGACTCGCGCGTTCTGCGGCAAGGTTTCGCGGAGCGCCTGCGCTGCGTTTCGCAGCGGTGCCGAGAACGAGGCATGAAGCCAGTTGCGTATCGAAACCGCGACGGCAGCAATGCCTGCGCCGACGAGTGACCAGCGTTGCGTCTCCGCGTCCGTGGACATGACCGCGGCGACGGACGCGAGAACGAGGCCAATCGGCGCAACCACCCTGAGCGACGCGGTCGCTTGGATGTTTCGGAGTGGAATCCGAGCGTTCACGGCCGCGCAGAGCGCGATGAGGAACGCAGCCAACCATCCGAGCTCTCTGCCGGGCGTCAGCACAATCAACGGAAGGGCCAGCAGCGCAAGGCCGGTCGCGAGAATCGGGTCATACTGGCCCGGGCCGCCGGATTCGCGGTCGCTTCCCGTCGCATCGTCCCTTTGCACGGTGGCTTCTCGCACCAGATCCGGTATCGACGGGCGCTCGACGCGGGCTCGTTCCGAAGGCAGGCCCACGGGTGCGTCGAAGTCACGATCGCCCAGCCGAAAGCGAACTTGGCACGCCTCCCCGCAGAAGAACCGCGCGCCGTCTTCTAGCCAAAGCACACGGTGAGCGCGAAGCGGATCGACGGCCCGCCCGCAGGCGGGGCAGGGCTGAGACGGTAGCTGCGGCCGTGCCGGTTGCATGGTTCAGGGCTCCTACGAGGAATCGACATTGGGTCAAGGACGCGGTAAGGGAGCGCCCGGAGGCAAGATGACGACGCGTGTAGAAACCGACTCGATGGGCCCGATCGAGGTGCCTGCGGATAAATACTACGGCGCGCAGACGATGAGGTCGCGCATGAACTTCCGAATCGGCACGGAGCGCATGCCGATCGAAGTGGTGCGCGCGTTTGGAATCCTCAAAAAGGCTGCGGCGCTCACCAACCGCGAGCTCGACAACCTGGAAGACGACGTCTGCGAATTGATCGTGCGCGCGGCCGACGAGGTCATCGAAGGGAAGCTCGACGCACACTTCCCGCTGGTCGTGTGGCAGACCGGCTCCGGAACGCAGTCCAACATGAACGTCAACGAGGTCATCTCGAACCGCGCGATCGAGCTTGCCGGCGGGGAGATGGGCAGCAAAAAGCCCGTGCACCCCAACGATCACGTCAATCGATCGCAGTCGTCCAACGACACCTTTCCGACCGCCATGCACATCGCAGCGGTCCTCACGGTCGAAGGGATGATCCCCAAGGTTCGGCTGCTTCGCGACACGCTCGACGGCAAGGCCAAGGCGTTCGCGCACATCGTGAAAATCGGTCGGACCCACCTCCAGGACGCCACGCCGCTGACACTCGGGCAGGAGATCAGCGGCTGGGTCTCCCAGATCGACCACGGCCTGGCGGCGGTCGAGGCCACCATGCCTCAGCTTCGTGAGCTGGCGCTCGGTGGGACGGCGGTCGGGACCGGCCTGAACACGCACCCGAAGTATGCGGGCAAGGTAGCGGCGAAAATCGCCGAGCTCAGTGCGACGGCGTTCGTCTCAGCGCCCAACAAGTTTGCGGCGCTTGCCGCACACGATGCGTTCGTTGGCACCAGCGGCGCGCTCAAGCAGCTCGCCGTGGCCCTGATGAAGATTGCAAACGACGTACGCTGGCTGTCCTCGGGCCCTCGGTCGGGCATCGGCGAGATTCGGATTCCAGAGAACGAGCCCGGAAGCTCGATCATGCCGGGCAAGGTCAACCCGACGCAGTGCGAAGCCATGACGATGGTCTGCACCCAAGTCATGGGCAACGATGCGACCATTGGAATCGCAGGGTCACAGGGGAACTTCGAGCTCAATGTTTACAAGCCCGTCATGGCCTACAACCTGCTCCAGTCGATTCGGTTGCTCGGCGACGCCTCTCAGAGCTTCAACGACCACTGCGCGGTGGGCATCGAGCCGAATCTCGAGACGATCGACGACAAGCTTCGCCGCTCGTTGATGCTGGTGACGGCTCTGAACCCACTCGTCGGCTACGACAACGCCGCGAAGATCGCGAAACACGCCTACAAGCAGAACACGACCCTCCGGGAGGCCGCGATCGAGCTCGGCCTGCTGACCGGCAAGCAGTTTGACGAAGCGGTGCAGCCCGAAGACATGGTAGGCCCCCTCAAGGTATGAGCGTCGAAATCAAACAGCATCAGCCGGGCCAAGACTTGAAGGACTTCATTCAAGTCGCGTTCGACGTGTACGCGGACGACCCGGCCTGGGTGCCGCCGCTCAACATGGAAATCACCGACCGGCTGACGCCCGAGAAGAACCCCTTTTTCGAGCACGCCGAAGTCGCGCTCTTCACCGCGTGGAAAGACGGGAAGGCGGTGGGCCGGATTTCGGCGCAGATCGATCACGAGCATCTGCGGATCCACAAGGACAACGCCGGCTTCTTTGGCTTCTTCGACACGGTCAACGACCAGGAAGTAGCGTCGGCTTTGGTTGCTGCCGCCGAGCAGTGGCTCGCAAGTCGCGGGATGACGCTGATGCGCGGCCCGTTTTCGCTTTCGATCAACGAGGAGACCGGGATGCTCGTCGAAGGCTTTGATTCGCCTCCGACGATCATGTCGCCGCACCACCGCTCGTATCAAGGCGCGCTTGCCGAAGGGGCGGGGCTTCAGAAGGCCAAGGACTGCTACGGCTGGAAGCACCAAGTGCAGCCTGCACCACCGCGCGCGCAGAGAGCCTGGGAAGCGATTACCAGCTTGCCCGAGGTTCGATTCCGCTCGGTGAGCCCGCGCAAGCTCAAGAAGGAAGTCCACGACATCCTCGACGTCTTCAACGACGCCTGGCAGCACAACTGGGGGTTCGTGCCTGCCACGGACTCCGAAGCGAAGAAGATGGCGGCCGATCTGGCGCTCATCCTCGACAAAGAGCTCTCCTTCTTTGCCGAGATCGACGGGCAGCCGGTTGCGATTTGCATCTGTCTGCCGAACCTCAACGAGGCGATTTTCGACTTCAAGGGCAAGCTGGGCCCGGTCACCATTCCAAAGTTGATCTGGCGACTCAAGGTTCGGCGCCCGAAGTGGGCGCGGCTGATGCTGCTCGGCATCCGCACCGAGCTCCGCGGGAAGAAGCGCTACGCCCCGCTGGCGATGGCCGTCATCGCCGAGCTGGTGCGGCGCGGCCTCAAGCAAGGCTACGAATGGGCCGAGCTCGGTTGGACGCTCGAAGACAACAGGCTCATCAACGCGGCGATTCGCAGCATGGGTTCCACGATTTACAAGCGCTATCGCATTTTCGAAAAGCCCATCGGCGCTTAGCGACGGATTTCGAGTCGTTCGCCGTCGGTAGTGATGATCACGCCGCCGCGTAGATCGGTTCGGAACACGGATGCTCCCGCTCCGCGCAGCCGCGCGACTACCGCGGGGCTGGGGTGGCCGTAACGATTGCCTGCGCCGCAGCTGATGACCGCGAAGGACGGGCGAACGGCGGCGACGAGGACAGGCGAGGTGGACGTCCGGGATCCATGGTGGCCGACTTGCAGTACGTCAGCGGATTGCAGGCGTCCGGACCGGACGAGCGCGTGCTCCGATTCGTGCTCGAGGTCGCCGGTGAACAAGAAGGAACGTCGCCCGTAGGTGAGCCGTAGCGCGATCGAGTTGTCGTTGAGGCCCCGCGCCGCGTCGTAGCGGGGGCAGGGCCAGAGCACTTGCAGCTCGGCGCCTCCGAAATGCCGTCTCCTGTCGCAGAGCTCGGGCGCGAATCGAAGCCTGCTGCCCTTCGCCATGGCCGAGGACAGAAGCGTTGCCATGGCGCCGTCGCGCTCTTCGGTGACCAGCTGCCCGTTGAGCCAGATCTCGCCGATTTCGATTTCGCCGACCAAGTCGAGCAGGCCGCCGTAGTGATCGGGGTGCCCGTGCGTGATCACCACAAGGTCGATTCGTGAGCGGCGGCGGGCGTCGAGAAGGGCACGGAGCTCCCGCGCCGCCGGGTGACGTCCGCCCTGGCCGGTGTCGACGAGCGCGACCTTTCCGTCGGGAAGGTCGATGAGCGTCGCGTCGCCTTGGCCGACGTCGATGAAGGAGACGCGAAGCAGGTCTCGCGGCTGCTCGCGGGCGATGAGCAGTTGGTCTGCTGCGAGCCAGAGGAGGGCTGCCGAGGCGAGGACGGCGACGCGCTGATGCCAGGTTCGGCTCCGCAAGAGGAGCAGGCTGGCTGCGACGATGAGCAAGCCTTGCGTGACGTCGGGGGGCGGGAGCCGGCGCGTGACTGTCAGCGGGACGAACGCGTCGCAGATCGAGAGCAGGACGTGGACGGCGATGGTCAGCGCGGTTCCCACCAGATCGGCGACCGCAGGCATCGACGCGGCCAGGGCAAAGAGATGCGCCAACGGAATCACGACCAGGCTTCCGAAAGGAAGAACCACGATGTTGGTGAGCCAACCGACGAGCGGCACGCCACCGAACCACCACCACACCATCGGCGCCGTGGCGACCAAGGTCCGCGCGCTGACGATTGCCGAGGCGCGAAGGCGGCGCCAGCGTTTCGTCGGGGAGATGCGCGGTGCACTCAGGATGGATGCCGTGGCGACGATCGAAAGAAGAAAGGCCGGCCGCAGGGCCATCGTTGGATCGGGCGCGGACAGTAGCAAGGCCGCCCCCGCTGTGACGGCGGTTGCCGATGGCCGACGGTCGAGGACGACGAAAAACCAAGCGAGGGCCGCGGTGATCGCAGCACGCCAGGCGCTCGGCGACCCGCCCGCAAAGAGCGCGTGCAACAGGGTCAGCGGGATGCCGGCCGCCGCGGCGAGCCGTCGCGGATCGAAAGCAAGCGCGAGACCGCGGAGCAACCAGTGCATCGCGCGCACGAGGGTGCCGCTTACCAGGGCGATGTGAAGCCCGGACACGGCAAACAGGTGGGCCAGCCCGACGGCCGCAATCGTTTTGCGCTGCTCGTAGCCAAGCGCGGCGCCATCGCCCAGAACGAGCGCTCGGGCCACGCCTGCAACTTCGGGTGCCAGCGCGTCGTCCATCTGTGCGCGGACGCCCGCACGGGCCCGATCGATTCGGAGCGCCCATCGTGGAACCGCGACGACCTCGAGCGCGGCTGGGTCGACCCAACGGGCCCAGCAGCCCCCGGCGCGTGGAGGAGAGAGCTGCGGATGGGGCGATGGGTTGCGGAGCTCGGTGCGGGGACGGAGCTCCGCTTCGAGGGCGACGGTGCTTTGGAGCGGGGGTGGGGCCGCCCCGACGAGCTGAGCGGTCAATTGCAATCCGCGCGGCAAGGCTTGCCCTGAATCGAGGAGGCGACCCTGCAGGACACGCATGCGCACCCGGTTGCCCTCCAAACCGTGCCGCACCGATTCGACTCGGGCGCTCAGCCGTGCTTCGCCTCGGGCCATGCAGGGCGGAGGCCTCGAGGCCGACACAGCCAAGCCGCAGCAGAATGCGAGCATGGCAAGCGGCGCACCCCACAATCGTGCCCCCAGCTCGCGACCATGGACCGCGATCAGGAGCGAGGCCGCGAGGCCCCCGGCGGCGAAAAGCGGACCCCAACCCGGCTGCCACTGCGCACCGAGGAACAAGCCGCCCAGCCATCCCGTCGCAATCCACGCAAGCACGCCAGCTCGTCGAGCAAACCGCGTGCCGAACGCGAACGCGGCGGAACAAGCGCAAAATTTTCACCTGAGCTGGCGGCCGCCGCCGGCGGTGTGGCGGTCCGGCAGCGATGCGGGAAGGCTCGCCCATGGCCGCAGCGTAACGGTCCGTTGCGCTCCCACCTCGCCTTGCTAAAGCCCACGGCGGGACGCGGTACGCGTCAGAAGGGACTCCAATGACGACCAAGTGGGTATACACGCTAGACGAGATCGATCAGGCTGAAGCGGCCGTGGACGGGGACTGGGATCGCGTGCGCGGCCTGCTCGGCGGCAAGGGTGCGAACCTCGGCGAGATGAATCGACTCGGTGTGCCGGTGCCTCCGGGGTTCACGCTGACGACCGAGGCCTGCAATGACTATCTCGCTCGGGGCCGCGAGCTCCCCGAAGGGCTCTGGGAGCAGACCTTGTCCGCGCTCCGCACGATGGAGCAGAAGACCGGGAAGCGCTTTGGAGATCCAGCCAACCCGCTGCTGGTGTCGTGCCGCTCCGGTGCGAAGTTTTCCATGCCCGGTATGATGGACACCGTCCTCGACATCGGCCTCAACGACGAAGTGACCGAGGGGATGATCAAGCTGACGGGCAACGAGCGCTTTGCGTACGATTCCTACCGGCGACTGATTCAAATGTACGGCACCGTCGTCCTCGGTGTCCGCGACGAGCCGTTTGAAGACGTGCTCGCGCACCACCGCGAACGGCGCGGCGTGACCAGCGATGCGGATCTGGGCGGGGAAGACTTCCGTGCGATCGTCGGCGAGTTCAAAGAGATCGTGCAGCGTCACGCGCGCATCAACTTTCCGTCGAGCGCAGAAGAGCAGCTGCGCATGGCGATCCTGGCCGTGTTCGACAGCTGGAACGGGAAGCGCGCGCGCGACTACCGGAATGCCGCCAACATCGCGCACGACCTCGGGACGGGCGTCAACGTCATCACGATGGTGTACGGAAACCTCGGCGAAGGGTCGGCGACCGGTGTCGCCATGTCGCGAAACGCCACCACCGGGGAGAACGTGCTCGAAGGCGATTATCTCACCGACGCGCAGGGCGAGGACGTCGTTGCAGGGACGCGGCCGACCAAACCGCTCGAGCAGCTCAAGGGCGAAATGCCCGTGGTCTACGGGGAATTCGAGGAGATCGCCCGGCGGCTGGAGCGCCACTACCGCGACATGCAGGACATGGAGTTCACCGTCGAGCGCGGCAAGCTTTGGATCCTCCAGACGCGCAACGGCAAGCGTACCGCACAGGCGGCCGTGCGTATCGCGGTCGAGCTCGCCAACGAAGAGCTGATCAGCCGCGAAGAGGCCGTGCTGCGGGTTGCGCCCGAGCAGATCGAATTTTTTCTCCATCCACAGTTCTCGGTGGCAGCCAAGGCGGGCAGCCCGGTGATCGCCAAGGGGTTGAATGTGTCGCCCGGCGCGGCGACCGGCGTGGTCGCGTTTGACCCCGACCTCGCGGAGCGCTGGGCCAAGGAGAACAAGCGCGCTGTCCTGTTGGTCCGGCCCGAGACCAAACCCGACGACGTGCACGGGATGCTTGCCGCCGAGGGGATCCTCACATCGAGCGGCGGGCGAACCAGCCATGCTGCCCTCGTCGCACGGCAGTTTGGAAAGCCGGCGGTCGTCGGCGCCGCGGAGCTCAGCATCGATCTTGGCAAGCGCGTCATGACCGTTGGTCACGACGAGGTCCGTGAAGGCGACTGGATTTCGATCGACGGGACGACGGGCGAGGTCTTCCTCGGGCAGCTCGAAACGGTCATCCCCGACATGGACGACGAGTGGCTTTCCTGCCTCATGGGCTGGGCCGACGGGTTCCGCCGGCTCGGGGTTCGTGCGAACGCGGACTACCCGGAGGATGCGGTGCGGGCGCGCAAGTATGGCGCCGAGGGCATTGGCCTCTGCCGCACCGAGCACATGTTCTTCCAGCCAGAGCGGCTGCCCACCGTCCAGTGGATGATCACGACCCGCTCGCCCGGCGAGCGTCGCGAGGCGGTCGATGCCCTCCTTCCTTTCCAGCGGGAAGACTTCGCGGGCTTGTTCAGGGCGATGGACGGGCTCCCCGTCATCATTCGGCTCATCGACCCGCCCCTCCACGAGTTCCTTCCGGGCTTCGAAGAGCTATCCCGCGAGCTGACCGACCATCAGATTCGAATCACCAACGCGACCAGCCTCGAAGAAGTCGAAGAAATCACCGCTAAGTTGATGGAAACAAAGGCGATGCTCGACAAGGTC
>CBESWY010000081.1:0-11982 GCA_965533395.1 uncultured Myxococcales bacterium
AGCTGTCGAGCGCGCCCGGAGAGCCGTAGCGAGGAATACGTACGTATTTCGCAGCGAAGGTTCGAGGACGTAAGCCGACAGATGGCGGCGGATCGCCCCGTCAGCTGCAGCCCATGCTGTTGCCGCAGTTCAGGCAGCGATAACAAGCCCCGTTGCGCACCGTGATGTGCCCGCATTTATCGCACATCGGGGCATCGCCCATCATCTCGCCGAGCTGTTGGTCGAGGGCGTTGGCCTGCGGGGCCCCATCGTCGAAACCGAACGTGACCTGCTCAGCCGGCTCGATGGCAGGAGGCGGCTCACTTGGCTGCGACCCTTCCAGTCGTTGAACAGCAGCCACGTCGGTTGGGTTTTGGAGCTCTTCCTGCTCCTCCTTCGGTGGCACCTGCGCAAAGTCGTATTGCTTGAGGTATTCGACACCGAGCACGCGGAATACGTAGTCGATGATCGACGTGGAGAACTTGATGTTCGGATGACCTTCGACGATGCCCTGCGGCTCGAAGCGCGTGAACGTGAACTGCCGGACGTAGGCATCGAGCGGCACGCCGTGCTGAAGGCCCATCGAGACACTGATCGCGAAGCAGTTCATCAGCGAGCGGAACGCAGCGCCTTCCTTGTGCATGTCGACGAAGATTTCTCCGAGCGAGCCGTCCACGTATTCACCCGTGCGAAGGAAGACTTTGTGACCTCCGACCCGGGCCTCCTGAGTGAACCCGCTTCGCTTCTTTGGAAGACGATGGCGCCGAGTGCTTGGGGGCGTGAGCCACTCCTGAACCGGCGCTTCGATGGCCTGGGCGGTCGCCTTCGCCTCTGCGCTCGCGTCTTCCTTTTCCTCGCCCTTGGAGTCGCCCTTGGTGTTGAGCGGCTGAGAGGACTTCGAGCCGTCCCGATAGAGCGCAATCGCCTTGAGACCGAGCTTCCAACCCTCTTCGTAGATCTCTTCGACGTCTTCGATCGTCGCTTCGCTGGGCAGGTTCACCGTCTTGGAGATCGCGCCCGAAAGGAATGGCTGCGCCGCCGCCATCATGTGGACGTGCGCCATGGGGTCGATGAACCGCTCGCCGATCTTGCCGCAGCGGTTGGCGCAGTCGAACACCGGAAGGTGCTCGGCCCTGAGGTGGGGCGCGCCTTCCACCGTCATCCGGCCGATGACGACGTCGTTCAGCTCGCCGATCGCTTTGTCGCTGTGACCCCAGAACCGAAGCAGATGGAAGCCCGGCTTGTTGTAGGTGGCCGCGTCGATACCAAGACGCTCGTAGGCTTCGGTCCCGATGACCCAGGGCGCCAGTGCAAAGCCGACATCGAACACGCCACGAAGGGCTGCTTCGGCCTTTTCGATTTCACGCTCCGTCAGGCCGTTTTGAAGCAGGGCCTTCCGACCGCAGTGTGGGGCGCCGGTGAAGGTGTTGGTTCCCGTCACATACGAAACGATGTCTGCGAGCTGCGCGTCGGTGTAGCCGAGCCGCTTGAGTGCGTTTGGAACGCTCTGGTTGACGATCTTGAAATAACCGCCGCCTGCGAGCTTCTTGAACTTGACCAGCGCGAAGTCAGGCTCGATGCCAGTCGTGTCGCAGTCCATCAGAAGACCGATCGTTCCGGTTGGCGCGAGCACGGTGGTTTGTGAATTGCGGTAGCCGTAGAGCTCGCCGAGCTTGCAAGCCAAGTCCCAGTCCTCCTGTGCGGCCTGGATGAGCTCGGGCGGGCAAGGGGTTTGCTCCTCGTCGGTCATCCCCGGGCCGCCGGTCTCGTTGATGCGGTAGGCAGCTTCACGGTGCTTGCCCATGACCCGAAGCATCGGCTGGCGGTTGCGCTGGAATCCGCCGAACGGGCCCTTGCTCGCAGCGATCTCCGAGGAGGTGGCGTATGCATGTCCGCAGAGGATCGAGGTGAGCGCTGCGCAGATCGTCCGACCCTCGTCGCTGTCGTAGGGAATCCCGAGCTGCATCAGCAAGGTGCCGAGATTGGCGTAGCCCAGGCCGAGAGGCCTGAAATTATGGCTGTTCTTGGCGATTTCGTTTGTCGGGTAGCTTGCGAAGTCGACCGCGATGTCCATCGCGGTGATGAGGACGCGGATCGCCTGGCGATAACCTTCGATGTCGAAGCGTCCCTCCGCATCGAGGAACTTCGACAGGTTGATCGACGCTAGATTACAGGCCGAGTTGTCGAGGAACATGTACTCCGAGCACGGGTTCGAGGCGTTGATGCGGTCGGTGTTCGGACAGGTGTGCCAGTCGTTGATCGTGGTGTCGTATTGGACGCCAGGGTCGGCGCAGCCCCAGGCAGCTTGAGCAAGCTTTCGCCAGATGTCGCGCGCACGGTACGTCTCGCACACTTCGCCACTGGTACGCAGGGTCGTCTTCCACTCACCGTCTGTTTCGACTGCCTTCATGAACTCGTCGGTTACGCGAATGGAGTTGTTCGAGTTCTGACCGGAGACCGTGTGATAGGCGTCGCCGTTGAAGTCAGAGTCGTAGCCGGCTTCGATCAGCGCCCGCGCCTTCTTCTCTTCGCGAACCTTCCACTCGATGAAGTCGACGATCTCCGGATGATCCATATCGAGACAGACCATCTTCGCAGCGCGGCGGGTGGTGCCTCCGGACTTGGTGGCGCCTGCCGCTCGATCGAGAACCTCGAGGAAGCTCATCAGCCCGCTCGAGGTACCGCCGCCGGAAAGCTTCTCCTGCTTGCCGCGGATCTTCGAGAAGTTGGTGCCCGTGCCAGAGCCGTACTTGAAAAGGCGCGCCTCGTTCTTGATGAGCTCGTAGATCGCCATCAGGTCGTCGTTGACGGCTTGAATGAAGCAGGCGGAGCACTGTGGGTTCTCGTACGCCGTGCTGGTCTCGAAGATCACGTCGCGCTCGGGGTCCCAGGCGTAGTTGCCGCCCGACCCTTCGATGCCATAGCGCTGATAGAGGCCGCAGTTGAACCAGACCGGGGAGTTGAATGCGGCTTTCTGATGAATCAGGAGGTGAGAGAGCTCGGCCTCGAAAGTGTCTGCTGCGTCCTGGTCGGCGAAGTAGCCGCCAAACCGGTCACCGGCCTCGCGGAGGCTGTGCGCCACGCGGTAGACGAGCTGGCGGACGCTGCGCTCGCCCAGATTTTTGTCGCCGTTGATGCCGGCTTTGCGGAAATACTTGGAGACTGCGATGTCGGTCGCGAGCTGACTCCACCCCTCAGGAACCTGCGCCCCCTTGAGCTCGAAGACGACCGAGCCGTCCGAGTTGGTGATCTGGCTGTCTCGCAGGACGTACTCCACCGCGTCGAGCGGTTCGATGCCGGGCTGGGTCAGCCTGCGTTCCATCGAAAGACCGCCGGATTTCTGCGAAACTTCGGCTCGCCGGGCGCCTTCGATCTCCAAATTGCTAGTCATTCCCCTCGTATCCAATGCCACAGCATACCTCCAACCGGACGCAACTCACCATCCAGGAAGAATTCACCTCGAGTCCCCAGGCGAACCACCCACTATCCACAATCGCCCCACAATAGGTTGCGCTGGCAGCCTCCTAGCCACCACAACCGCTTGGGGAGAGCCTGCGAAGTAGCTCCGCGGGGCAGTCTCAGTCAAGCAGAAACGATCGGCCCCATGTGCTTTCTTCTTTTCAAATGTAATATCAAGCAGTTGAGAGCCATGAACAGGGGTTAATTCGGCGATTTCGCATCGCGTCATAAAAAGGCTTTGCCCGAATCGCATTAGATGACACCCCATGTATGGCAACAACTGAGATGGTACAAGATATTGGGGTATACAAAAAATAAACCGCAAGATTTGGGGTAACCGTGTGGTTTATTTCTTACACCTCACCCTACGACCACACGTCTGTTCCGCGTGGATAGGCCTTCTGCTGCGGGTGGAAGATCGTTCCACAAGTCCTCGGAATGCCGGTCCTTCTGCCGACTGCATGGTGCGGGGGCGTTGAACTGCGATAAGAGCGACTCATGAAAGTGCATCTGATCGACGGAACCTACGAGCTCTTTCGATCCTGGTTCGGAGCGCCGGAGGCGAGATCGCCCGCCGGACAAGAAGTCGGCGCGACCCGTGGGTTTTTGCGATCGATGGCCTCGATGCTCCGCGACACCGAGGTCACACATATCGGCTGCGCGTTCGACCAGACCGTCGAGTCCTTCCGAAATCAGCTCTTCGCCGGCTACAAGACCGGCGAAGGCCTGGAGCCCGAGCTCTTCGCTCAGTTCCCGCTCGTGGAGCGCGCAAGCCGGGCGCTCGGAATGGCGACCTGGCCGATGGTGGATTTCGAGGCGGACGATGCGCTGGCCTCGGCCGCTGCCAAATTTCGCGACGCGCCCGAGGTCGAGCAGGTCGTGATCTGCTCGCCGGACAAAGACCTCTGTCAGTGTGTGCGCACGAACGAGGTGGTGACGCTCGATCGACGGCGCGAGATCGTCTTGGATGCAGACGGTGTCCGCGGGAAATTCGGCGTGTCGCCGGAATCGATCCCCGACTACTTGGCGTTGGTGGGCGATGCGGCGGATGGCATCCCTGGCATTGCGCGCTGGGGCGCGAAGAGCGCGGCTACCGTTCTCGGGAAGCTCGTGCACCTCGAGAACATTCCGGAGGATCACCAGGCCTGGGGCGTGAAGGTTCGTGGCGCGCCGACACTCGCGGCGAACCTCCGGGAGCATCGCGAAGACGCCATGCTGTATCGAACGCTCGCGACGTTGCGTACCGACGTGCCGATCTCGGAGTCGTTGAACGAGCTTCGCTGGACCGGCCCCGATCGTCCGGCGCTGCAATCGCTCTGCGAAGAGCTCGGCGAGCGAACGCTCCTCGATCGAATCTGATCACATGAAGCGATCGTCGGCGCTGAGCGCGTCGAGGTACTCCCTCGCGCGACGCACGTAACCCGCTGCGCTCTTTTCGAGCCCGTCGCCTTTGCTTGGATCGAGGGTCCGAACCACCTTCCCCGGAGAGCCGAGCACTACGGAATAGTCGGGGATTTCTTGCCCCTGTGTGATCAGCGCATTTGCACCGATGGTGCAGTACTTGCCGATTTTCGCATGGTTGAGCACCACCGCGTTGATGCCGATCAGGCTGAAGTCGCCAACCTGGCAGCCATGCACGGTCGCGTGGTGGCCGACGGTGACTCCGCGTCCGAGGACAAGTCGAATGCCGGGGTCGGTGTGGAGGACGGCCGAGTCTTGGATGTTGGTCTCTTCGCCCACGATCAGCGCATCGGAGTCGCCTCGAAGCACCGCGTTGAACCAGACGCTGCACTTGTCTTTCAAAACGACCGAGCCGATCACGTCGGCCGACGGCGCCACGTACACTTCACCCTCGATCTGCACGCAGCGCTCGCCTAGCCGGTAGATCATCAGAGCGCGTTCCTCTTGAACAGAACGGGCGAGTAGATGTTGAGGCCGATGGTGACCTGCCAGGTCTCTGCGCTCAGCTGGGACTCGCGGGTAGTGAAACCGTAGAACGCCGGAAAGCGGAAGCTCGCAAAAACGTCCATCATCGTGCTACGAGCTTCGACCGTATAACCGGCGGCAAGGCCAAGCGGAATGAAGTAGAAGGGGCCGTTGACGAGCCCCGAGGTCACGCTGCGAATCGTTTGGCTGAGGTCGAAGAGGTTCATGCCGCTGTTGACCTTGATGAAGAGCTGGTCGGTGGCGTTGGCGATGAAGGTGACCGGAATGTTGAGCGACCAGACCGACGGGCCTGCGGGATTGGTGTCGATCGTGAACTCGAAACCGGTGTCGAACGAAAACCGTTCTTGGATGATGAAGCGCAGCGGAATCCCGCCGAGAAAGCCAAACTCGGTGCGGCTTGGAATCCGGAACACCGCATCGAACGCGAGCTTCACGTGCTCGGACGAAAGCGCCTCGAAGCGCGCATAAAGCGGGATGTCCCCAAACTTTGCATCTGGCGACATGCTGAAGGTGATCAGTCCTTCTCCGCCAAATCCAAAGGTCGGGAAGATGCTCACGCCGGGGAAAGACCCCATTCGATATCGGGAGAATCCCAGCTCGAAGTCTTTGGCAAGGCTGATCGCGACGCCGAAGTTCATCGTGGAAATCGTGCCGGTCGGGCCAAAGGGCTGGCTCATACCTTGCGCTTCCTCCGTCCGGCGGCCCACCACCGTGTCGAAGGTGCCGCGCATCATACCCCGCGGCATGGTGAGGTTTCGATTCGCGTAGCGGATACCGTAGACCTCCGAAGCGCGGTCCTTCATCGTGCCAACCGGCGGCGCTTCGGTCTCTTCAACCCAGTCCGGATTCGTCGCCGAACGCTGCTCGCTCTCGGTCGGAGGCGCATCGGCCCAGTCCGGATTGGGCTCCGTTCGCGCAGGCTCGGCTGGCTCCGCAGACTCGGGCTCCGGTGCCGGCTGGGGCACGCGCTCGGGTTCGGGTTCGACCGCGGCAGCCGGTTTGCTCGGCGACTTGATCGGCTCGCCCCAGCCGCCGGACTGGGCGAAGGTGGCGGTTGGCTGCGCGAGAAAGGCAAGGCAGAAAACAGCGAACAAACAGAGTCTTCTAAACACGACCCCGGCCATAAACCAATCCCTGTGCCCTGCCAAGCACGGAACCCGGAGCCGCGCCCGAGCCCACATTGCGCGCGACGCGCACCTGCCTATACTCGCGGCCCTCTGGCGATGTAGCTCAGGTGGTTAGAGCGGGCGTTTCATACGCGCTAGGTCGGTGGTTCGAGTCCACCCATCGCCACTAGATTGGAAGAAGCGCCTTCTGCGCGCTCCCTAACCAGCTCACGGATCTGACGAAGCTCGAAGGGCTTTTCGAGGCAGGTCAGCCTCGTCTTCTTCAGGAACGAACGAGCCTGCCGCGTAAATGCACCGCCGGTCATGAACACGAAACGCGAGGCGAGCTCCGGTCGTCGCTCCGAGACCTGACGGAACACATCCATTCCGCTTACCTCGGGCATCATCAGGTCGCAGAACACGACGTCGAAGGGCTCGTCGGAACAAAGGCGCGCGATCGCAGCTTTGCCGCTCGAAAACACCTCCACTTCGTGGCCACGAAGCGCGCGTCGAATCGAGCGTCCAACCAAGGGCTCGTCGTCGATCACGATGACCGTTGCGCTGGCTCCGACCGTCACCGTTGGTGGCGCCTGCGTTGGCTCTGGAACGTCTGCCCGGGTGGATGCTGGCAGGCGCACGACGAACGTGCTTCCCCGGCCGGCCTCACTCCGAGCCTCGATGGTACCCCCGGCGTCTCGAACGATATCCCTGCAAATTGACAAACCCAGACCGGTGCCCTCGGAGACGGCCTTTGTCGTGAAGAAGGGCTCGAAGACGTGGCTCATCCGATCCGGCTCGATGCCCGTGCCGTTGTCGGCGACTTCGACTACCGCCCAGCCATCTCCGTCGGTATGGGTGCGAAGGGTGATGCGATTTTCGGCAACGGCCCGCTCCGGCATCGCCTGGGCCGCGTTGATCAGCAGATTCAAAAACACCTGCCCGAGCCGGGACTCGTTGACGTCCACCATGGGGGTATTGCCGAAATCCCGCTGGAGAGTCGCGCGGTGGCGGATTTCGTTCCAAGAGATGTTGATCGAGGATTGAACGACGGTTTGGATGTCGACGTTGCCTCGCTGCTCGTCGTCGACACGCGAGAAGGTCTTGAGGTCGCGCACGATGCTCTGCATTCGGATCGCGCCGTGGATGGCCTCATCCAGCTGCTGCTTCGCGAGCTCTAGGGACTCGGCTTCCGCGCGGGCATCGATCTCTTCCCGAGTCAGACGTAGGTTGGAAAGCACATACATCAGCGGGTTGTTGAGCTCGTGCGCGACACCCGCGGTCAAGGTGCCGATCGACGCCATGCGGTCGGCGAAAGCGAGGCGCGACTCCATCTCTTGTCGCTCTTCGGCGCGGCGATGGCTGTCCACGATCGCGCGCTCGGCGATGAGTAGGCGGGTTCCGAGGATCTCCGGATCGATGGGCTTCGAAAGGTAGTCGGTCGCACCCGCGTCGAGGACCGTGTGTAAGTCTTCGGCGCGGTTGCGGCCCGTGATGACGAGGATCACGACATGATCGCCGCCCGGTCGACTCCGCACGGTTCGGCACAGATCGAGCCCGGACATGCCCGGAAGCGTCCAGTCGACCAGCATGAGTTGAAAGGGTTCCCGGAGATGGGCCTCGAGCGCCTCCTCGGCCGTCCCGACGGTCGTCACTTCGTGATCACGCTCGCGCAGAAGCTCACTCAGGAGCTTCCGTACGGAGCTCGAGTCGTCGACGACCAGCGTTCGTACGGACACACCCAACACTAGCCCTAAAGTCTAGGCGAAGTGGCGAAAAGGTTCCTGGTTTCGTGCGGATCTTGACGGGAGCCAGTTCGTAGCTATCTTGGATCCGGATAACGCGACGCGTCATCCAAGGAGGATAGAGAAATGACTCGCAACGACCAACTTCGCCGGAGCAGCACTCGGCTACAAAAGCAGGGGACGCTCTGGTTCCAGCAGACGCGGGGTGCCGGTGAGATCTTTCTCGCGGAATCGCGGGAGGCGGGTGTCACATTCGTGAAGGATATCGGGGCTGCTGGGAGCAAGCTCGCGAGCACCACGGGCGGTTCCACGCAAGCTTTTCGCAAGGCTTTGCAAGAGGAAGCGCTCGATTGGCAGCGACTCGTTCTCCAAACCCGGGACGCCTACGTCGCCGCGCTGAAGGAGCGCTTCGATCGAGCCGAGCGGCAGGCCCTGAGCACCCGCGACGCACTACGGCCGGACGCCGTAGAGGTGACGGTGCTCGGTTCGGCGAAGGACCTGCTGGCCAAGGCGCAAAGCCGGGTCGATGAACGCCTCGAGCAGGCGACAACGCCCGCAAGGCCTGCGAAGCCTGCGGCCGCGAAGGCCGCAAAGAAGCCCAGGCCCGCGAAAGCCAGGCCCGCGAAGGCTGCAGCCAAGTTGGCGGACGCCCCACTGCGCAACTATGACCAGCTCGCCGCCAAAGACGTGGTGAACCGTGTCCGGAGGCTGTCTGGGCCGCAGGCCATCGCAGTTCTGGAGTACGAGCGGGCGCGAAAGCGACGAGCGACCGTAATTCGGGCTGCCCAGCAGCGCCTGAGCGTCGCGAGCTGAGCGCGGCCGAAGCATCTGTGTACAGCGGACCGGGCTGCACTACACTCCGGGCCGTGGTCGAAACCAAACAGGTCCTCGTTGCAGACGACGAGGACAACCTGCGCCGCATCCTGAGGGCGCAGCTGCAGCACGATGGGTATGAAGTCCACTGCGTCTCCGACGGAGAGGCCGTGCTCAAAGCCCTCGCCGAGCATCATATCGATGTGCTGATCACCGACCTGCGCATGCCGAAGCTCGACGGCATGCAGGTGCTGAAGGCGGTTGGAGGGCGCTTCCCGAACGTGCCGGTGATCATGATCACCGCGCACGGAACCGTCGACACGGCGGTGGAGGCGCTCAAGCTCGGTGCGTTCGACTACGTGACCAAGCCTTTCGATAGGGCGGAGTTTCGGGCAGTCGTCGCAAAGGCAGCGCGCACGCGCGAGCTCTCCCAGAAGCACGTCAGCGGAGACCCAAACGAACGGGGCCGCTATCGGATCATCGGGGAATCCGAGCCGATGCACGAAGTGTACGATGTCATCGAGAAGGTCGCGGACACGCCCAGCACGGTCCTCATCACCGGTGAGAGCGGAACTGGCAAGGAGCTGATCGCCAGAGCGCTCCACGAAAACAGCGCGCGCAAGAACAAGCCTTTCGTGAGCGTCAACTGCGCCGCCATCCCGCCGGACCTACTCGAGAGCGAGCTGTTTGGGTACGAGAGGGGCGCCTTCACCGGGGCGGTGACCAGCAAGCCGGGTCGCTTCGAGCTTGCCGACGGGGGCACTTTGTTTCTCGACGAGATCGCCGAGATTCCGGTCAGTATGCAGGTGAAGCTGTTACGGGCGCTGCAGGAGCAGCAGTTCGAACGGGTGGGCGGAATCAAGACGATCACGGTCGACATCCGCCTGGTCGCAGCGACCAACCGAAACCTGAAGGCGCGCATTGCCGAAGGCGGATTTCGGGAAGATCTCTACTACCGCCTCAATGTCGTCCACGTGCACCTGCCGCCCTTGCGCGCCCGCCCGAGCGACATCCCCCTGCTTCTCGAGCACTTCGTACGCAAATTCAACGACAAGCTCGACCGTTCCGTAACGGGCTTTGATGACCAGGCGAGAAAGCACCTTCTCGACTACGCCTGGCCTGGAAACATCCGAGAGCTGGAGAACGTGGTCGAACGGTGCATGATCTTTGCTGAAGATGGCGAGGTGGGGACGCAGCATCTTCCGGCGGAGGTTCGTGAGACGGAGGGCCCGGTCGGCGCCGGCCTCGTCCCGGACGTCGCGGCCACTCCTGGAACGACGGGGCTCAAGGAAGCGGTTCGTGAGGCCACGCTCAAGCTTGAGCGCGAGTTCATCGGGCGCGCGCTCGATCAAACCGGGGGCAACGTCACCCACACGGCGCGGCTCCTGAAGATTTCGCGCAAGAGCCTGCAGAACAAGATGAAAGAGCTAGGCCTCCGGGACGACTGAGGGTCGCTCGGCCGCAGCGTCCTCACGTGGCGCGCAGATCATCGCCTCGAGCTCGTCGCGGCTCACTGGCTTCTGAAGGACGGGGTTGGACACGGCCGAGGCGAACTTGCGTAGGCGAGGCGTGAACGCGCCGCCGCTCATGAACACGATCCGGTCGATGAGCTCGGGATGCTCCTTCTTGATTGCGTCGTAGATGGATTTCCCATCCACTTCCGGCATCATCAGGTCACAAATGATCGAGTCGAACTGCGGGTCTTCGGAGAGGCGCGCAAGGGCTTCGACCCCGCCGAGGACCGTCACGACATCGTAGCGGCCCTGCAAGCGCCGGCGGAGCGCGGAGAGCACCATCGCGTCGTCGTCGACAATTAGAATTCGCGATCGTTCGTGTGGGCTCTCCGAGATGGGTCGGCTTTCACGCCGTCTCTCGATGACGGTGAGCCCCGTTTCAAACGGCAGGACCATCTCGAAGCATGTTCCCCCGTCGGGAAGATGCTGAACGTCGAGCCGCCCGCCGTGCTCGTTCGCAATGCGCTGACAGGCGCTGAGTCCAAGCCCCATTCCGCCGGAGTGCGCTTTGGTGGTGAACCCCTGGGTAAAGATCCGATCGCGGTGCTCGTCGCCAATTCCGCTGCCCGTATCGCTCACAGCGACGACGACGTGCTCGCCCACCACCCGTGTCGAAACCACGATTCGGTGCTTCTCGTAGGCGCCACCCTCGATGGCTTCCGCCGCGTTGGTGAGCAAGTTGACGAGCGCTTGGGCGATGCGACCCGGGTAGGCGCCGATCAGCGGTACGGGCTCGAATCGCTTCACCAGGCGCGCACGATAGCGGATCTGGTTGAAGACCATGGCGCATGCGTCATCGACGATGCGCGTGATGTCCAGCATCTCGGCCTGACCCTCGTCGGCGCGCGAAAAGGTTCCGAGGCTGCGCGCGATGTCTTGAATTCGGTGCATGCCTTTGTAGCAGTCGGTCAGCATGTCGGCCGCGTCGTCGATGACCTCCTGCAGGTTGGAGTCTGCCGCGATTTGCTCGAACGAGTGTGGCGTAATCGCTTCCCGGGTCGCCAGATCGACCCTCAGCTTTCGAATGAATCGACGGATGGCTTGATAGGATTCGCGAAGGCTTTCGAGGTTCGCGAGGACGAATGTGAGCGGGTTGTTGATGTCGTGGGCTAGACCAGCGGCGAGGCGTCCAACGGTTCGGAGGCGATCCTCGGAGACGCGAGGCCCAATCATCGCGGGCGGCGCGCTCGATGAGGCGCTCGGAGCAACGCTCGGGCGGAACGCTGGCTGCATCTGAATGATGGTCGCGTCGCCCCCATCCCAGATCGACACGATGGCCGTGGCGGTGAGTAGAGAAACTGTGCCGTTCGGCTGCTGCACCCGATAGGTGCTTGGGCTGGACTCATCGGGAATCGCATGCTCGAAGGGTTCGCCAATCAGATCTTCATGGTTGACCCCGAGCAGCGAGCCTGCGGCGGCATT
>CBESWY010000082.1:0-11977 GCA_965533395.1 uncultured Myxococcales bacterium
CATGAGCAGGACCGCACTATTAACTGGGGCCGCGGGCAAGGTTGGCAGCTACGCGATCGGGGCGCTGGCACGCCGGGGGATGGAAGTCGTTGCCACCGACGTGCGGTCCGATGGAATCCCGACCGACATTCGCTTCGAGGCATGTGACCTCACCGACGCCAGCGCAGTCACCCGGCTCGTCGCGCGCGTAAAGCCCGATGTCGTGGTGCACTGCGCCGCAATCGTGGCGCCGGTTTCCTATGCGGAGCCCGAGCTCGCCGAAGCGGTGAACCTCGGCGGCACGGAGCATCTGATCTTTGCGACGAAGCGGCATGCGCCGAATGCGTTCTTTGTCTTCGTGTCGAGCTACGCCGCGTTTGGTCCATGCTCACCGGAGAACCCAGTGCGGCGCTCGACCGATCCCTGCTCGCCGGACGACAACTACGGCTTGCAGAAACTCACGGTGGAGAGCTGGCTTCGCCATTCCGGCCTCCGCCAGTGCTCGTTGCGGCTTGGCGCCGTCATGGATCTTCAAAATCTCATGCCTGAGCACCCGAGCTATCGGCCCTTCGTCTTCATGGTGTCGCTCGACCAGCCCGAGCACGGCGTCGACGTCAGAGATGCTGCGCGCGCCATCGCTTCCGCCGCGGCACAACAGCACGATGGCCATCTTTTCCTGATCGGCGGCGACCAGTCTTGGAAAGTCACCGCTCGCCAGCTGCGCGGTGAGGTGTTCGGCGCAGTCGGCATGGCCATGCCCCCCGAAAAGGCGTTTCGGCCGAGTCCGAAGCTCTCGACCAAGGACGGTTGGTTCTACGAATGTTGGATGGAGGAAAACTACAGCGAGCAGATGCTCGGTTTCCAACGCATCTCCCGAGCGGCGTATATGGACGAGCTACGAAGTCGCTCTCGGGTGCGCAAAGTCGCCTTATCGCCATTCCGGCTTCTGGTTTCGCGCGCGCTGACCGCGGCTTCGCCGTACACTGGAAAGAACGCCATCGAGCCGGGTGCAACGCTTTGGGACGACATCTCGCGCGTCTACGAGCTGCCGCCCGAAGTCGCTCGCAACCGCAGCAGCAACCCGCCGCCGCCATCGCCCTTTGTCAGCTGACCGTGCGCCTATCACTCGGGCGCCGAAGCTCGGACTTCGTCACTCCTCGGCGCGCAGCCGCGCGAGAACCGCTCGGGTAAACGCTGGTCGCAAGTAGAAACCGCGCGGCATCGTCCACTGTACCGCACCTTCTTCGTCTGGAGCTCTTCGCCGACTGCGTCCGTGAGGAGCCTTCGGACGCACTTGCAGGACCTCGCCGAGATGACCCGTGATGCGTTCGACGTCACCGGCGGCGATCATCAGGGCAAGTCGCTCCCAGTCCGCACGCATGAGCCGCTGCTCCTCCGCGCTGGGCGACCAGCGATAGGCGCGTCCCACTCTCCGATCGCGGAGCGGGGTCTTTGAGGCGGCCTCTACGGGGACGAACAGCACCTTGGCGAGCTTCTTCGAAACGGTGCTGCGTTCCCAATCGGTATCGGCCATGGCCGAGAGCGAGATCGAGCAAACGAACGTCGATTCTTTGGGCTTGCCCGTTGCGTCGAGCGGGATCGTCTTGAGCTCGATTCCGAGCGTCACGAAATCGGGTTCCGCCCGGGAGCCCGCCGTTGCGCCCAATGCCTTTTCGAGAATCTGCCCGGCGACGCCCTTGGCCCGAACCGATTCGGCCGGCACGTCGACGCCGACCCGCGCCCCGAGCTCCCCGAGCGTGAGACCGGCGACGTCCCAGGCGCGCGCTAGCAATTCTTTTTCGGTTTGAGGCTCAGAAGGCACGCGCTAGTGCAGCTCGCAAACTTTGGTTCCGAAGAGGCGCTCGAGGCCCGTGAGCAGTGCGTCGCTTGCGTCGACGAACAGGCCGGTCTCGGCGAGGTTGACGCGCCAGTCGCCGGGGGAGTCGAGCTCGAGGGTCACGGGGCAGGGCCCGGGGTACTTCTCGAGCATCGAGCGAAGAGAGTCGAGCTTCGTTCGGTCGATGGTTTCGACCGTGAGACGAACGGTAATCGATTTGGTGCGCTCTTGAAGGGCTTCGCTGAGGAGCGTCGCCTCTTCGAGGAGGATCTTGGCTTCCGGTGCAGCGCTCTCGTCGTTGCGATCCTGTTCGTGCTTCACGCGGCCGCCGAGCAAGATGGGCTCGCCCGACTGCAACGCTTCGCGGATACCGGCTTTCTCGAGCGGCTTCGGGCGCACGATGACCTCGATGCGGCCGAGCGCGTCTTCGATGTGGAAGAAGGCCATCGTGTGGCCCATCTTGGTTCGGCGTTCGCGGTAGCCTTCGACCGTACCGCCGACCGTGATCTGGCGGTTGTTCGCGAGTTGGGCTGCACTCTCGGTCGTCGCATCGCAAAAGCGAAGGAGCTCTCCCCGGTAGCGGTCCAGAGGATGTCCTGAAACGTAGAAGCCGAGCGTGCCTTTCTCCCGAGACAGCTGGTCCCGCGAATCCCAAGGGTCCAGCGCCGGAAAGCTCCCTCCGGGGTGCTCGTAGACCTGCCCCTCTTCTTCGCCGCCCATCAATCCGAATAGGCTCTCTTGGCCGCTCGACCGCTCTGCCTGAATGCGCTTGCCGCGTTCGATTGCCGATTCGATGGCCACGAACGACTGCGAGCGATGCACATCGATGGCCTGGTGGACCGTATCGAACGCCCCGCATTGCACGAGCGCTTCGATCACGCTCTTGTTCACTCGCCTCAGGTCGACCCGCGCGCAGAAATCAAAGAGGTCCACGAACGGGCGTTCGTGCGCTTGCCCGCCTTCTTCGTCGGGCTCGCCTTGGCGCGCTTCGAGAATCGCTTCGACCGCCCCTGTACCAACGCCTTTGATCGCGCCCAGTCCAAAGCGAATCTTCGGCCCCATCGGGTCGTGGACTTCGCCGTCGTGGCAAACCGGCTTGTGCCGAAGACGCACGACATCCTGGGCGTCGTCGGGGTTGTAGACGACGGTGAACTCGATTTCGGATTCGTTCACGTCGGGCGGCATGACCGTGATGCCCATCGAGCGCGCCTCGGCGACCGTGCGCACGACCTTGTCGATCTTCTCTTTGTCGGCCGTCAGCGTCGCGCAGGTGAATTCGACCGGATAGTGAGACTTGAGATGGGCCGTCTGGTACGTGATGAGCGCGTAGGCCGCCGAGTGACTCTTGTTGAAGCCGTATCCGGCGAAGTACGCCATCAGGTCGAAGACTTCTTCGGCCTTTTCCTGCGTGTGCCCGCGCTCCGTCGCGCCTTCGATGAAGATGGCCTTTTGCTTGTCCATCTCGGAGGCCTTCTTCTTGCCCATCGCCCGCCGCAAGAGGTCGGCGCCACCGAGCGAGTACCCTGCCATCTCCTGGGCGATCTGCATGACCTGCTCCTGGTAGACGATGACGCCTCGCGTCTCCCGCAGGATGCCTTCGAGCGAGGGGTGCGGGTATTGAACCTGCTGCCGGCCGTGCTTGCGATGGACGAAGTCCTTGTCCATCTGCGCGCCCATCGGGCCAGGGCGGTAGAGCGCAACTGCAGCCACGATGTCGTCGAACCGGTCGGGACGGAGCTGCTTGAACAAGTTCTGCATGCCGCTCGACTCGAGCTGAAACACGTTGGTCGTCTCGCCCGACTGCAGCAACGCGTAAGTCGCGTCGTCGTCCATGGGCACCTGGTCGATCCGGAACGGCTCTCCTTGGCGATCGGGGCGTCGGTCGATCAGCTTGGTGGCGATGTCGATGACGGTCAGCGTTCGAAGCCCGAGAAAGTCGAACTTCACCAGACCCGCCGCTTCGACGTCGTCCTTGTGGTACTGCGTGACGTAGACGTCTTTTTCCGGACAAAAGACCGGGACGTGATCCCAGATCGGGCCCTCGCTGATCACGACTCCCGCCGCGTGCATGCCCGCATGCCGCGTCAGGTTTTCGAGCTCTTGCGCCGTGTCGAGCAGCTCGTGGGCCTGCTGGTCCTGTTCGTACGCGCTCTTGAGCCGCGCTTCCTGCGCGAGCGCATCACCGATCGAAACGCTCTTCCCGCCCACCGGCTCCGGAATCATCGTGGCGATCAAGCCGGCTTCGCCCGGCGTCATGCCCATGACGCGCCCCACGTCGCGGACGACGCTCCGGCTCTTGAGCTGATGGAAGGTCGCGATTTGGCCGACGCTCGCCTGGCCGTACTTGTCCCGCACGTATTGAATGACGCGGTCGCGCTGATCCATGCAGAAGTCGATGTCGAAGTCCGGCATCGACACGCGCTCCGGGTTGAGGAACCGCTCGAAGAGAAGCCCGTGTGTGATCGGGTTCAGGTCCGTGATGCGAAGCGCCCAGGCCACGAGCGAACCCGCGCCGGAGCCACGCCCGGGCCCGACGGGAACGCCGTTGTCCTTCGCCCAGTTGATGAAGTCTTGAACGATCAAGAAGTAGCCGGCGAACCCCATCTTCAAGATGACCTCGAGCTCGAGCTCGAGCCGGCCGTGATAAGCGCCGTCTTCGAAGGTTTCGCCGCGCTCCCCCATCTCCATCATGCGCCGCCCGAGGCCCGCGACCGAGAGGGCGCGCAGGTAGTCTTCCTCGCTCGCGCCGCCTGGCACCGAAAACCGCGGCAGCCTCGGCTTGGCCAGGGGCGTGGCCCGGCCGGCGCACATTTCCGCGATCAAAAGCGTGTTCTTCGCCGCCTCAGGGACCTGGGCAAAGAGGTTGATCATCTGGTCGGGCGTCTTGAGGTAGAGCTCGGAGGAGTGGTGGTGAACCGCTTCCATTTCGCGAACGCTGCGCCCCGCGCCGATGCACTGGAGCACGAGCTGTGCGTGCGCGGACTGACGCTCCAGGTAGTGGCAGTCGTTCGTGCCCACCAGGGGCAGGTCGAGCTCCTTGGCCAGCCGTCCCAGAACCTGGTTGAGCGGTCGGTTCTCGGGGAAGCCGTGATCCTGAATCTCGACGAAGAAGTAGCCGGGGTCGAACGAATCGCGAAGCTTTGCAAGAGCTTCGCGCCCGACTTCGGGCCCCTTGTTGAGGATCTCCTGCGCCACGTGACCGCCCATGCAGGCGCTCATGCCCACGACGCCTTTGCTGTGCTTCTGAAGCACTTCGAAATCGATGCGCGGCTCATCGTGGACCGCCATCCCATCGACCCAGCCGGCGCTCACCAAGCGCACCAGGTTCTGGTAGCCCTCCTGGGAGCTTGCGAGCAGCAGCAGGTGATGGAGCTCGTGGTTGTTCGGGTCGCGGCGATCGCCGGACGTGAAGCTCACCTCGCAGCCGAGGATCGGCTTGACCTTGGTCTTCTTGCACGCGCGCACCAGTTGGACGGCGCCGAACATGTTGCCGTTGTCGGTCAGGGCGACGGCGGGCATCTCCATCTTCCCGACGCTCTCGACGAGCTGCGGAATCCGAATGGCCCCGTCCAACATCGAGAACTCGCTGTGAACGTGAAGGTGAACGAATTCGGCGCCCATGAGCGAGCAGACTCTACTTCGCCGGCCAGACCGGATCCACCGGACATTCGCTCAAAGCATCAGGTCGAGGAGCGCGGCCATGTGCTCGCGCCTGCGTTTCCGGTCGGCTTCGGTGAAACGGTTCGCTCCAAAGAGCCTCTTGATGGCGGGATCGCGAAAGAAGTAGACGACCAGGGCCCCGAGTATCGACACGTATACATCGCGTGGGTCTCGCCCCGGCTTGGTAGACCGGGCCTTTGCCGGCAGGGTCGCGAGCGCTCGAGCCATCCCGTCGTAAAAGCCTTGCATTGCACGTTCGACGCGGTCATCGCCCGAGGCCATCTCCCAGAGCATGATGCGCACCTGATTGGGGTGCTCCCAGAACAGGTCGAAGCTCTGCAAGACGGCCTCACGTGCCGAAACCACCGTTCCCTCCGACGCCAGCTGCTCGAAGAGGCGCAGATGACGGCGAAAGAGACGGTCTACGACTTCTTCGTAGAGGCGATCTTTGGAATCGAAGTAGTAGTGTAGCAGCCCGTGTGTGACCCCGGCGCGCTTCGCGATCGCCACCATCCGCGTGCCATCGAAGCCGTGCTCCGCGAACTCGTCTTCGGCGGCGTCGAGGATCGTGACGCGGGTCTGCTCCGGGTTCGCGTCCTTGGGTCGTCCCATCGCTACTCTGGCTCGCCCAAGAAATACGCGGTGGCCGCTTCGTATGCGCGCGCGAAGTCATTGTCGAAGGGATCGTCGATCTCGTAGAGAGCGCCACCAAAGCCCAGTAGAGCAACGACTATCATGGTCGCGCCCGCGCTGACCGGGATCCAGAAGCCAGGGCCCCGGCGTATTGCCTGCGGCGCGCGGATGCCAAAGACGGCAAGTGCCGTGGGAACCCCATAAAACAAATGGTACAGGCCGGCGATCCCGAGCAGCGCATAGTAGGGATAGAAGAACCACGGCATGTAGTGGAGCGAGAAGGAAACCCCTCCGAAGAACGGCGGCGCGTCGGCCAGCAGCGCAGGTAGCCGGGTCGCTGCCATGTGGCCGAAAACGAAGACCGCGAGGTAATACGCAGCGTACCGGTGCAGGCGGAGCCGAAGCGGCGGCTTGGCCTTGGAGCCGCGCCGGCCGCGCATACGCAGAACGCCCGAGGCGATGTGAACGACGAGGGTTGCGACCAGCGCCACCTCGAGGACGGGCCACTGGTACACGCGTCGGACCGAGCTCTGAAAGCCGTTGTACAGATCCGGTCCGAGCGCGGCGAGGGCGGTGTTGCTGAGGTGGACCAGGGCGAAGATAGAGAACAGGAGTCCTGAAATCGCCTGCACCTGACTGAGTCGCTGATTATTCACAGGGCTGTTAGTAACATGGTTGTTAATAAGGGTCAATCCGCCCGGTTTCAGTTCTTAGGAACCCCGGTCGATCGTCGGTGGCGGGTTGCGTAGGAGGGCCTCCGTGCTACTCCGGGCCCTCCAAACCCCAGAAAACCTGGCGTTTTGGCGCGAAGGTGCACCTGATGAGCAACTCCCCCCTGTCGATTGTGAAAGAGCGCTTCGGAGACGATCCGAAGAAGGCAAAAGCGAAGCTGGTCGCGGCCGTGAAGAAAGCCGCCGGCAAAGACCTCTGGCTCGAACGGTTGAACGAGAAAAAGGGCTTGGATCACGTCTCCAACAAGAAGCTGCTGCATCTCGAGCAGGTTCTTGAGGCGGTCAGCAAACAGGTCGGGTCGCGGGACAAGCTCATCGGCGAAATCGCCAAACTTCAGGGTCGCGCCAAAGACGACGACTTCAAAGCCCGCCTGGGCGAGGAGTCTACACCGGCCTTGTGGGATCGGTTCCAAGCTGTACAATCGAGCAAATCCGGCTAGCCGGGCTCGAATTGAAGCATCGCCACGGCATGGCGCCGTGTCGGCTGCACAGTGAAAGAGTTGACCATGAGTAAGAGACTGTTCTGCGGCGGACTCGCCTGGGCCACGACCACTGAAGACCTTCAGGAGGCGTTCGCCCCCTTCGGCGAGGTCACCGATGCAAAGGTCGTGTCCGATCGTGAGACTGGACGCTCCCGCGGCTTTGGGTTCGTCACGTTCACCACGGAAGAGGCCGCGGCAGCAGCTCGCGACCAGATGGACGGCGCCTCGCTTGGCGGCCGGACCATTCGCGTCGACCTCGCGCGTGAGCGTGAGCGTGAGGGCGGTGGCGGTGGTGGTGGTGGCTACCGGCGCTAAGCGTTCACCGCTGTAGCAGGCCGAAGTACCATGAGAGGATCGCGTCTCCCGCGAGCAGGTACTCTAGTGCCGCAAGGGCGAGAAACGGACCAAACGGAAGCTTGAGCTGTCCGACTCGGCTCGTGTCGGGCGCCTCTGGCGCGTCGATGATTTCGCCGTCGATGACGCGTTCGTCGATCTCGGGCGTGAGCTTTCGCCCGGTAAGTAGTGCAAAGGCCGTGAAAACCAGGCCCTGCAGGGACCCCGCGACGACGCTGAACAGCGCGCCCTTCCATCCGAGAAACGCGCCGATCATCAAAAGCAGCTTCGAGTCACCTTCGCCCATGCCCCGACGTCCTGCGATGTGCTCGTAGCCCCAAACGAACACCAGCTGCACGAACAAATAGGCCGCACCGGCGCCAACCGCCGACGACCAGAGCCCAGGCTCGGCGCGAAAGGGCGCGGTCATGAGGCCGAGCGCCGCAACGGGCAGGCTCACCTCGTCGGGAATTTCCATCCACTCGAGGTCGACGAACGTAGCGATCAACAGCCCGCCGGCGAATACGAAATAAAGAATCGTTTCGATTGTCGCGTGCAGCAGCAAGGTGCCCGGCGCCGCTCGCACGATCCAGAGCTCCGCGATGGCGACGCAGAGGATGGCGGTCAGAAGCTCGACGATGGGGTAGCGTGGCGAAATCGCGGCGCCGCAACAGGACGCCTTTCCCCGCAGGAAGAGCCACCCAAAGATCGGCACGTTGTTCCAAGCTCGAATCGGCGCGCCGCAGCCCGGGCAGTGGCTCGGCGGGCGCACGACCGACATACCCCGCGGCCAACGGTAGATCGCGACGTTGAAGAAGCTGCCCCACGCTGCGCCCCAGGCGAACGCCACGAGCCAAACGAACCAGCGCGCTACCTCCGCCGCAAGCATCGGTCCATGCTACCAGCCACGAGGCGCCTGTCCCCTTTTTGGATGCCGGTTGCGGCAGGGCGTTCGGGATGCGATTCAAGGGGCTCGACATGACAAAAGACGCAACCAGAGCCGCGCTTCGCGACTGCAAGCGAATGGTCGTCAAAATCGGCAGCAGCGCGCTCTGTGCCGACGGGGGCCGGTTCGCGCAGGTGGCCGAGCAGGTGGCGACTCAAGTGAGGGCAGGGCGCAAGGTCGTCCTCGTCTCCTCGGGCGCCGTCGCACTGGGCAGGGAGAGGCTCGGGCTGAGCGAGCGTCCGAAAAAGGTTTCGCTGCTCCAAGCTGCTGCCGCTACGGGGCAGTCCCTGCTCATGCGCGCGTACGAAGACGCGTTCGAGCCGCTGGGGATCCACGTCGCGCAGGTCCTGCTAACCCACGATGCAGTGACGGACCGCGATCGTTACTTGCACGCGCGCGAAGCCATCGACGAGCTCCTCAAGCTCGGCGTCGTTCCCATCATCAACGAGAACGACACGGTGTCGATCGACGAGCTGCGGTTTGGCGACAACGACCAGCTTGCCGCAATGGTCTGCACGCTCGTCGGAGCAGATCTGCTGGTGTTGCTGAGCGACGTCGTCGGCATCCTCGACGACCAGAACGCGCGGGTTTCGCTAGTGCGCGACGTCTCGGACATCGAGGCCTTCATCAAGCCTCCCGAGAGCGATATCGGGCTTGGCGGGATGCAGTCGAAAGTCGAGGCTGCTCGCCGAGCCACGCTTCATGGCTTGCCGGTCGTCGTCGGTCCCGCGGCGTCCCCGGGCTTTCTCGGAGACTTGATGCGGGGGGACGACGTGGGCACCCTCTTGCTGCCCGCGGGCTCGCCTTTGCCGAGCCGGAAGCATTGGATCGCCTACACGCTCAAGCCGCGCGGCCGCATCGTGGTCGACGCGGGGGCTTGCCGTGCGCTCGAGAAGCGCCATTCGAGTCTCTTGCCCGCGGGGGTCGTCTCGGTGACCGGTTCATTCACGGTCGGTGACGCCGTCTCGATCGTCAACGAGTCGGGAGCGGAGCTTGCGCGCGGTCTGGCGAGGTACGGCGCCGACGAGGTGCGCATGCTGGCGGGCGGACACAGTCACCAGATCGCCGAGCGAATTGGAAACCACACCGGCGACGAAGTCGTGCACCGGGACGACATCGTTTTGACTAAGAATGGCGCTTGAGCAGGCCGGCTCCCGCATGGGGGAAAAGGTGCTACCGTCACGGGCTATGAGCGATGACCTGACCGCGCTCGTCACGGGCCTGGCCCAGCGAGCCAAAGACGCCTCGCGCGTGCTTGCCAACGCAAGCACGGCGCAGAAGAACGCCGTCTTGCGCCGGGCCGCCGAAGCGCTTCGCGGCGAGGCCGGCGATCGCGTGATCGAGGCGAACGCGCAAGATATGGCCGCAGCCGAACAGATGGGGCTCTCCAAAGCGATGCTCGAGCGCCTGCAGCTCGATCGGAAGCGTCTCGACGGCGTTGCCGACGGCCTCGATCAGGTCGCTGCGCTTCCCGATCCGGTTGGCATGCTCGTCGACGAGCGCGTGCTCGACAATGGCCTTCGAGTCGGAAAGATGCGCGCACCGCTCGGGCTGATCGGGATCATCTACGAGTCCAGGCCGAACGTGACCGCGGACGCGGCCTCGCTGTGCCTCAAAAGCGGCAACGCCGTGCTGCTGCGAGGCGGCAAAGAGGCGTTTCACAGCAACACGGCGATCGCGGAGGTGTTCACTCAGGCGCTTGCGGCCGAGGGTCTGCCCCCCGAAGCTGTCACACTTCTGCCTACCACCGATCGACAAGCGACTTTGGTGATGATTGGTCTTGATGGCATCCTGGATATGGTCATTCCGAGAGGTGGAGAAGGATTGATTCGGTTCGTCGCCGAGCACGCAAGAGTCCCTGTCATCCAGCACTACAAAGGTGTGTGTCACGTCTTTGTCGACGGCAGCGCCGACCCAGACATGGCCCTCGAGATCGCCCTGAACGCCAAAGTCCAGCGCCCGGGCGTCTGCAACGCCATGGAGACGCTTCTGGTCGATGCCGCTCTGGCGCCCACCTTTCTGCCGAAGCTTGGTGCCGCTATGGGCGCGAGAGGTGTCGAGATCCACGCCGACGATCGCGCCGCCGCGCACCTCAGCGGGGTGAAGCCGGCGAGCGAAGCTGACTGGGACACCGAGTACCTCGATTTGATTCTCAACGTCGGCGTCGTCGACGGCATCGACGCTGCGCTCGCGCACGTAGCGAAACACGGCTCGAATCACACAGAGGCAATTGTCACCAAAGACGCCGGTCATGCCGATCGCTGGCTGCGGGAAGTCGATGCGAGCCTGGTTCTCGTCAACGCGTCGACCCGTTTCAACGATGGATTTGCCCTCGGCCTGGGCGCCGAAATTGGAATTTCAACAACAAAGCTTCACGCGTATGGTCCAATGGGCCTGGCGGAGCTCTGTACTCTCAAATGGGTCGGCCAAGGCGAGGGCCAGGTCCGTCAGTAAAGGAGGAGGCTAGTTGGTCAAACAAGCAGAACGCGCACAACTGGAGACAACCCCGAGCTCCCCTACGAACAACGATCAGCTAGTCGGTCGAGAGCTGGCTCTCAAGGTCGCCGAGGCGGGGCTCGATAAAAAAGCAGGGAAGATCGAAATCATCGATGTCCAGGGCAAGGTCGACTACACCGACTACGTCGTGGTGATGAGCGGGCGAAGCGATCGCCAGGTCGCTGCGATTGCCCGTGGCATCGAAGAGGACCTCAAGCACAAGTACGGTTCGCGCTGCTCGGGCATCGAAGGCCTGCCGCAGGGCAACTGGGTGCTTCTCGATTTCGGTGATGTGGTCGTGCACATCTTCCATCAAGACACGCGCGGCTACTACGACCTCGAGGGGCTCTGGCTCGATGCCGATCGAGTGGAGTTCGAAGGCCAGCGGGCCGACGAAGGTTTCAACTTCCCGTAGGTCTTCGCGTCGTGCGCGTACGAATCATCGCCGTTGGAAAGGCCAAGGACCGCGATCTGCGGTCGCTGCTCGGCGACTACTACGCGCGCATTGGACGCTACGCCAAGCTCGAAGAGATCGAGATCAAGGACGGGAAGGTCGACGAGGTCGCGGAGCGGCTGGCGCGAAGCATTCCGGATCGGTCGCGCGTGGTTGCGCTCGAAGTAGACGGCCGGTCTTTGAGCAGCCGGGGCCTTGCGACTTGGTTAGAGCGCGCCGAAAACGATTCGGTGCAGCGGGTGGTGTTCTTGATCGGCGGGGCATACGGCCTTCCGCCGGAGATTTCAAAAAAGGCCGACCTGCGCCTGTCGCTGTCCGCGATGACCCTCCCGCACCGACTCGCGCGATTGTTTCTCGCGGAGCAGATCTATCGGGGTTTTTCGATCTCGCGCGGAGAGCCGTACGACCACTAGGTGTCAGCGACAG
>CBESWY010000083.1:0-11882 GCA_965533395.1 uncultured Myxococcales bacterium
GCATTCGTCGTGCGGGCGAGTGAAGACGTGGTGCGCGGCTTCCCAGCGCTTCTTTTCCTCGTTGCGGTCGAACAAAGGGGGGTCGACGACCCAAAGGAAGTTCCAGTTCCCAGCGCTCCCGGTCTCGGGAATCATGCCGAGCTTTCGCGCGACATGCAGACGAAGGTTGGCCATCACGGTGTGAACCTTCGCCGTCGGCCCAAACTGGAAGAAGATGAGGTCCCCGTCCTTTGCCCCGACCTTCTCGTTGACGGCCTTCCGGAACTCCGGCTTGACCATCTTGGCGAGCGGGCTTTGCAGCCAGTTGCCGTCGCCGTCCACCTTGGCGCGGGCCAGACCCTTGGCGCCCATCTGACGCACGAATTTTTCGAGCGCGTCGAGATCCTTTCGCGAGAAGCCGTGACCAGACGGAACGACCATCGCCTTCACGATCTCGGTAGGAAGGTCTCGTCGGTACGCGCCGTCGCTGAACTTCTTCGCGATTGGCTCCAGCATGCCGATTCCGCCGCCGTCGTGCTCGACGGTCAGGTCGGTCAGGTCGACGTGCTCCATTCCAAAGCGCATGTCCGGCTTGTCGTTGCCGTAGCGCTCCATCGATTCTGCGTAGGGAATTCTGGGGAATTCACCGGTCGGGTAGCGCTCGAGCAGGTCGATCCCGAGGACCTCTTTCCAGAGCCGAAACACGAGCCCTTCGAGGACTTTGAAGAGGTCGTCCTGATTGATGAACGACATTTCGACGTCGATCTGGGTGAATTCCGGCTGCCGGTCGATGCGCAGATCCTCGTCGCGAAAGCAGCGAACGATTTGGTAGTACTTGTCGTAGCCGGCGCACATGAGCAGCTGCTTGTAGAGCTGCGGGCTTTCTGCGAGCGCGTAGAAGTGGCCGCCGTAGAGACGCGACGGAACCAAAAAGTTCCGCGCGCCGCCCGGCGTGTACTTCACCATGAACGGTGTTTCGACTTCGATGAACCCGTTGTCGTTGAAATAGTTGCGGGACTGATGATTGAGCTTGCTCCGCATCATCAAGTTTTTCTGAAGCGTCGGGCGTCGGAGATCGAGATAGCGGTACTCGAGGCGCTTGTCCTCGCCCGTCGTGATCTGATCTTCGATTTCGAACGGAGGAGTCTCGGCCTTGTTGAAGATCGTCGCTTCGAGCGCAATGACTTCGATGGCCCCGGTCGCGAGCCGCGGATTGCGAAGGCTCGTGCCGTCATCTTTGGCGCCTCGATCGCGAACCTTGCCGCGTATGCCAAGCACCCACTCCGAGCGCGCTTTGTCGGCGGTTTCGAACGCGGCTTTGTCGCTCGTCTCCGGGTCGAAGACCACCTGGGTCAGCCCATCGCGATCGCGCAGGTCGATGAAGATGCAGCCGCCGTGGTCGCGTCGGTTTTGCACCCAGCCGAAGAGCACGATCTCCTGATCGATGTTCTCTTCTCTCAGTTCACCACAACTATGCGTACGCTTGAGCTCGTCGATGAAACGGGCCACTTCAGGCCTCCTTCAGCACGGTTTTTCGGGCGGGCGGGAAGGTAGCCGCCTCGTACCCCGCGTCAAGTACGCTCCGATTTGCTCGCATCTACAGGCAGTTGCGCTTCTGCGGTCCGCCGTAGACAATGCGCCCGGGGACACGCGACCAGTCGAGCGAGGGAGATATGGCTGCCGAAGAGATCGAATGCCACGTATGTGGCGCGAGCAATCCCAAAGTATCGGAGCGCTGTCGCTCCTGTGGTGCGCGCCTGTCGGAGCTGGCTTCAGACCTCAGCGAAGAGGAGGTGTACGCCCGTCGACATCAGCCGGACGAGTTCGAGCCTCGCTGGGTATTTATCTCGTTTGGGCTCTTCCTGGTGATGGCGGCGCTTGCCGTTGCACTCTTGCCTCTCATCATCTCGGCCTATGATCCGCAGGGTTTCCCCGGAATCGTCATCGTCATCATTCTTTGGTTCCTTGGGGCCGGGGCGATCAACTACCTCTCGCCGGGGAAGAACTTTCTCGAACCGCCGGTCGGAGGGTTCCTCGCCGCGATTCCCACCATGGTCTACCTCTCGAGCATTGCGGACGTCTACCAGCTCTCGGGGGGCGCCTATGTGCTTGGCGTCTTGATGGCCACGATGATGGCGCTAATGGGTGCCTTCGTCGGCAACCTCCTCCGGAGCGACGACGAAAAGCCCGTGCCGAAAAACAAGCGACCGAGGCCACGGCGATCTCGCGGGCCGAAGGCCGCCTGAGCCGCGACGGGAAGAACGGAGTCGGGCTAGAGTCGCAGGCGTAACCCGAAGCCGGGAATCAAGACGAAGCCGCCCCGGTTGAGCGAGCTTCCGGCGTGGTCGATGAACCAGTATTCGTACGCTGCGGTCAGCTCCACCAGCGCGTGAATCCGGCGAACGCCGAGCGCCATGCCGATCACGGGCCCCAGTCGGACCCCCGCTCCGCTGGCCCTTTGCTCGGAGCCGGTGACCTGGAACTCGCCGAAAACGTACTCCCCACTGCCGCGCGCTCCCAACCAGAGCTCGTAGATCCCTCCGAAGTCGACTCCGTAGACGAACGGAACCTCGAAGCCGACGCGCCCGCCGCTGCCGGATCGATCGCGATCGGGAATCCAGCCCCCGTACGGCGCAAGACCTACGATCAAGCTCGATCGGGTGGTGCCTTCCTGCAGCACGCGCTCGTAGCGCGCCTCGGCTTTGACAGTGGAGCCGGAGACCATCAGGCCCAGGTCCCAGTTCTTGGCGATTCCGTAGCGCCCGTACGCCATTGGAACCACCCCGCCCGCATCCGCAGCGTAGCGGTACTGCGATTCGCCCGGGTCGAGGACGCTCGGGTCTCTTAGATCACCGAGCGGCACCCGCGCAGCGCCGCCCAGGGCGAGGTCGGTGCGGTGCTGCGGTGTGGTCGAGCCACCGCTCATCGCGGGAACCGCGGTCGCACAGCCCCCTAGACCTACGAGTAGACCTACGAGCGACGCGAGCACGAGCCCAGTCCACTTCACGATAGGGTTCGTAGCTTAACTTTGGCTTGCCTGGGATCTTTTGCGTCGGGTGGTGCGTCGCGCCCGCCCGGAGCGTCGATGAAGTCACCCATGAGGTCATAGTCCGCGGCGTCGGTCACGAGGACTCGCCGGATTTCGCCAGCCCGCGCCGTACCGTTGGCCAAGTACACGCTCCCGTCGACCTCGGGCGCCTGGCCCCACCAGCGCCCCTGGAGCAGCAAGTCGCTTTCGTCGCTGACTCCTTCGACCAGCACGTCGAGCTCGGTTCCTACGCGAAGGTCCAAGCGCTCACGGCTGATCGGACGCTGCAGGTCCATGAGCGCCTGGCGCCGCGCTTCGGCGACATCGGAATCGACCGCGTCGGCCATGGCGCCGCTCGGGGTGCCGTCTTCGGGCGAATAGAGGAACACGCCGACGTGATCGAACTCGGCCCATTCGACGAAGCTCCGAAGCTCCTCGAAGTCGGCCTCGGTTTCGCCCGGGTGTCCGACGATGAACGTGGTTCGAAAGACGAGATCGGGAATTGCGCGACGCAAGCGCTCGACCACCTTGTACATACGGTCCCCGCCGTGTCCGCGACGCATGGCGCGCAGCATTGAATCCGACGCGTGCTGAAGCGGCATGTCGATGTAGGGGAGAACCTTCTCGTGCTGGGCGATCGTCTCGATGAGGGAGTCGCTGAGCTTTTCCGGGTAGAGGTAGTGAGCGCGAATCCAGCGAATACCATCGACCTCCGCGAGCGCTGCAAGGAGCTCGGCAAGCGACTCTCGCTCTGCGAGGTCCCGCCCGTACGCAATCGTGTCCTGGCTGATCAGGTTCAGTTCGACCACCCCTGCAGCCGCCAAGATGCCAGCCTCGCGAACGAGATCTTCAATCGTGCGCGAGCGCTGCTTGCCGCGGAAGGAGGGGATTGCGCAGAAGCTGCACTCTCGGTTACAGCCCTCGGCGATCTTCACGTAGGCGCGATGGGTCTGGCCGGAGAGTACCCTCGGGTCGCTGGCGCGCATGGTGTACTGGGCGGGGTTGCCCACCAGCATTCGTTCCTTGGCCCCGCCGAGCACGCTCTTCAATTTCAGCATGTCGCTCGAGCCTAGGAAGTGGTCGACCTCCGGAAGCTCGCGGGACAGCTCGTCGGGGTAGCGCTGCGACAGGCATCCTGCCACGACCAGCTTCTCGCAGCTGCCGCTTGCCTTGAGGGCGCTCATCTCGAGGATCGCCTCGACCGACTCCTCTTTGGCCGGCCCGATGAAACCGCAGGTGTTGATGACGATCACCTCGGCCTCGGTGGGGTCCTCGACGATTTCAAAGCCGGACTGGTCGCTCACGCCGAGCATGACCTCGGTATCGACGCGGTTCTTCGCGCATCCCAGCGACACGAAATGTATGGTCCTCGGCTCCCCCATCACGCCTGGTTACCGGGAAATTCGCCGCTAAGCTAGCCGGCCGCCCCGGCTTGCGATGCGTGTTTCCGGGTCGATTTGCCTCGCCCGCAGATTGCCGTATAAGGGCCGCCTCGCTCGGACCGGGCAAAAGCCCAGGGATTCCGTGCCAGGAGCCTCATAGATGTCTCGATACACAGGACCCAGGGTAAAGCGCATGCGCGCGCTCGGCATCGACCTTCCCGGTCTGTCACGCAAGACGATGTGGGATCGGCCGTATCCCCCAGGCGTCCACGGGCCAAAGTCGGCCCGCCGCCGAAAGATCAGCGACTTCAAGAAGCAGCTTCTCGAAAAGCAGAAGCTACGTTTCAACTACGGGCTCACTGAAGGCCAGTTCCGGCGGCTCTACCACGAAGCGGTGCACAGCAAGGAACCGTCCGGTGACAAGCTCGCCGAGTTTCTCGAGCGTCGCCTCGACAACTTCGTGTTCCGCGCCGGCTTTGCGTCGACGATTCCCGCTGCGCGCCAGCTAGTCTGCCACGGCCACTTCCTCGTCAATGGCAAGCGTCTCGACATTCCGTCGTACCGCGTCCGTGAAGGGGAAGTCGTGAGCCTCCGCGAGCGCAGCCAAGAGCTGGCGACCGTTGCCGCATCGCTCGAAGACGTCCGCCTCGCGCGCCCGGATTGGATCGAGTTTGATGAGGCCAAGAAGACCGCCACGGTCAAGGGCACTCCGAAAGTCGACTCCGTGCCCTTCGCGCTCGAGATCGATCTCGTGATCGAGTACTACTCGAAGCAGCTCTAGGAGCTCGTGTGGCGGCGTGGCGGGTCCACGCTTCGCGTTCGCGACGCCGCTCGTTCGACGTGGTTTCACTCCATGCAAAGCGTCGACGTCATCATTCCGGCTCTCGATGAGGAGGCCGCGCTCCCTTTGGTGCTGCGCGACATTCCTCGCCCCCCGGTTCGGCGAATCGTCGTTGCCGACAACGGCTCGACCGATCAAACGGCGGCGCGGGCGCTCGAGAACGGGGCGGAGCTGGTGCGGGAGCCCGAGCGCGGGTACGGGGCGGCCTGTTTGAAGGCGCTTGCGCACCTCGCGGACGATCCGCCGGAGATCGTCGTCTTTTTGGACGGCGACTACAGCGACCACCCTGATGAAATCGAAGCCCTCATTGCGCCGATCCTCGCCGGCGACGCAGAGCTGGTGATTGGCTCCCGAGCGCGCGGCTCCCGGGAGCGGGGGGCGCTCAGCCCACAGCAACGCGTCGGGAACGCTATCGCATGTCGTGCGCTCCGGCTCTTCTACGGGGTGCGGTACAGCGACCTCGGTCCGTTTCGCGCGATCCGCTGGCAGACACTGCATGCCCTCGGGATGGTCGACCGCAACTACGGTTGGACGGTCGAGATGCAGATCAAGGCTGCAAAGCGCGGCGTTCGGTATTGCGAAGTGCCCGTCTCGTATCGTCGGCGAATCGGTGTCTCGAAAGTCAGTGGCACCGTGCGCGGTTCCTTGGGTGCGGGCGCGAAGATCCTTTGGCTGCTAGGCCGCTACGCATGGGGCTAGCGCAGCTCGCGGTCTTCGTTCGGCCGCCGCAGTCAGGAACGGTGAAGACTCGGCTCGCGGCGCGCTTTGGGGACGCGGGCGCCGCGCGGCTCTACCAGGCCTTTGCCGAGGACACCATCGCGCTCTGTTCTCGCGTTCGCGCAGCGGGACGCGTGCACCTAGCGCTTTGGTCCGCCGGTTCCGACGACACCGTCTCCGACTGGGCGAAGCGACTCGGGACTTCGCCGCGGATTCAGCCCGAAGGTGACCTGGGCGTGAGGCTCGCTGCGGCCTTCGACGAGGGCCTCCGCGATTACGAACGCGTCGTCATCATCGGTAGCGACATGCCCACGCTACCGATCGAGCTCATCGGCGCCGCCTTTGATTCCCTCGAGCGCAGTGCTTTGATGCTCGGCCCTGCGCACGACGGAGGCTACTACGCGATCGGGGCCACCCGGCGCGTTCGCCCCAGCTTCGAAGGGGTCCGCTGGTCTACGGAAAACGCTCTTGCGGACACGGTCAAAGCGAACGCTCCGCAGAAGCCGGCGATGCTCCCGCCCTGGTACGACATCGACGAGCCCGAAGACCTAGCCGTGCTTCGCGCGCACCTCTCCATCGATTCTGCCGCGGCTCCTGCAACGGCGCGCTGCATGGCCGAGCTTGCTCGCACTCAAAGGTAGGGCGTCCAAAGCCGTGCGGTTCCGTCCCGGAGCCTTCGAAAGAGAGAACGGCCGTCGAGCTCCTCGATTGTCAGCAGCCGCGCGTCGATCAAACGGTTCCGAACGTGATCTTCTACGCTTTGCCCGAGCCCCTCGTCGTAGCATTCCAAGTTGAACTCGAAATTCAGACGCAGGCTGCGCGGATCCCAGTTCGCCGAGCCGATTGACGACCAGTACCCGTCGACGACGAACAGCTTCGAGTGATCGAAAGGTGGCGGCGTGAGCCAGAGCCGAATCCCTTCGCGCAGAACCTGCCGGTAGTGGCCCCACATGGCCCAGCGCACGACGGGAAGGTTCCCGACCTCGGGCACGATGATGTCGACCTCGACGCCCCGCTGTGCCGCGAGATGAAGCGACTTCATCAGAACCCGGTCCGGCAAGAAGTAGGGCGTCATGATTCGAATCGAGCGTCGCGCCGCCCCGACCGCAGCGAGAAACACCCAATGGAGCTTGTCGATGTCCCGGTCGGGGCCGTCGCTGATGCCCCGCGCGAGCGTCTCTCCGGCCGGCGCAAGCTCGGGAAACCATCGTCGCCCTGCCAGCCGCTCGCCGGTCGTGAAAATCCAGTCCCTGACAAACGCTTCCTGAAGCTGCGCCACCACGGGGCCGTAGACTCGGAAGTGTACGTCTTTCGTTGGATAGCCTGGCTCCGACGACAAGACCGAGTCCTGCCGAATGTTCATTCCGCCGGTGAACCCCACGCGGCCGTCGACGACGAGGATCTTGCAGTGGTTCCGCAGGTTGAAGTGAGTGATGGAGCGCGGCAGCAAGGCGGGTAGGAAGTTCGCGACCGGCACGCCTCGCTTCTTCAACACGCGATGGATGCGGGGCCTGGCGTAACGCACCCCGACGTCGTCGACCAAGACACGGACCTCGACACCGCGAGCGCGTGCGTCGGCGAGCGCGTCGACGAGCTCCGCTCCCACGCCCTCGGCTTCGAAGATGTAGCTCATCAGCGAAATCGATTCCTGGGCCTCGCCAATCGCGGCGATCATCGCCGGATAGGCTTCATCGCCATCGACCAGAAGCTCGAGGTGATTGCCCACCAACAGGGGCCGCTCGGTGACTTTCGACACGACCCGAGCAAGCTCGATCAAGCGCGCACGATTGCTTCCGAGCTCCCGATCCAAATCCGCTGGAGAGCGTGGCGCCTCGTCCAAGGGAACGCTGTAGTCGGTGGCGCCCGACTTGAGGACCTTCGCACGCCGCTGGATTCGATTGATGCCGAGGAAGACGTAGAGGATCGCGCCTACGAACGGAACGAGCCAAATCAGCGCAACCCAGGCTGTCGCGGCACGGGTGTCACTCTTGTTCAGTATGACGTGTGACGCCGCAGCCAGCGCGAGAAGGATGTCGAGCGCTACGCCCAACTCTGGCGCGAATTCCTGCACTTGCTGCCAGTCGAGCGTCATCGAAGCCCCGCCGCGAGATTACGGCCTATCAATCTGGCGGTCGACTTCGCAGCGGGGTACATTGAATCTCGGGGGAAGCATGGCGGGTCAGTCTCTGACTGATAAATTTGGCGTTCGTCTTTCCGGGGGCACGACGGTCTTTCGTCAGGGCGACCCGGGCGGGTCGATGTACGTCATTCGTGCAGGAAAGGTTCGGGTCCTCAAAGAGGCGCACGGCAGGCAGCGAGTCGTGACGACACTCGGCCCCGGGGACTTCTTCGGGGAAATGGCCGTGGTCATGGGCCGCCCGCGGACGGCAACGGCGGAGGTGCTCGAAGAGGCCGAGCTCTTGAAGGTCCCTGCCGCCAAGCTCGAAGAAATGGTCGCCCAAAACGGCGAGGTCGCCATTCGCTTGATTCGGCATCTCGCGGAGCGCATCGAGAACGCGAACCGGTTCATCGATCTTCTGCTCGAAGACGACATGACCGCGCGCGTGATCCTCGAGCTTCAGCGAATCCTCGAACAGGCCAACGGCTCTGCCGCGCCCGACGTCACCGACGCTGACCTGGCCCTCGCGATTGGCGTCGATAACCGCGACGCGCGCACCGCGCTACGGCGGCTTGCCCGCGTCGGCGTCGTCGAGGTCTCGGGAGGCTTCGTCCTGATCAAGGACGTCGAGCGGCTCGAGGAGTTTCTCGATTTCATCCGAAATTCGGGGGCGTCCTGATGCAGCTCCGCGTGCTCGGCTGTCATGGCGGCGAAACACCCAAGCATCGTACGTCGAGTTTCTTGGTGGGTGACAGCGTTGCGATCGATGCGGGTGCCATCACGAGCTCTCTTTCGCTCCGCGAGCAGGAGCGGATTCACTCGGTCCTCGTCAGCCATCCCCACATGGACCACGTTCGCGACCTCGCAACGCTTGCGGACAACCGATGTCAGCAGGGCGGTTCGACGCTCGAAATCGTGGGGATCCCCGAGACCATCGAAGCGCTCCGGAAGCACTTCTTCAACGACGTCATTTGGCCGGACTTCACGAAGATCGACGCCAAGGACGGGCCGACCGTGCGCTATGTCGAGGTGCAGGCCAATCAAGCAGCCGACGTCGACGGCTACGAGGTGACCCCTGTCCTCGTGAACCACACCGTCGACACCTCCGCGTTCATCATCCGCCAGAACGGCAAGAGCATCGTCTACGGTGGAGACACGGGACCGACCGAAGAACTTTGGACACAGATCAACGCGCTCGATGATCTTCAAGCGTTGATGATGGAAGTATCGTTTCCGAACGACGAAACCGACCTCGCATGGGCGTCTCGGCATCTCACCCCGGAGATGCTTTCCGCCGAGCTCGGTAAGCTGACTCAGAGCGATGCGCTTCCCATCCTGCTGTATCACATCAAGCCTACATTCGAGGCCAGGGTGCTTCGAGATCTTGCCCAGGTTCGCGGCCGAAATCTTCAGATACTGCAGCTAGAAGACGAATTCCTCCTCTGAGCCGGTTCTTGACTTGGCGCGATCGGGTGGAGGGACTATCTTGAGGATGTGAGTGGCGTTGCCCGAAAAAGGGTTCTCCTTTTTGCGATGCCACTCATCGCGGGCGGCGGTTGGGTAGATTGCCCCGCATTGGTGCGAACTCCGAAAGGGGACTCGCTGCCGTGAATTGGCCCTCGATATCCGTGGGTCCAACCACCAAGGAACGCTCCGCGTGGTCTGGGCATGGTGCTCAGAGACCCAAGAGCGCCGGCATCGCCGGGGGAGGAATGCGCATTATGGACAGCAATTCTAGAATCGGACTCGCACCGGAGGTGCGGGCGAGTTAGCCCTTGGGCGAGCTCCCCCCCTTGGTGGGAGTCCGGATCAACGAGGGCCGGCGCCTTGGATGGCGCTGGCCCGATCTAATTCTGGCCCCTGATCCGGTTCCCGACGGCGCGGCCGGCCGGGCCCTCAGAGGGTTCCCGCCTCGTCGTACTCGAGGACCCTCTTGTTGAAGAAGCGTACGAGCACGTAGAACAGCAGCCCGATCGGCCCGACCATCAGCGTCATGAGTAGGCAGGGGATGACGAGCAGATGAGGGACCCCGCGCCGCTGGGCGTCGCGAGTCTCCCAAGCGCCCACAAACAAATCGAAGATCAGGTAGTGAATCCAACCCGCGACGACGATCTGCGGCGCCGAAAATCCGACCATGACTCCATAGAGCGACCCCAGATCCATGCCTTCGGGCGCCGTTCCATAACCGAACAGCATGTAGGCGTAGATCGGCGTGAGCAGCAAAAGCACGACTGGGCCGTGCGTCAATCGGCGTGTCCAGGACCAGCGTGGCGCGAAAATCAGCAGCAGCCAGAATGGAATGACCGAGTAGTTCGCGACTTTGAAGAGGGTTTCGAGCGGCATGGCGGCTTCCTCCGGGGAGGCGCAAGGCTTGCGCCAATCGCCTCTCTACGTCAATTGACCTAGAGTCAGTTGACCTTTTGTATTCCAGCTACAGACCCACCCCAGCCGGACGATGAGATTAATGCCGAAACCCAGCTCCGCCTTACTTGCCTTGACCGCCCTGTGCTCGCTCGCGCTCGCCGCTTGCGGCTCTGAATCGAACAGCGGCACCGCGCTCAAGGACTGCAACTACGCAAGCACCTACGACGCGATCCAAGCGACCATCTTCGAAGCCAAGGGCTGCACGGCCAGCGCCTGTCACGGCGATGCGATGCTCGCGGGGCTCGATCTCCGCGCGGGAGCGTCCTTTGATGCTCTGGTTCGCCGGCCGAGCACGATCGACCCGTCCATCGAACGGGTCTTCCCCGGCGACCAGGGGCACAGCCTGCTCTATCTCAAGCTCGAGGCCGGCACCGAAGGCACCGACCTCGGCGCTCTTCGCCAGGCGATGCCCATCGATGAAGAGCCGCTCAGCGCCGACCAGCTCGCGGCGATGCGGCTTTGGATCCGGGCGGGCGCGCCGTCGGATTCGATCGTCGGAGGAACGCTCGAGCTACTCGGTTGCGCTGGCACCTTCGAGCCGGACCCCAACAAGATCAATCCGCTCCCGGCTCCCCCGCCAGACGAAGGCGTGCAGTTCTACGCAGGCGGCTGGGACCTCGAAGGCGAGGCCGAAGACGAGGTCTGCTTCGCGTCGTACTACGACTTCACCGACATGGTGCCGCCCGAGTACCAAGTCGATTGCGACGAGTTCGGCGAAGGCCGGAAGTGCTTTGCCTTCCGCCGAAACGAGCTCGCTCAGGACGGGCAGTCGCACCACAGCATCATCAGTGTCTATACGCCAGAGTCGGACCCGAACGGCGGCGACTGGGGCCCGTGGACATGCCTCGGCGGCGACCAGGCCGGCGAGACCTGCGACCCGACGGTGGCCGATGCCTGCGGCGAGCGCAGCCAGTGCACCACACCGGCGGTCACCTCGGTCGCCTGCGTGGGATACCGGTACGCTCCGCAGGACTTCGGTTTGGGCGCCGGCCTAGGCGGTCCGGGCGGAGACCAGGTGATTCCGCTTGGAGGGGCCCAGGAGTCGACTTCGGTCGACGTTCCTCCGCCCGGGGTCTATTCGGTCCTGCCGCTCAAGGGCTTCGTCTCCTGGAACAGTCACGGGTTCAACCTCACCAAGAAGGGCTCTTCGATCGAACAGTGGGTGAACCTGACCTTCGCGCCGGAGGCCGACCGCGTGTTCATTCGCGAGCAAATCTTCGAAGCCGACAACATCTTTGCGATGAGCACGGTGACGCCGTTCAAGAAGCGAGAGATTTGCATGACCTGGACACTTCCTCGATATGCGCAGCTCATGTCGTTGAGCTCGCACATGCACAAGCGCGGCGAGCTGTTCCGGATCTGGTTGCCCCCGAACGAACCGTGCGAGGGCAC
>CBESWY010000084.1:0-11690 GCA_965533395.1 uncultured Myxococcales bacterium
ACGCCAGGCTGGTTCAAGAACGAGAGAAACGGCGGCGTCACCTCGCGGTCGCTGACTTCATCGAGGGCCGCGAGAAGATCGGCGGAGGTCGCGGTGCCGCCCTCGTGGCGCCGCAGGTAGAGACGGATGCCTTCACGGAAGGTGTCGGCGCCCATCCAGCGCTCGAACATCGCGAGGACAGCCCCGCCTTTTTCGTAGGTGATGCTGTCGAAGGCGTTCTTGATGTCATGATTGGTCTCGATTGGCTGACGGATGCTGCGCGCACTGCCGAGGCTATCGAGCCGCATCGCGCGCTGCGCAGAGGCCAGCTCGCCGAGCTCTACCCGGTACTCGGGGTGCAGCTTCTGCGTGACCTTGTTCCCCATCCAGGTTGCGAAGGCTTCGTTGAGCCAGATGTCATCCCACCATGGCATCGTCACGAGGTTTCCAAACCATTGGTGCGCAAGCTCGTGCGCCAACACGTAGGCGAATGCGCGTCGTTGGCTCTCCGTTACCCGGTCTTCGTCGAGCAGAAGGAGCCATTCGCGGAAGGTGATTAGACCGACGTTCTCCATGGCGCCGGCGGCGAAGTCCGGGACCGCGACCAAGTCTAGCTTGCGGTACGGGTACGGAATGCCGAAGTAGCCCTCCAGCGCCAGGACGAACTTGCCGGTATGCTCGAGGGCATGGCGCAGCCGTTCTCCCTGGCCTTTGGCCGAGAGACCGCGAAGCGGGATCGAAAGCGGGCGGCCCTCGTTGGGAGCAATCGCCGGACCCGTGACGACGTCCAGCGGACCGATGGCCCATGCGACGAGATAGGTTGGGAGCGGCAACGTCGGCATGAAGCTGATCCGCTGAAGGCCGTCGGGGAGCTCGAACGTGCGTTCGACAGGGGTGTTCGCCGCTGCAAATTGATTCGCGGGAATGGTGAGGGTCACTTCGAACGGGGTTTTGAATCGCGGCTCGTCGAAGCAGGGGAACGCAAGGCGCGCGCTGATCGACTCGAACTGGGTGAACGCGTAAGCGTTCCCGGCCGACTCGACGCGATAGAGCCCTCGCAACGGCGTGTCGAACCCTGCCGAGTACTCCACGTGCAAGGTACTCCTGCCCGCGGGCAAGGGTTGTTGGAGATCGACGCGGACGACGCCGTCCGTGGTCTGCTGTGTCCAGGTCGCTGGGATGCGAGCGGTGGCGTGAGTCGCGTGGATCGAAGTGACGTCTAGGCCCTCGCCGTGCATCCAAATCGCGGAGGACGGCTGGTCGAGCTCGATGCCGATTGCCGCGGTTCCCGAAAACCGGTCCTCCTTCGGGATGATGGTGAGGCTCAAGCGGTAGCGGGTCGGTCGCGTGCCGTTGGGAAGCGGACCCGTGGGAACCTGCTCGACCATCGGTGCGGTTTCCGCTGGCACACGCGAACCTCCGCAGCCGTTCGAGAGGGCTAGAATCGCCGACCAGGCGAGGGCGGCGCTTATCCGGGCGTTCATCGGTGGGGTCTTGGACCAGGGTCGTGGCCGAGAGCGTACAAGCGATCGTAGAGCGCTGGACCAAGCGGCTTGTGTGAGGTGCGCGGCAGTGCCTGACCGAGGCACGGCGGTAAACTGCGCAGCGACTGCGCTAGCTCCTCCATCGATGGACCTTCCGAATCGAGCAACAGCTTCGGCAAAGGGCGCCGATTGGCGAACCAGCTTGCCGTCATGGTGAAGAACACGGCAAGAGCGGTCGCCGCAACGAGGGTGCGTGGATCGTTCGCGCCAATGGCGCCGGCCGCCACGAACAGGACGACCGAGAGTGCGACGGCGAGGGCCCAGCGCGGCGCGCGCTCCCCGCGCGAGCTCAGCGAGTCCCCAGCTTCGTACCGCACCAAGGTTTGCCAGTGACGTTCAGGAGCGCGGTTGAACAGCCCGTCACTCACCAATGCGGTCTTCAGCCAGGGCAGTGCGGCGGTGTGCGTTAGATAGGGCGACGGAGCTGGAAGATGTGCGAGGCGCCAGGGACGACGCCCGACCTCGAGGGGTTTTGGGAACACCGGCCAAACACCGAGCTTCATCGTGAGCCAAGGGCCGACGACGATGACGGCAACCACCGAGACCAGCGCAACGCCGAGCGCTTCCGCCACGCCGCCAGACGAATCGAGTCGCTGAGCGGCGAAGCGCACGACCAAGGCAAGCCCGGTGGCGAGGATGGGCATGGTGGACATCTGCACTGCGCGTCCTGCGGTTTCCAGGTGGGACATCGCGCTGGCCTCCTCGGAAGTCCGCTGGGCTAGCGCGATGGCGACCCACGCGGTCGTCGTGCTCACGCTTCCGAAAAACCAGGCACCGATCGTCGGAAAGCGAGTGGACAGCGCGGGTTCGGCAGCCAGCGCCCCAGCCGCCGCGGCAGCTGGAAGTGCGATCACGGTAGCGAAGAGGCACGTGCGCCGATACTGCAGCAGCGCTCGCTCCCGGATCGCCTCGGGTGCAGACCCACGCACAGGAAACCATGCTCGGAGGGCCGCGCAGCCGGTCCAGGGGAGCAGGGCGCATCCGGCCAAGACCAAGAGCGAGCTCATGCGAACTCCACCACGACCGGCGCGTGGTCCGAGGGGGAGTTGCGCGCGCGCTCCTCCCGGTCGACGATGGCGCCAATCGTGCGTTCGGCTAGCTTCGAGGTGCAGTACACGTGGTCGATGCGAAGTCCGTTGCCTCTCTCGAAGCCCCGGCCTCGGTAGTCCCACCAGGAAAAGACGCCGCCGGTCGGATGAAAGGGCCGGAACGCGTCTTGGAGCCCAAACGAAGCAAGCTCGGTCAGGGCGTCACGTACTGCGTCGCACGCGAGCACCGACGACCGCCACTCGGCGGGCCTTCCGATGTCGTCGTCGAACGGGGCCACGTTGAAATCACCGCACAGGGCGACCTGATCGGTGTCGGTGTCGAATCGCTTGCCGAGCGCCTCCCGAAGTCGTCGGATCCAATGAAGCTTGTACTCGAATTTGTCCGATCCCACCTCGCCACCGTTCGGAAAGTAGGCGCTCAGGATCGTGAGCCCGTCGACCTCTGCGCTGATCAGTCGCGCCTGTGGGTCGTCTTCGGAATCGCCTAGGTCCATCACGACGTTCGACATCGGGCGGCGGCTCAGGATCGCTACACCGTTGTACGTCTTTTGCCCAAACACGGCCGCTTCGTAACCACAGTCCTTGATTTCCTCGTAGGGGAAGTCGCCCTCGGAGACCTTGAGCTCCTGGAGGCACAGCACGTCCGGCTGCGCGGCGTCGAGCCAGTCGAGCACATGCTGCCGGCGTGCCCGGATCGAGTTCACGTTCCACGTGGCGACCTTCATGCGATCATGAAGTAGCATGGAATCATGACGAACAAACGAATCGAGACCGATCGAGCACCCGCTGCCATCGGCCCCTATTGTCAGGCCGTTGCAGCTGGAGACTGGGTGTACTGTTCAGGACAGCTCGCGCTCGACCCAAGCGACGGCGAGATGCGGGGCGACGGCGACGTCGAAGCGGAGACTAGGCAGGTTCTCGACAACCTCGATGCCGTCCTCGAAAAAGCCGGAGCGAGTCGAGGTGACGTCGTGAAAGCGACGGTGTACCTGACGGATATGAGCGAATTCTCGAAGATGAATCAGGTTTACGCGCAATTCTTCGAAGGTCACACACCGCCGGCGCGCGCGACGGTTCAGGTCGCGGCGCTGCCCAAGGGAGCAAGGGTCGAGATCGACTTCACGGCGTGCATCGAACGCTAAGTTCCGAAGGGGTCTTGGAGGTCTGCGGTGTCCTCACGGTCGGGGCCGACGCTGACCACGCCAATGGGGCAACTGACCTCCCGCTCGATCCGAGCGAGATACGCCTGCGCCGCCGCCGGCAGGTCCGCCCGGGTGCGGCAGCCGGAGAGATCTTCGTCCCAGCCCTCGAGCGTCTCGTAGATCGGCTGGACCGCTTCGACCCGCTCGTACGGTGGATAGTCGAGCCGCTCTCCATCGAGCTCGTAGGCGACACAGAGCTGGATCGCGTCGACCGCCGTCAAGACGTCGAGCTTCGTGATCGCCAGCTCGCAAAGGCCGTTGACCGCGACCGCGTGCCGAAGCGCGACCAAATCGAGCCAGCCGCATCGGCGCGGACGCCCTGTCGTCGAGCCATATTCCGCGCCTGCATCGCGTAGCAGCTGTCCGGTCTCGTCTTCTAGCTCGGTTGGGAAAGGGCCACCGCCAACGCGCGTGGTGTAGGCCTTCGCGATTCCGACCGCTCGGCGAATGTGAGTGGGTCCGATCCCCGCGCCAGCGCACGCGCCGCCCGCAACCGCGTTCGAGCTCGTCACGAACGGATATGTCCCATTGTCGATGTCGAGCATGGTGCCCTGTGCGCCTTCGAGCAGGATCTTCTCTTCAGCCTGAATCGATGCGCGCACGATCGCGGCGGCGTCGCCTATGTATCCCCGGAGCGCTTCCCCCAGCGCAGCGTACTGCGCCGCGATTTCCTCGGCGCTCGGAAGGGTGCCACCGAGGTCCTCCGCGACGGGACGCCAGCATTCGAGGTTTGCATCGAGCTTGCGCTGCAGCGTCTCGACGTCGAGCAGGTCCCCCATCCGGATGCCGCGCCGCGCGACCTTGTCTTCGTAGCAAGGGCCGATGCCGCGCTTGGTCGTTCCGATCGCCTCGTTAGACTTCTTCTCTCGAAGCCCGTCGATGAGCTTATGATGCGGCAGGACGACGTGGGCACGCTGGCTTACGAGCAGGCGGCCGGCGGTAGTCACCCCGCGCGCGGACAGTGCTTCGATCTCTTTCACGAACACCGCCGGGTCGATGACGGTGCCCTGGCCGACGACGCACTTGGTCCGCTCATGCAGAATGCCTGATGGGATCAGGTGGAGAATCAGCTTTTCGCCCTTGACCACGAGGGTATGCCCCGCGTTTGCCCCGCCCGCGTATCGAACCACGAGGTCGGCGTACGGCGCGTAGAGGTCGACGACCTTGCCCTTGCCCTCGTCGCCCCACTGGGCCCCTACCACCACCACTGCGCTCATGTTTTGTTCCCAACTCGTGCCCAAGAGATCAGTTTCCCAATTAGCTCGCTACCGGGCTCACCTTCGAGCGCCCGCGTGCGACCGTCCCTCAACCGTGTGAGACGTGCGCCGCTGCCTTGTTGCCAGATTACGAGGTCGTAATCCCAGGCTTTCCCGTACTTCTTTGCTTCATCGGCGCTTTTCGACGGGATCACGGCCACTCTCGCGCCGCGGCTCCGCCAGAGCTCTGCCGTATCGCGACGGCGCGTATAGCTGCCCCCGGCGACCACGGCGCGCAGAGGCAGCTTGCCCTCTAAGGAGACGCCTGCCTCGGAGAGAGCCCAAAGGACGTTGTCGACTTCGAATGCGAACCCGGTTGCCGGTGCTGGCGCATCGTAGCGACGGAGAAGGTCATCGTAGCGTCCACCCATCCCGAGCGGCTCTCCAGGCCCCGCAGCAAGGAGCGTCATACTCACCCCGGTGTAGTAGCTGTGTCGGCGCAGGTCGCTCAGGTCGATCGCCACTCGCTCCCCGAGGCCCACGGACTCCAAACGTTCCACGACCCGCTCGAGCTCGTCCAGCGCGCGTCGCGCGGCGCTGTTCCTGAGGCCCCGCCGGGCGTTCGCGAGCACCGAACGGTCTCCGTAGAGATCGCAAAGCATGATCAGGCGCCTGCGCTCGGTGGCGATGACCCCCGCGCCCTTGAGCAGCTTTTCGAGTTTGGTCGCGTCCTTGGCGGCAAGCGTTTCCACCACCGCAAGGCGCGCGTCGGGGGGCACGTGCTCCAGGACCTCCGCGCCGATCTTCACCTGCGCCAGCTCGACCAGGAAATCCTCGAGGCCCACTCGCTCACACGCGCGAACCGCGACCTCGATCACCTCGGCATCCGCTTCGGGACCTTTCAGCCCGACGCACTCGATGCCGCACTGCAGAACTTGATGCTGCTTCCGCGCGCGACCTCGTCGGCGCCGCACGATCGTACCTTCGTAGCAGAGGCGCCAGGGCGAAGGGCGGTCTTGGAGCCGCGTTGCGACGATTCGCGCGATCTGTGGCGTGATGTCCGGCCGCAGCAGCGCGACCTCGCCGGAATCGGGCTCGATGAATCGCACGAGGTCACGGCGGTCGACGGTGCCGAGCCCGCGTTCGATCACCTCGGCGTACTCCACCGGCGGGGTGGTGACCCGCTGGTAGCCGTAGAGGTCGAAGGTCTCCATCAGTCCCTGCCAAAGAAGGGTCCGCGTCATGGACGCCGGCGGCAGAAGGTCCCGCATGCCGCCAGGAGGCGTAATCGGGAGGCCAGGACTCGAGGTCCCGAGCCGCGTATCGCTCCCGGCCGGTCGCTTTCGCGGCGAAGGGGGCATTTCAGAGCCTCAGTGTATGCACACTGCTCACGTACCCGATGGCGCGGAGCTCGTCGAGGACGTCGCTTTTCACGATCGAATCGACGTTCCAGATCGCCAATGCCTGGCCGCCCTCGTCGTCGAGCCCGACCTGCATCCGAGAGACGTTGATCCCGCGGTTGCCGAGCATGGTACCAACCGATCCGATGACGCCGGGTCGGTCCTCGTTGCGAATGATGACGAGGGGACCCTCCATCACCGCGTCGATCTCGTAGCCCTCGAGGCCGACGAGACGCGGCTCGCCCTTGCGGCCCGGTGTGCCGGTCGCCGTGTGGATGCCCTTCTCGCCGGTGACGGTCACGCGTACGGTCGTAGCGTACCGGTCGCTTGGCTCTTTGACCTCGGCGAGCCGAATGCCGCGCTCTTGTGCTTCGTAGGGCGCGCTGATCGGGTTGACCGGCTCTTCGAGGTGATGTTCGAGGAAGCCAGCCAGAGCCGCGCGCGCAATCGGAGTCACGCCGAGCTCGCCCGCTTCGCCGGTGCAGGTCACTCGCAGCTCGCGCACGTCGACCGGATCGAGCTGGCCAACCAGGCTGCCGAGCAGCTTGGCGACGTCGAGGTACGGCTTGAGCCGCTCTGCGATCTCCTGCGGGAGCGCCGGCACGTTGACGGCGTTCTTGACGATGCCGAGCTGAAGGTAGCCGATCGCTTGCTCCGCGATCTCGACGGCAACGCGCTCCTGCGCCTCCGAGGTCGAAGCCCCGAGGTGCGGCGTACACAAGACGTTGTCCAGGCGGAGCAGAGGGTGATCGGAATCGATGGGCTCTTTGCTGAACACGTCGAGAGCGGCGCCGGCAATTTCGCCTGCGTTGATCGCGCGGGCTAGGGCCTCCTCGTCCACGATGCCACCGCGGGCCGCGTTGACGAGCAGCGCGCTGCTCTTCATCTTCTTGAACGCCCCGTCATCGATCATGTTTTTGGTCTCGGGCGTGAGCGGCGCGTGAATCGTCAAAAAGTCGGCCCGCTTGAAGAGATCGTCGACCTCGACCAGCTCGATGCCGAGCTCGGCAGCCCGATCGCTGCTCATCACTGGGTCGACGCCGATGACCTTCATCTTGAGGCCCTGGGCCCGGTCGGCGACGATGCGGCCGATGTTGCCGAGGCCGATGATGCCGAGTGTCTTGAACGCGATTTCGCGGCCCTGGAACTTGCTCTTCTCCCACTTGCCGCCGCGCATCGACGTGACCGCCTGTGGGATCTTTCTCGCGAGCGAGGCGAGCAGCGCCAAGGCGTGTTCGGCGGTCGTCACCGAGTTCCCGGTCGGAGTGTTCATCACCACGATGCCTCGCCGGCTGGCGGCCGGGATGTCCACGTTGTCGACGCCGATTCCCGCACGGCCGACCACCCTCAGGCGGTCTGCGCGTTCGATGACCCGCGGGGTGACCTGGGTGGCCGAGCGTATGATGAGCCCGTCGTAGTCTCCGATGATCTCGCAGAGCTCATCTTCACTCATGCCGGGTCGAAACTCGAGGTCTACACCAGGCGCATCGCGCAAGACCTGGAGCCCAGCCTCGGCGAGCTTGTCGGACACGAGGACACGTACGTTGGACATCGCTACTCCTATGAATTCGGCTGGAAAAGCCGGCGCAGAGCTAGCAGCAGCCCATCGGGGGGTCAAGGAGGGACGGCGGCCGCGTTCAGACCCAGTGGACGGCGCCAAGGCTGAGTAGAATCGCAGCGACGCGGTAACCGCGCTGCGGGTCACTGCTGCCCGGCTGCTGACTGACGAATTGCGCCAGTTGCTCGACGCTCTGTGGCGTCTCGCAGAGTCTGAGTGCGGCGCGAAGGTCGTCCGGAAGGGCGGCCGTGGCGACTCCCGTATCGATTCGATCCGGCTGGGCGACCCTGTCCTGTCCACGCTCCAAGATGAGCTTGGTCTCCATGCCGGCGGCGATGCGGCGCCGGATACCTCGATCGAGGATCTCCCAGGCGTCGAGACGCAGCGGAAAGCCGCTGCTGGGCGGGTCGACTCCATCGTAGAAGGTCGCAGTGCCCGACTCCCAGCTGAAGAGGTCTAGAAGCTTCTCTCGGACCTGCTCGGCAATGTGTTGAAAGAGCTCCAAGGGCTCGACGAGCGCGAGTGCGACCAGCGTGTCTCCCAGCTTGCCTTCGAAACGGGGCATCACCGCGAGCGCCATGTCGAGCTCCGTGCGCGTGATGACGCGCTCCTTGACGAGATGCTCCCCCAGAAGCTCCCCGGCGAGATTGCTCGTTACGAAAGCCGGGACGCCCTCTTTTGTGTAGACCTCCTTGCGGACGCCGCCTTGTTCGCAGAGCCAGAGGCCAGTGCGTCGCGCGACCAGCGTCCGCGCCAGGGCTCTTACGAAGCCGCCGTCCTCGAAGTTGATGCCTAGGTCCGCGGCCACCGAGTCTTGTACGCGCGTCGTGGTCGGCGTCATTCGGGAGACCGGGACGTGGCGGTAGAGATCGGTGATCGAAGAGAGCGGTTGAAAGTCACCGCCGGCGACGCTGATGTCGTCGCTGCCGTCGACTTGCCCCGTGGCCACCGCTTCGACCACTTTGGCGTAGGCGAGCGGGCCGACGGTCGCACCGTTCGGCTTTCGAATCGTGTACTCGAGCGGCGTGACGTTCGTCGTGCTCGGATGCTCGTCGGAGAGCAAGAGCGGCGTCGGCGGCATTGTCGCCTTGGGTATCGTATCAGCCGAGGTCTTGCGCAATCGGGATTCGGCGGTGATGGAACCGACCAGCGCGGCGAGCTCGGCGCGCAGCACTTCTTCGGGTCGGCTCTGCCACGGATCGAGCGCTGCCCAGAAGGCGCGCGCCGTGGGCGGCCGTTCCTCCGGACTCGCCGCAAGTGCCTCGAGAACTACGGCGCCGAGCCCTTCGGGCAAATGTGGCAGGAACTCCACGAACGGATGAACCTCGGCGTCGCGAATCGCGAGGAGCACGGCGAGCTCGCTGCCACCGGTAAACAAGGGTCGCCGCATGAAGAGCTCTGCGGCAATGACGCCGGTCGAGAAGAGATCGGCGCGCTGGTCGACGTTACCACCCGACACCTGCTCCGGCGCGAGGTAGCCGAGCTTGCCGTTGGCACGCACCGCGGTGTTCGCCTCGAAGGCATTGACGTCGGAGCGCGCGATGCCGAAATCGGCGATCTTCACATCGCCGTGAATCGAAATCAGGACGTTGGACGGGCTGATGTCGCGATGGACGATTCCGAGCGTGTCGCCTGCGGCATCGGTTGCGCGGTGCACGGCGTCGAGGCCGCTCAAGATCTGGCGCACCACGTAGACCACGAGGTCGTGCTCCAGCTTTCGGCTGTCGCGCGTGAGCCGACGGTTTAATCGCCAGAGGTCGCAGCCCGGAACGTACTCGAGCGTCAGGTAGGGCTGCCCGTCGATTTCGCCGTGGCCAAGGACGTGAACCACGTTCGGATGTGTGATTTGACTAGCGAGCCTGGCCTCTTCGGCGAACATCTGCTGTGCATTGGTTTCATCGGCGATATGCGGAAGCATTCGTTTCAAGACGACGACGCGCGGCTCGCCCGCCGCCCGTGGCTCGAGGGCACGAAAGACTTCCGCCATCCCGCCAACTGCAATACGGTCGACCAATGTGTAGTCGCCCAACGGGGTATTCGGCGGAGGCGCCGGCGGCGGTGACGATGGTCTTGGCACATCTGGATTGTAACGGTGCCAACGGAAAATATCGATATTAGGAAAACAAAGTTGCGCAGAATTCGGAGAATTTCATGGCCGATACAAGTTCGAGAGCCGGAGAACGGTATGCCAGTGCACAAATCCTCGACTACGCCGCGCGCACGCACCATCCCGAAGACAGCGCACTCGCGCGCGCGTTCGAGGCTCCTGCGCGGCATGGCATGCCCGAAATTCAGCTCGGTCCCGCCGAGGGGAGGCTTTTGGAGCTGCTCCTTGGGCTCGCGAATGCGCGCAAAGTCGTCGAGGTCGGCACCTTGGCTGGCTATTCCGCGCTTTGGATCGCACGCGCGCTTCCGCCCGGCGGCCACCTTTGGACGATCGAGGCGAACCCCAAGCATGCGGGAGTCGCCGCCGAGGTCATTGGAGAGGCAGGATTCGGCGACCGCGTGACCATCATTCGAGATGACGCCGCTGAGATCCTTCCAAAGCTCAGTGATTCTGGACCATTTTGTGCCGTCTTCCTCGACGCAGACAAAGGCCGCTACGACCTGTACGGCCGCTGGGCGACGGAAAACCTGCGGATCGGGGGATTGCTGATCGGGGACAATGCCTATCTATTCGGCCGGCTCCTCGAAGACAGTGACGAGGCGCGGGCGATGCGCCGTTTTCACGAGGAGATGGCGGCCAGCTTCAATTCCGTCTGCGTGCCCACGCCGGATGGTTTGGCGGTTGGGGTCAAGCTGCCGTCAGTCGCTTGACCATTCTGCGCTGGGCAGGGATATAGGCTCCCGCGCTTCCGATCGCTCCGGGCTTGACGGCGTTTTGGAGCGGCCCTAGCGGGCCCGCAGGAGAGGTTAATGTCGAGCGTCGCTCGGCTGCGCAACCGCCGCCTGGTTCTTGTTCGTGGAAAAGTGACGAACCTACTTGTCCGACCCTCGAGCTTCGCCTACATGGCGGCCGGTCGTTTAGAGGACTGAAGAGAAAACGCAGCATGCAGATTTTCCCCCGCGAGTTGAACTACTTGCCTCCGGCGTTGGCCCTCGTGGCCGGCGGTCTCGGAGCAGGCGTGTTCATATTGTTCTGGGTCTACTTCACCCCACCCAACCTGCAGGTCGGCTACACGCCGAAGCAACCGGTCGAATACAGCCACCGCTTGCATGCGGGGGAGCTCGGAATGGACTGCCGCTACTGCCACTCCCAAATCGAGCGCTCCCATGAGGCAATGGTGCCGCCGACGCAGACTTGCATGGGCTGCCACGCAGTCGTGCACCCCGAGTCGGCCAAACTGGCGCCGGTTCGCGAGAGCTGGGAGACGGACGATGCGATCCCGTGGGTCCGTGTCCACCAGGTTCCCGATCACGCGTACTTCAACCATAGCGGACACCTCAGAGCCGGTGTCGGCTGCGCATCGTGCCACGGCCGGATCGACCAGATGGAGGTCGTCGGCGTGGTCGAGCCGATCGCGATGCAGTGGTGCCTGGAATGCCACCGCAACCCCGAAGAACACATTCGGCCCAAGAGCGAGATTACGAACATGAAATGGGAAGCCGACGAGGCCTGGCTGGCCCAGCGCGCTGCGGTCGCGAGCGTTCTCAATCCACCTTTGCACTGTTCGGGGTGCCACCGATGACCCGTCGAAAGTCCTATGAGCTGAGCCCAGGGAAAGGTCCGTCGATGTGGCGGAGCCTCGAGGACAAGGCCCT
>CBESWY010000085.1:0-11678 GCA_965533395.1 uncultured Myxococcales bacterium
GACCGGGATCCTCGGCGCGGCCATCGGCACCGGCGAGCTCCTCTTGATCGATCCGACTACCGGAGTCTCGACGGCGATCGCCAATGGTCTTGGCGCACCGAATTTCGTCGTGACCACTCCCTGGGGCACGACCTTGGTGTCTGACGACCGTCCGGGGACCGACACCATTCGGGAGGTCACCCTCGATGGGGACGTCTCGGTCTGGGTCCAGGGCGTTCCCACGCCCAACGGGATGGTTTTTTCGCTCGACAATCGAACCCTCTACGTCGCCGCGACGTTCGAAGGCGTCGGCCTTTGGCGTGTGCCCGTCAACGAGCAAGGCGAGGCGGGGACGCCGGAGCAATGGGTCAGCTTCGGTGCAAGCTCGACCCCGGACGGCGTTGCCATTGACAGCGAAGGCAACGTCTACGTGGCGCTCAACCTCAGCGACGAAATCGCTCAGGTGAAGCCCGATGGCACCGTCACCATCATTGCCGAGGGAGTCTCCAAGCCCGCGAGCCTCGCGTTCGGCCAAGGCGAGTACGATCCCTGTTCGCTTTACGTGACCAACCTCTTTGGTACGCAGGTCTGGCGCGTCGGCATCGGAATTCTGGGAACCGAGAACTAGGCGGTTCTACGTCCGAGCGGTCCCGCGCGCGGTCTTTGCAGCGCCGCGCACTCTCATTCGGGCGGCGTGTTACGCACGTCGATGATCTCGCACGTCACCTCGCCCTTTGGGCGGCGAAGCGTGATTTCGTCGCCCAGCTCACGCGATAGCAGTGCCTTGCCGACGGGTGACTCCATGCTGATCCACTTTTTCTGGGCGTCGATCTCGTCGGGTCCGACAATCCGATAGGTCTGCGCAGCTCCGTCCTCGTCTTCGATCGTGACCCAGCTTCCGAAGTAGACCCGGCCGTCCTCCGGTGGCTTCTCGTCGACGATGGTCAGCACCTTGAGCCGGATTCCCAAAAAACGAAGTCGTCGATCGATCGCCGCGAGGCGCTGCTTGCTGTACTGGTACTCCGCGTTCTCGGACCGATCGCCTTCGGCCGCCGCAACCTGTACGGCCTTCGCCATCTTCGGGCGATCGACGTTCCAAAGGCGGTCGGCCTCTTCCTCGAAACGCCTGTATCCGTCCGGCGTGATGTAACCGGGCTTGCCCGAGGTATCCGGTCGTGTTCGGCGTCGTGTCATCGTATGCCGTGCTACTGCCCAGGTACGCCGTCGATGCCCGGCTTGAACCGGAAGATGTAGTAGGGGGCATGGCCTTGGATATGCGTCTTTGAGCGAAGCATCTGATCGGGAATCGCGCTGTCGGCGACGTAGAGCCAGCCATCCGGACCGTAGCTCAAGGCGTCGGCCCAGCGAATCTTCTCGCTGCGAACCAGCGTCGTCAGCTCACCGTTTGGCGTCATTCGAATAACCGCGCCGTGCTCGACGTCCGTGATCAGCAAGTTCCCTTCACGGTCGGTGCTCAGGCCATCGTTGAGTGGCTTTGCACCAAGCGCTTGAACCCTCGCTGCCAGTGCGCCATCGCTGAGCGAATCGTCGAGCAGGTCGGCGACCTTGATCCGATGCATGGTGTCATGCGCCATCGCACCGTAATAGATCCACTTGTCGTCACGACTGATGGCAATCCCGTCTACACCGGGCTTGAGCACCACGAGACCGCCGAAAAATTTCATGTCCTTCGTAGGGTTCCGAATGAGCCAGTCCTGCGCGGACACCGAAGGGTCGCTGTCGAGAGCGCGCCGCGCCCTGCCGAGCTCGACGTCGTACACGATCAAGCCTGGGTTCTTTCGCCAGAAGCTCACGTCGGCGATGAACACATGCTTACCGGTAGAATCGACCTGCAGGTCCTGCAAAAACGAGCCCAGCTGCGCCACCGAGGAATCAAACACATGTTCGTGGACGAGCCGGCCCGTTCCGAGGTCAAATGCGAGGAGCTGGGCCTGCCCCGTGCCGTGATTGCCATGATCGATCGTCCAGAGCCGGTTTTGCTGATCGATGGCGACTCCGAGTGGCGTTTCCATTTGCGCTTGCGCGTCTTCGCTCGGAAACGGCTTCGGCGCGCCGTCGACCCACTCGAGCAACTTGGCCCCACTCGGTCGGCTCTCCGGATGAATCGTGTAGAACACGCGCCCGTCTGCGGACACTGCGAGGTTGCCGATCGGCTCCGCGCTGGTCACCACGACTTCGACGGCACCCTCGTCGAAAGTCGGGGTTCCGCTGAGGTCGGGATACGGTTCGCCACCTCCGTACCGAAGGTTGAGGACGATGGCCAACGCCGCGGTCAAGACAGCGAGCCCGAGCAGCAGTCGCAGTAGGAAGAGCTTCATCGCGTGCCACCGGCGCTCATTTGGAGAGCGTTCATGGCGAAGCTGAAGTCGTGCGACCGTTCGGCGCGCGGTCCCGACGCGTAATTCGAACGTGCGCGCGAGCTCAATAGTCCTAGCAGCGCCGCCCCGAGAGGAATCGACATCCGAGGCGACAGGAAAAGCGACTTGGGCTTCACGCCGGTCATCGCCGCGCCGAAGTCATCCATGAAGCTCGCCCCGCGGCGCTGAGCCGCAATCGCAGCGGTGTCCAAGAGAACCGGGAAGCGCTGGATCGCCCGGCCAGCAGCGGCTGATATCGAGAAATCGCGACCGAACTCCCGCATCCAGCCGCGATGGTAGGCCGAGAGCCGCCGCGCGCTGAGGTCCCCTGCATCGAACGCATCGTGGAGCAGGCGAGCTGCGATCTTCGCGGCGACCATTGCCGTGTGAATGCCCTCGCCAGTCAGCGGATCGGTCTGCCCGGCGGCGTCGCCCAAGACCAGGAGTCGTTCTCCGTGCGTTCGCGGCTCACCGCCCAGGCGAAGTGGGGACAGGCCCGGGGGTTCCAACGGTTCCGCGTGGTCGCCCAGCGCTGCGCGCACGTAAGGATCAGAGGCAACTTCGGTTTGGAGCAAGGGCTTTAGCTTTGTCAGCGGGACTCGGCCTCCGGGAAGCAGGTAGCAACCGAGATCGATGTCTCCATTCGAGTGGCGAAAGAGCGCGACGTAGCCTGGGAGCACATAGGGCGGATAGAGCAGGACGCCGTCGCTGCTGAAGCGGTGGGTGCCTCCCTTGATGTACTGCCGGCTTGCTACGCTGTTGGCGCCGGCCGTCACGACACCGAGCGAGCGCGCGATTTTGCTCTTGGCGCCGTCTGCGGCGATCAGGCATCGACCGGAAAACCGCCGGCCGTCCTTGCAGCGCACCGCCCATCGCCCATCATCGAGCTTTGCATCGCTCACCGCAGCACCCTCGATCAGCTCGGCACCCACTCGAACGGCGGCTCGCGCAATACGTTCGTCGCAGACCATCCTTCGGATTGCAGCCACGCGCGGAGCGCCCTTCCGCTCGCCTTGATCGGGGCTCGTGAAGCTCAGTCCCGAGGGAGACACCAAGCCACCGGAGCGAACCCATTGCACCGCGCCCTCGGCGTCGAGCTCCTGGATGACGCCCATCTCCTCGAGGATGTCGAGTGCGGGCTCGCACCAAGCGTCACCGCAACGCTTGTCCCGTGGGAAGGTAGCCTTTTCGAGCAGTGCGACTCGCTTTCCGCCCTTTGCGAGAAAGTACGCCGCGGTGGCTCCAGCAGGGCCGGCGCCAGCGATCACGACATCGTAAACAGGCTGTTCGTCCATGGAAGGCGGACTCTAGCGCACGCCGGCTACGCTTCCCAGACCACCTTCTGACCCACGCCGTACCATTGTTCCATTTGGGGGCCGTAGGTATCTTCGAGCATGCTTCGCTTCATCTTCATGGTCGGCGTGAGAAAGCCGTTTTCGATCAGCCAAGGATCTTTGACGACCGTTAGGAACTGAAGGCGCTCGAAGGCTTCGACCTCTTGGTTGACCTGCTTTAGCAGTGACTCGAGCTCGGCCTGAATCTGCTCACGCACACTCGGGTCACTCAACTTCGGGCGGAGCTCTTCAGCGAGGAGCACCAGGGCAAACGGCTGCGGATGACCGGATCCGGTGACGCAGCACATTTCGATGTGCACGCTGTTGTTGATCAGGTTTTCGATCGGGACGGGAGCGACGTATTTGCCCTTGCTGGTCTTGAAGAGCTCCTTCAAGCGGCCCGTGATCTTGAGTCGACCTTCTTGATCGCGCTCGCCGCGGTCACCCGTGCGGAAGTAGCCGTCCTCGGTGTAGCACTCGGCCGTCATCTCGGGCTGCTTGTAGTAGCCCATCATGTTGCCGGGTGACTTGATCAGGATCTCGCCTTCGTCGCTGATCTTCACGTCGACCCCGGGCATCGGGCTGCCCACGTAGCCAACGCGGCCGCGACCAGGGTAGGTTGCGTGGGAGTATGCAAAGTCCTCGCTCATACCGTAGCCCTCGAGGAGCTCGAGGCCGAGATCGCGGTACCATTGGATAAGATCCGGTGGAATCGGCGCCGAGCCACTGGCCGCGATCCGCACGTGCTGCAGGCCAAGCCCCGTGAGGATCTTCTTTTTGATCACCCGATTCAGCAGCGGGATGCGTAGAAGCCGCGAGAGCTTCTCTGGCGGAAGCTTGTGAAATATCCCGAGCTGGAACTTCAACCACAACCGCGGCACCGAAACGAAGATCGTCGGCTGCGCGCGATTGAGGTCGGCCACGAACGTGTTCAGCGACTCGGCGAAGAAGAGCTGCATTCCAGTGTGCAGTCCCTGCGTCTCCACACAAAATCGCTCGAACACGTGTGCGAGCGGAAGATAGGACAACATCCGGTCCTCCGGGGTCGAGTGAAAGATCTCATCGGCTCCCTTCACCGATTCGGCGATAGCACCGAAGCTGTGCATGACGCCTTTGGGCCGTCCCGTGCTTCCGGAGGTGTAGACGATGATCGCGGGCTCCTCCGGCTTGCGCGAGGGGTTTCCTTGCACCGGCTCGGTTCGAGCGACGATCGAATCCCAGGTCTCGTAATCGTTCGGTGGCGCGAGCGGAAACGAAATGCAGGGCATGTTGGGCGAGATGCCCTTTTTGATCTCGTCCCAGCCATCGAGCTTTCCGACGAATAGAAGCTTGGATTCGCTATGCTCGACGATGTACTGAATCGTCTCTGCATTGAGCGTTGGATAGAGCGCTACGCTCACGTGCCCGGCCATCCAAATCGCCAAATCCGTTAGGATGAAATGTGCACAGTTCTTGGAGATGAGCCCGATGTGGCTCCCGGGCGGAAGGTTGAGAGACTTCAGGTGCGCCGCCATCCGCCTAGCCTGATCCATCCCTTCGGCCCAGGTGTACGTTTGTACCTCGCCGTTGCCGATGGGCTGGGTCATCCACAGCCGGTCAGGCGTTGAACTTTCCCAGTGATAGGCGTCATCAAGTGCGAGTTTCAGTTCGGCCATTGGTCACTCCTCATTCGGACGGGCCCAAGAGGATACACCTTCCCGGACCCAAAGTGGGATGCTTTGATCCGGAAACGCTGCCATGCTTCACAGCTCTGGCCCCTTGGATTCATGTAAGAATGCGACGGGTTGGCAATCATCCGGGCTGGAACGGATGCGCAGTTGGGTCGCGGACGCCCTGACAGCGGCTGCGCGCGGCCGTGGTCGACGGAAGCCCTCACCGGGAGTGGGACATGGCGCAGGTGGAAGTGGGATTTATCGGCAGCGGCGATGCGTTTGGGAGCGGCGGCCGTTTTCAGACCTGCATAGCGATACGCACTCGCGATGATTTCTTCCTCGTCGATTGCGGGGCGTCCTCCTTGATCGCGATGCGGCAACAGCAGCTCGAACCGCGAGAGGTGAGCAAAGTCCTGATCACCCATCTGCACGGCGATCATTTCGGCGGCCTGCCATTCTTCCTGTTGGACGCGCAATTGGTGTCCAAGCGAACAGCGCCGCTCACGCTCGTGGGTCCGCCCGGATTCGAAGTACGCCTAAAAGAGGCCATGGAGGTCCTTTTCGCCGGTTCGTCCAAAGTGGAGCCAAACTTCGAAGTGCGTTTCGTCGAGCTAAAGGCTCGAACACCGACCCCAGTAGATGGACTCCAGGTCACGGCGTTTCCGGCCGCTCATTTCAGCGGGGCGCCCTCGTATAGCCTGCGCGTCGAAGTCGAGCAGAAGGTGTTCGTCTACTCGGGTGACACCCAGTGGACCGACACCCTCATCGAAGCTTCTACTGACGCAGACCTATTCGTCTGCGAGTCGTATGTATTCGACAAAGAAGTCCCGTTACACAACAACTACCGCACGATCATGGAGAATCGCCCTCGCCTCAGTTGCAAGAAGATCATCCTCACGCACATGAGTGACGACGTGCTCTCGCGGGCTCGAGAGGTCGAGCTACCGATGGCAGAGGACGGGCTATGGCTCCCCTTGTAATGACGCTCGTGTCGCGCTCGACTAAGCTTCAGCCATGTTGGATTTCTCGGGCCGCGAAGCGGTCGTCACGGGCGGAACCGGTGCCCTTGGCAGCGCCGTGGTGGGGCGTCTCATTGCGGCTGGCGCCACCGTTCACGTTCCTGTTTTCGAAGCCAACGAGCTGGACGGGTTCGCATATCGCACCGACGCCGCCGTGAGGCTTCACGAAGGAATGGACTTGAGCGTCGAGGCGGATGTCGCTCGACTCTTCGCCGAGACGAGCTTGCTCTACGCGAGCATTCACATTGCCGGTGGGTTTGCGATGGGGCCGATCGTGTCCACCGGCCTCGACGTTTGGGATCACTTGATGCGGATGAATGCGACGACCTGCTTCCTTTCGTGCCGCGAAGCGGTCAGGACGATGGGAGAGCGTGACGGGCGCATCGTCAACGTCGCGGCACGTCCGGTCCTGGTGCCCACCGGCGAGATGGCGGCCTATTCGGCTTCGAAGGCCGCCGTCGCGGCGCTGACGCTCTCGCTCGCGGAGGAGCTCTCTGCTTCATCGATCTGGGTCAACGCCATCGTCCCGAGCATCATCGACACCAGGGCGAACCGCGCCGCGATGCCCAATGCGGATCACAGCGCCTGGCCCAAGCCCGACGAGATCGCCGAAACGGTCACGTTCCTCGCCTCGCCGCAGAATTCCGTCACTCGTGGGGCTCTCGTTCCGGTCTACGGCAAGAGCTGACGGGGCGGGTGCTCCGGCTGGTGCCGATGATGTAGTATCCGGCGGATGAAGTACACGCATCTTGGTCGGACGGGTGTGACCGTTTCGCGGATTTGTCTGGGCTGCATGAGCTATGGGACACCGGAGTGGCGGCCCTGGGTCCATGATTCCAAGGCGTCGGCGCCGTTCTTCAAGCGCGCGATCGAAGCGGGCATCAACTTCTTCGACACCGCCGACATGTATTCGGTTGGAGTCAGCGAGGAAGTGACCGGAAAGTGGCTTCGCGAGTATGGCAACCTCGATGAGCTCGTCATCGGGACGAAGGTCTTCTTTCCAATGAGCGATCGCCCCAACATGGGTGGGCTTTCACGCAAGCACATTCAGCAAGCCTGCGAGGACAGCCTTCGCCGTCTGGGCGTCGACACCATCGACCTTTACCAAATTCACCGCTTGGACCCGCACACGCCGATGGAAGAAATGCTGGCTGCACTCGACCAGCTCGTCACGCAGGGCAAGGTTCGTTACATCGGCGCAAGCTCGATGTACGCCTGGCAGTTTCAACGACTGCTCTCGATGTCCGAGCGAAACGGCTGGGCGCGCTTCGTCACGATGCAAAACCACTACAACCTCGTCTATCGAGAGGAGGAGCGCGAGATGATGCCGCTCTGCGAGGATGAGGGTATTGGTGTCATCCCCTGGTCGCCGCTCGCTCGCGGAATGCTCGCCGGGACGCGCAGCACGCTTGGGGACAGCTCCACCAGCCGGTCATCGAGCGACGGCCTCGATCAGATTCTGTACGACCAGCCTTCGGACTGGGACGTCGTCGATGCGGTCAAAAAGGTCGCGGCCGAACGAGGGGAGCCGGCCGCTCGCATCGCCCTGGCCTGGCTGCTTTCGAAGCCAGCGGTGACCTCACCGATCGTGGGCGCGACCAAGCTCAAGCACCTCGATGATGCCATCGCCGCTGCGGAGATCGAGCTCAGCCCAGAGGAGATCGCGATTCTCGAGGCGCCGTATCGCGCGCACCCAGTCAAGGGTCTGGCGGCGCCGAAGAGCTGAGCCGCGTCCCAGTCAGCTTTCATCGAGCTCGGAGCGCAAGCTCCGAATCATCAGGCGCTCGTAGAGCCCAGGCGCGAGGCGTGAGAGGACCGCGCTTGTCTTTCCGACGGGCGTCAGCACTATGCGTCTCCGCCCGGCTTCGGCAGCTTTCAAGACTTTCGCGGCAACGTCATCCGCATTGCCTAGCTTTCCGACCTTGGAGCGGGGCCGCGAAACCCGTTTGCCGTCACCCCCGAGCGTCGACGCTTCCAGGCCGGTTTCGACGAATGACGGGCAGACCATCAATACGCCGACGCCTTTGCCCGCCACCTCGGCGCCCAGGCTTTCGAACAGGCCGTGCATGGCGTGCTTCGAGGCCGCGTATCCGCTGCGCCCATAGAGCGGCGCCAGCCCTGCGATGCTCGATACGGCGATGATCAAACCGCGGCTTTCGACGAGGTCGTTCATGCAGGCCTGTGTACAATGAATTGCACCGAAGAGATTGACTTCCATCACGCGCCGAAAAACTTCGGGCCGCGTTTCCGCGAACGCGCTTCGGTGCACGATTCCGGCGTTGTTGATCAGAACGTCGATGGTTCCGAATGCTTCGCGGACGGTGGCCATCGTCGAGGCGACTTGCGCCGGGTCGGTGATGTCGCAGGGAAGGACGACAGCTTCGATGCCCAGTGCGTCCAGCTCTTCACGCGTTTCGATCAAGGGGCTTCCGGACAAGTCCACGATGGCGATTTTCGCCTCTGCAGCCCCGAAGCTTCGGGCAAGCGCGCGTCCAATTCCGCCCGCGCCGCCGGTGATGACCACCGTGCGCCCCCGAAAATCACGCCGAGCCAAGGAGACCTCGTGCGCGGGCGTAGAGCTCGAACGCCTCGCGACTGCTGAGCTTTGGGGTATAGCCGTACTCCTCCTTGAGGCGCCGGTTCGAGAGCACCGGTCGATAGCGCAAGAAGTTCACGCGCTCCGGCCCGTTCTCGGTCAAGCCGAGGCTCTTGAGCGCCCAGAGAATCGTCTTCACGAGCGATGCCGGCAGCGGGAGGTACGGTTTCTTGAGCATCTTCGCTATCTCGCGCGGGGTGAGCGCGCCGTCGCCCGCTTGATTGTAGACACCGACCTTGTCCGAGAAAACCGCATCGACGAGGCAAGCGACCAGGTCCTGATCCCAGATAAACACGAACGGAGAATCGGAGCCCACGATTCCCAGGATGACAGGCTTTTCAAACAGATCGGTGACCGGGCTGTGCACGTCTGGTCCGACGACGGTGCCGGGTCGAAATACGATCTGCCGAAGCTCGGGACGCTCTTCTCGCCAGCGTGCCAACATGTCTTCGACTATGCGTTTGTGCTTCGAGTACTCGAACTCGTCGTTGCCTCGGAGCGGATCGTTTTCGTCCAACCAATCGGGGTTGTCCGGATGATATCCGTACGCCGCGCCGCTCGAGGTCACGATCAGCCTAGTCGCTTTGGCGGCTTCGCAGGCTTCGAGGATATTTTGGGTGCCGAGGACATCGACGCGGTAGGCCAAGTCTTTCGGCGCACCTTTGGGCACCCGAACAATCGAAGCGAGGTGCACGACGGTATCGATCCCGTGCTTGCGAAACAATTCCTCGAGCGCAGGGTCGCAAATGTCGCCCTGCTCGTAAACGACGTTTGCAACGCGTTCGCTGGGCTCGACCTCTGTCCAATCGAGCGCGACCAGCGCCGAAAGCTCGTCCCGACGCTTCGCCAGGGCCGCGACGCAGAGGCGACCGACATAGCCAGCCGCCCCGGTCACCAGGACCGCGGGGCCTACCCCCATCAGGCGCCGGGCTCCTGGTGCATCGCCTTGAACTCCTGAAGCCCGGGCGCGAACAGGTGCATGTTGGGGTCGACGTCGACGTGAATGACCGACGGCTTGCCCGAATCGACACAGCGCTGAAGCGCCGCTTCCAGCTCGGCCGGATCGGCGACCCGCTCGCCGTGGCAACCCATCGCTTCGGCCACCTTGTCGAACTGGATTTCCTCGAAATCGGCGTTGATCGTGCCCTGCTGATCGGTTTGGATCGCTGGGCGAAGCATGCCGAGCCCGATCGACTGCGTGAGCTTCACCATGCCCCACTGCTTGTCGCAGATCACCAGATAGATCACGGGCAGCTCATTGCGTAGCGCCGTCTCGAGCTCTTGGAAATGAAAGCCCATCGCACCATCGCCGATGATGCAAACGACTTTGGAATCGGGCTTTGCGATCTGTCCAGCAAGCGCCTGAGAAACGCCGGCGCCCAACATGCCAAACTTGAAAGTCGACAACAGCGTATCGGGCCGATTGATCTCCGAAAAGAAGCTTGCCCAGACGGTGGCATTGCCTCCGTCGAAGACGTGAACGGTGTCATCGCCAAAGAAACGCTGGCAGGCCGCCGGCACTTGGGCGCTGTGCATCGGGGTCGCCGTGTTCTCAAGCGCCATGTCGAGTTGACCTCGGACTTTGCCCACGGCTTCTGCGAAAACAGCCGTACGTGCCCGGTTCGCCTGGAGCCGTTCGCCGTTCGGCGGTGCCTGCTCGAGCTCGGCAGCGAGCGCGGACAAGAACGTGCCCGCGTCTGCCACGATCGCGAGCTCGGTGGCCTTGTTCAGCCCGAGGATCTCTTCGTCGATGTCGACCTGGATCAACTTCTGCTCGTCTGGCTTCCCCCAGTACGGCGGTTTGCCCCACCAATCGGTCTCACCTAGGCGCGAGCCGACGACCAAGACGACATCGGCTTCGCTGCGGGCCTGGTTAATTGGCTCCATGGCCCAAATCGGCAGCAATTGCTCGTGATTGTCGGGGAGGGCGCCGCGTCCGGCCCAGCTCGTCGTGACCGGCGAGCCTATCGCTTCGCTCACGCGTTCGAGCGCGTCGTAGGCTTGCGCGTGCAGGACGCCGCTTCCGGCATGTATGTGCGGCCGCTCCGCGTTTCGAAGGAGCTCTGCGGAACGCGCGACTTGGCTCGGGGAAGGCTCGACGGGCTCGGTTCGCCGGTACGCCTGCGGAGGACGAAGGTCGATGCCGTCCGCTTCGAAGACACCATTCATGACGGTTTCCGGAACGTCGAGGTGCACCACGCCCGGGCGACCAGACCAACTGATTCGCGCTGCGCGTCGAAAGAACTCGGGAAGACGGTCAAACGACGGCACCGCACCACTCCACTTGGACATCGCACGTGTAACCCCGGTCTGGTTGAAGTACTGGTATGTACCTCCGCGATCGGGATACGCGATCGGCGTGCGCCGGCTCGAGGTGATCAGCAGCACGCGGTTGCCCTCGCCGTTCTCTACGGCGACTCCGGGCAAAATGTTTGCAACGCCGGGCCCGTTTGAAGCCATACAAACGCCGAGCTTGCCCGTCAGCCGCGCGTAGGCCCCCGCCATGTGCGCCGCGCTGGTTTCGTGCCGTGGGGACACCATCCGGATGCCGTGCTTCTCGAAGCTCGCAAAGAAGCCCATGTACGTGCCGTCGACGATACCGAACACGACCTCGACACCCTCGGCCGCCAACATTCGAGCGAGCGCCTCACCTCCAACCATCTGAGTCATGGCTTTCCTTCCCGCGCCCGGTTAGCCGCCGACGGGCGGCGGAGCAGGGC
>CBESWY010000086.1:0-10915 GCA_965533395.1 uncultured Myxococcales bacterium
TATTCGCTGAAGAGGTTCTCTACGTCGGCCTTGGTCAGACCCTTGAGGGGGCTCCCCTCGGTGGAGAGAACGTTGCTCACCAGGTCGCGCTTCTTGGCGGAGAGCTCGAGGATCTTTTCTTCGACCGTGCCGGCGGCGATTAGCTTGTAGACGTTGACGTTCCTGGTCTGGCCGATGCGGTGCGCCCGGTCGGTGGCCTGGTCCTCGACGGCAGGGTTCCACCAAGGGTCGAAGTGGACGACGGTGTCCGCACCGGTGAGGTTCAAACCGGTTCCGCCTGCCTTGAGGGAGATCAGGAACACCGGAACGCTGCTGTCCTCGTTGAAGTGGTCGACCTTTTCGAGGCGGTCTTTGGTCGAGCCGTCGAGGTACTCGTATTGAACGCCGTCGGACTCGAGCGCGGTTCGGATGTGGTTGAGCATCTGAACGAACTGGCTGAAGACCAGAACGCGGTGTCCGCCGCTGACGGCCTCGTCGACGATCTCGCGAAGAGCGCCGAGCTTGCCGCTGTCGTCCGCGTCGAAGTCGGTGTCCGGAAGCTTCATGAGCCGTGGGTCGCAGGCGACCTGCCGCAAGCGGGTTAGCGCCGCCAGAATCTGAATCTGCGCCTTGCTGACGCCCTTCTTCTCGACCTCGCTGAGGATGCTCTTACGCACCTGCCCAAGGATCTGCTTGTAGAGCTTGGCCTGCTCTTCGGCGAGCGGCACGATCATCTCTTGCTCGATCTTGTCGGGCAGATCTGCCGCGACGTCTCTCTTCAGGCGCCGCATGACGAAAGGCTTGATCGTCGCGCGCAGTCGCTGTGCGGTTTCCATGTCGCCGCGGTCGATCGGCCGAGCGATGCGTTCTTCAAACGTCTTGAGCTGCCCGAGAAGCCCAGGCGAGACGAAGTCGAAAATGCTCCAGAGCTCGCTCAGTCGGTTTTCAATCGGTGTACCCGTCAGCGCCAGTCGTCGTTCGCTGCTGAGCTTCTTGGCGGACCGCGCCGTCTGGCTCATCGGGTTCTTGATGTGCTGCGCCTCGTCCAAAATCACGTAGCGAAGGTCGAGCGACTGCAACAGCTCCTCGTCCCGGCGAAGCAAGGCGTAGCTGGTGATCATCACGTCGGCCTTCTCGAGGTCGGGCGCGCTCTGACTTCGGTTCGGCCCTTGCCACACCACCGTCTTGAGCCCTGGCGCGAACTTGCGGATCTCTCGGTCCCAGTTCGGCACGACCGAGGTCGGCGCGACCACCAGGTTGAGCTTGCGCTTGTACTTGCTCTTTGCCCACAGCAACAGCGCGATCGCCTGAACCGTCTTACCGAGACCCATGTCGTCGGCGAGGATCCCGCCGGTGTTGAGCTCGTGAAGAAAGACGAGCCAGGAGAAGCCATCTTTTTGGTACGGCCGAAGGTCGGCCTTGAGCGTTCGTGGCTTCGGGACACTCGGAATCTCGTCGATGTCTCCGATTTTCGAGAAGAGCGTCTTTGCCGATGCGGAGACTTTGGCGTTCTGGACCATCTTCAAGAGGTCCTGCACGCGCCCGGCCTGTGAAAGCGGCAGCTTGTCTTTCATTCCGGCTGTTGCGTAGATCTCGGCCATCCGCGTGAGCACATCGCCCACCTTCTCGGGGTCCACCGGCGCGTAGGTGCCATCTTCGAGCTGCACGAGCCGCCGGCCATGCTCGAGGCAGGCGCGTAGCTCCTCTTCGCGCACGACCGCACCGCCCGATTCGAACTTCATGTCGAGATTCAGCCAGTCGACTCCGCTCGAGACGCGAACCTGTGGGGTCACCGACTCATCCCGAATCGTCACATCCACCAGATCGTCCGGAATGAAACGGTCCCAATCCTCGGGAAGCTCACCGATGCCGTTCGTCCAGAACGCGATCGCGTCGTCCCCCGAAGCCACCAGCTCTTCGCCGGACTCCGAAACCTCGAAATTTTGATTGAGCAGCGCCTGAACGCCCGCCATTTCGGTACCTACGTCGCGCCGGACGACTCGCGGCCGCGCCTTGCCCTTCTTTGGAGGAAGGAACGCCAGCGGCGAAGGAAACTCGTCCGGCGGAACGTCGAACTCTTGGTCCTCGTACCTCACGTACAGCCGCACCCGCGCATCGATGATGTCGCCGTTGGCCTTGAGCTCGAAGCGCGGCTTCTGATCCACCAGATCGGCCACCGCGCTCAAATCGGGAAGCTCCGCACCCAGCAACGCAGCGACCCGCGGAATCGACTCACCCAGGAGCTCCGGCAGGTCCGCGTGAGACTGCACCATGGCAGGGGAGCGGTAGAGCCGCTGAAGCCAGGCCGGCGTCACCAGCTCACTCAGGGGCCGCGCCACGCCTTCGGTGGTGTCGATCTGCCAGCCCGGCGTCCCTTCGAACCATGCGCCACTGGACAAGGCAAAGCGCCGCTTGTTGCTTTCGAGGTAGAAGACCACGCGCACACGTAGGCTCTCGCCGTTCGCCGGGTCGAGCTCAATCCGCGGCTTCAACGCCTCGTTTGCGAACCGAAGCTCCATCGAGGCCGGCTCGAGCAACACGCGCCGATCGCTGAGCATCTCCAAGACCTCGGCAGCGTCTTCGCCGCGTAGCTCGGCCGTGGTGGCCTGCCCGCGGTTCGTGTTCCGCGCCAGAGCCCGAAACAGCGGCCGCTCGTCGATCGACACCATGTTGAAGGCGGTTAGCGCGTCGTTGATCGGCACCACACTCCGCGAGCCTGCCAACACAGGCGTCACCGTGATCGAAGCCGGACGAACGGTCATGCGGTATTCGAACTCCAGTGGCTTGTCGAGGGCCTCGGCGGGCAGCCAGGCATCCATGGGCCCCCGCGCTTCACCGCGCTTGGCCTGGAGCTCTCTCGGCGACAAGATCTCGAGCGCGCCCGCGTCGGCACCCGTTGCTCCACGACGTCGCCGCCGGGACCGGCGTCTCTTTCCACCGACGGAAACCGTCCCGGGCACGTGCACAGGCTCGGTCTTCTTTTTCTTTTTGCTCTGTTGCTGATGTGGACCTTTGGCGCGCGGGGGACGCACCTCGTCGCGCAAGGCCACCATCACCGCGGCGACGTGCTTGCAGTGTCCGGTTGGACCCCGCCAACCCGGACAGGAGCAGCTCGACTCCCAAGTATCCGCCTCATCGCTGTACGTCGCGCGAGTCACGTATGGCTCCTCGGCGGTGCGCACCGAAATCTCGCCTTTGACCGCGTGCTCTTCCTCTTCGAGGTTTTCGACAGCCTTGCGCCGCGCGTAGAGGCGACCGCGCAAGAACGCATTGCCCCCGGTCACTCGCTGAATCGCCCGGTCGCTCATGGACGCCAGCTTTTTGCCGACGGACGTCGTGGGCTCACGCCAGGTAGGCGCAACTTCTTGAGGAATCGCTTCGGGAGCGACTTCTTGGTCTACCGTTTCTTGGATCGCAGTGTCGGCCATCGAATGACGTTGGAGGCTAGCGGGACCCACACGGAACTAGGCGCTTTGCGTCTTTTCCCCGAGCGGCGTCGTTGCTCGATCTACCGTGGATCCCGGTGTAGGCCGCAACCGCCGCTACAGTGTGATCTTACACACCCCCCGGAAGACTGCAACTCCAAGTCGCGCTCCCCCGCTCAAATGGCTAGTCGGTGGCTCGGACCAGGGCCTCGGGCAGCAGTACCGAAGGGCTTTGGGTCGAGAAAACCCAAAGCTGGTGAGCCGCGCGGGTGGCCGCGATGTGGAGCAGGTGCCGGGACTCGTCGTCGACCGGAAACGCAGACTTATTACACTCCACGATGACCACATAGTCGAACTCGAGGCCCTTGACCTGTCGCACATCGGTCACATCGACCCCCGGCCTGAAGGGGAAATCCTGCTCCGCAATGCGACGAAGGTTGGGCACCTCGCCGTGCCGAAGGCCCTTGTAGTAAACGTCCGCCTGCTCGGGGTAGCGGGCAATGACCGCGATCGACGACAGCGGTTCGGAGGCGACGAGGCTCCGCAGCGCCTCGGACAGAAAGCCGACCGCCTCCCCACTTCCGCCGAACTGAAACAGCTCGACCGGCGCACCGTAGCGGGTGGCCTCACCCGAGACTTCGTTCCGAAGTGGGCCGAGCACCTCGGTCGCAAACTCGAGAATCTCATGGGTCGAGCGGTAGCTGAGCTTCAGAGGCTCGATTTCGATGTGGTCGAGCTTCAGCTCTTGCAGCACGTGTCGCCAATCGCTGAACCCATTGTCCAGGTGGAGCTTCTGCGCGATGTCCCCGGCAAGCGTCACGCTCTGCTGCTCGGTCGCGGTGTCGAGCACGACCGCGAGCTCGACGGGGCTCATGTCCTGCGCCTCGTCGACGAAAATATGCTCGTACTCGAGCGCACCCCGGCGCCCCGAGAGCGGGCCCCGAAGTGTCTGAAAAATTCGAAGCAGCAGGGCGTCGTCTTCGCGGTCGAGCTCGGCGGGCTCATCGTTGTCTATGCCATCGACCCCCACGCTGCGCGGCTGGGCGTCGTCGTCTTCTTCGAGCGCGTCTTCGTAGGCCATCAAGACCGCCATCGAATGGCGGCTGCACCAGGAGTGCGCCCATTCGATCTCTTTGTCGGTCAGCGCGTCGGGCGCCCAGCGCTTGAATGCGCGGACCAGCCGGCCGCGATCGGTCACCAGGTCCGCCCAGGCCGTGACGACGTCGCGCGTGCGGCTCGTCCAGCGAGTGCAGATGCGCCCGACGGCGTGCCGGGTGCCAAGCGCCACCTCCTGGGCATCCCCGTCACGGTCCTGAAGCCACTGAGAGAGGACCTCGAGCCGCACGCCCAGAGGCTCTGCCGCCGTGCCACGCCAAACGCGCCCTATCCGACTGCCGCCTTCGCCTCGCTTTGCTTCGTTTAGGATTTCCGATTCGGCCCGCTCGGAGAGATCGGCGACATACTCATCGATCGCGCGCAGCATTGCTGGATGCTTCTTCAATCGAATGACGTGCGTCGGCGTGTCTTCGACGTAGCGCGTGGTGAGCTTGGGAAGGTGACGGCGCCGCTGCTGCTCGGCCCAGAGCTGGAAGGCCTGCACCGGAACTTCCTCGACGCCCAGCGCCGGAAGCACGCGCGAAATGTACCGAACCAGCGCGTCGTTGAAGACGATGACGAGCATTTGGTCCGAACGAAAGCGCTGCGGATCCTGAAACGCGAGATAGGCGAGCCGGTGAAGCCCGATCGTCGTCTTGCCACTGCCGGCGCCGCCCTGAATGACGACGAGCCCGGAGGTCGGCTGGCTGATCAGGTCGAACTGGCGCGGATCGATGAGCGCGGTGATCTCGGAGAGATGCTTGTCCTCGCGCAGATCGTCGTCACCAATCCCGAGCTCGCCGGGCCGATGGTGCGACTCGGGGCGCATGGCCGCGCCCTGCCCGCCCGAAAGCCTCGTCGCCTGATCGGCGATGCGGCTCCACAGGTCGTCGCGCGAACGCCGAAATGTGCCTTGCGGAGTGCCGATGCGCCGCAGCTTGCCCCCGGTGATCGATAGGTTGCGACGGATCAGCACTTCGCCCTCGACCTCTCGGTCGCCGAAGATCTCGTCGTAATCGTCGCCTTCTTCGTAACGATAATAGACTCGGCTCACCGGCGCGTCCCGCCAGTCGACGATTCGAACGCCGGTTTTGGAATCGAGAAAGGTGGAGCGGCCGATCAGGATCTCGCGCTTGCGGCTCTCTTCTTCGAGGACCATCCGGCCGAAGTACGGCGACTGCCGGTCGACCGTGCCTTCGGTCACCTTGGCCCGGCGCTGCGCCACCTGCTGAAGCCGTTCCATCTCCTCGACGAGCGGGGGAATGTCTTCGAGGCGCGCCTCCCGAATCTGGTCGCGGAGCGCGATGAGCTCGGCGTCGTAGTCGATGAGCTGACCGCGGTGCTTGGGACGCGAGGCCGCGGCGGTCCGGTGGACGCGAGCGAGGACTTTCTCCTCCTGGCCGACGGTTTCCTGCATCTCCTCGTCTCGGGGAGGAGCGTCGACGTCCGGGCGGGGATTGAGCTCAGCCTGCTTCATTTTGCGCGTATCAACGACGAATCACGTCCCGTTTAAGCGAATTCGGGGACGAGTAGCACGATTCCCAATCGCATCCAAGCGTGAACCGAAAGCCCTATGCTTTGGCGGAGATGCGCTACTCGAGCGGCTTGAGCAGAATCTTCGAACGGCGACCTTGGTCGTAATGCGAACGCCGTGATTCGGGAAGCTCGTTCGTCTCGCAGCTGTCGAATCCATGCTCCCGAAACCAGTGCGAGGTCTGGGTCGTCAGGACGAACAGGCGGCGCAGGCCTAGGGCTTCACATTGGCGTTCGAGGTACTGCAGCAACTGATCGCCGCGGCCCGAGGTGCGGTAGTCGGGATGGACCACGAGGCACGCAAGCTCGGCGATCGCGTCGTCTCGATACGCGTAGAGCGCAGCGCAGGCGACGAGCATCCCGTCGCGCTCGATCACCGTAAATTTGTCGATGTCGTTCTCCAGCATCTCCTGTGGGCGTCGGATCAAGATGCCCTGCTCTTCGAGCGGTGCGATCAGGGCGAGGATCCCGCCGATGTCGCTCTGCACCGCTGAACGCACCCCTTCGAAGGTCTCGGAGGTCACCATGGTGCCAACCCCATCTCGAGTGAAGAGCTCGCGAAGCAAGGCGCCATCGCTCTCCCGCGCTACGAGGTGCGCGCGCGGCACCCCGCCCTGGCAAGCCTCGATGGCTGCAGCCAGGTGGCGCTCCACGTCGTGACCGAGATCGCGGCCCGAATGAAGGTAGCGCTCGGCCTCGTCCGGGGTGAGCTGCGACGGGCTCAGGCCCTCCGCGTCGAGGACCCCCTGCCCTTCGAGCAAGCCGATCAGCTTGTCGGCGCCGAGCGCAATGGCGGCTGCGGCCGCGACATCGTGGCTGCTGATGTTGAAGGATTCTCCCGTAGACGAGTAGCCGATGGGCGTGAGCACGACAATTGCGCCGTCATCGAGCCGCTGCTGCATGGCCTCGGCGTCCACGCGCCGCGGCTTGCCCGTGTACTGATAGTCGACGCCATCGAGCACGCCCACGGGTTGCGCCATCACGAAGTTCCCGGTTGCGACCCGCATCCGCGCACCGGACATGGGCGAGTTCGGCAGGCCCATCGAGAGAAGCGACTCGAGCTCGACCCGCGTCACGCCGACCGCCTCCTTGACACACTGCAGCGCCACCTCGTCGGTGACGCGGAGGTCCCCTTCGAATCGAGGCTGCTCGCCGCGCCGAGCCAAGGCTTCGTCGATTTGAGGGCGCGCGCCGGCCACCAAGACGATGCGTACGCCAAGCGAATGGAGCAGCGCGACGTCATAAAGGAGGGTCCGCAGGTCTTTCGAGGCAACCGCCTCGCCGCCAAACATGATCACAAACGTCCGGCCGCGATGCGCATGGATGTACGGCGCGCTCGCTCGGAAGTGTTGGACGAATGGGTCGACTTTGGGGCTCATGGCGCGTCGGTGCAGAAGCGTTGAATCAGGTTTGCGTACACGTCGGTGGCACGCTCGATTGCTGCCATGGTGACATATTCGTCGGGCTGGTGCGCCACAGCAATGTCGCCTGCTCCGAGGACGAGTGTCTGCAGCCCCAATTCCGCAAGATACGGGGCCTCGGTTCCAAAGAGCGCGCTCTTCGCTGAACACCCGCACAAGGTCTCGACGGCCTCGGAAAACGCGGCATCCGTCGGCCCCGAAAACGCGTCCGCGTAGCCGCCGACCGCGCGCAAGTCGAAGGTCCAAAGTCCTCCATCGAGCGCGTTGGCGACCACGTCGCGAAGCTCAGAAACCACAGCCTTTCGCTCCATCCCCGGCAGCAATCGAATGTCGACATCGAGCGTGCACGCGTCGCAGATTCGATTGGGGCTATCGCCGCCGCTGATTCGGCCGAAGTTGAGCGTCGGCGTCGGCACCTCGAAGTCCTCATCGTGATGGCGATCGCCGATCGTGTCCCGCCATGACTGCAGAGCGACGAGCACCCGCTGCAGCCCTTCGATGGCGTTCACGCCGAGCGCTGGGTTGCTCGCATGTCCCGCCTTGCCGCCCACCGCGACCTGCACGTAGAAGACGCCCTTGTGCTTTCGAATCGGCCGCATGCCGGTTGGCTCACCGATGATCGCGTAGCGTCCGAAGTGCTCACCGCTCTCGGCCAGGGCACGCGCACCGTTCATGGTGCTTTCTTCGTCCGCGGTGCCGAGAATCGTGATCGGCTGCCGAAGCGCCGCCGGGTCAAAGCGCGCCACCGCATGAAGCGCGGCCGCGAAGAAGCCCTTCATGTCGGCGGTGCCGAGCCCGTAGAGCTTGCCCTCCCGCTCGGTCAGCACGAATGGGTCGTCGGTCCAGCGCTCGGCGTTGTAGGGGACTGTGTCGGTGTGCCCCGAAAGCACGAGCCCGTCCTCACCCTCCCCGAGCGTGGCGATCAGGTTGGCCTTGCTCGAGTCTCCGGGAAGCGACTCGATCCGTACGGCAAACCCGAGCCCGGCCGCCCACTCGGCCAGTCGATCGATGACCCCGCGGTTCGACTGGTCGAAATGCAGGTCCGGCGAGCTGACCGAAGGCGCTGCGATCAACTGGCGGAGCATCTCGAGAGCGGGCGGCAGCATGCTTTGAACATAGCGCCGAACTCCGCTCCTCAAAATCCGGATTGCGGGGACGCCCAGAGGGACTAGGTTCCACGCATGAGCGACGATTTTGCGACGCGCGCAATCACCATCATCGAAGAAACCCACCGTGGCGAGCGAGCCTGGGACATCTACAGCCGGCTTTTGAAGGACCGCATCGTCTTTCTGGGCACCGCGATCAACGACTTCGTGGCCAACGCGATCATCGCTCAGCTCCTCTACTTAGAGAGCGAGGACGCGGACAAAGAGATCACGCTCTACATCAATAGCCCGGGTGGCATGGTTTCATCGGGCCTCGCGATCTACGACACCATGAGCTACGTGCGCTGCCCCGTTTCGACGGTCTGCCTGGGGCAGGCGGCGTCAATGGGTGCGTTCCTGTTGGCGGCGGGCACCAAGGGCCTGCGCCGCGCGCTCCCGCACAGCCGGGTGATGATTCACCAGCCGCTCGGCGGCTATCAGGGGCAGGCGTCGGACATTGAAATCCACGCTAAAGAGATCCTCAACACCAAGAAGCGGCTCAACGAAATCCTGGCGCGCCACACCGGCCAGGACGTCGAAACGGTCCGCCACGACACCGAGCGCGACAAGTTCCTCTCGGCCCTCGAAGCCAAGGAATATGGCATCGTCGACCACGTGATTATGCCGCGCAAAGAGCGCGGCGTCGCCCCCGCGGCATGAGCACCCTCGAAGTCTGTCTGGTTCGACACGGGCAGTCGGTATCGAACGCCGAAGGCGTCTGGCAGGGTCAGGGGGATTCCCCGCTGAGCGATCTGGGACGCACACAGGTGGAGGCGCTCGGCGCTGCGATTCTCGGACAGCGGTACGACATCGTGCTGAGCTCGGACTTGAGCCGAGCCGCCGAGACCGCCAAGGCTGCCGGCGTCGAGGTCGAGCACGACCGGGCCTGGCGCGAGATCGACGTGGGCGACTGGGAGGGGCTGACGATGGAGCAGGTCGTCGAGCGCTTCCCCGAGCAAATCGCCGCGCTCAAAGACCGCCGGACCTTCGGCATCGGCGGAGGCGAGAGCTGGCCGGAGGTGTTCCAGCGCGCCGACGCGTCCCTCCTGGCCCTTCGCGAGCGGATGCCCGAGGGCGGCCGAGCGATCGTCTTCACGCACGGAGGCATCATCGCCGCGCTCCTTTCCGGCCTTCTCGGGGTGCGCGACCGCTTCCCCTGGCCGCTCGGCCGGATGCGAAACACCGGACGCACCACGATTCGATTCTCAGACGGCCAGGTCGAGCTCGTGGCACACAATGATGACAGCCACGTTCCGGTAGACCTACAGCAGGCCTACGAGCCCCGTCCTGACCAGGTTGTGGTCCATTTGACCTCCGTGTCTGGCGATAGTGCGACAGTCGATACAGGCACAGCGGATTTCAACTCTGAAATCAAATCTGCACGGAATGCGGGTGCAGGTGGGGTGGTGTCGGTATCAGGCACGTCACACGAAATCGCAGCGCTCGCTCAGGCGACCTCGGGCGCTTCAACCCGCGAATTCCGGTTCGTCGCGCCTCCTGAAGGCCGATCGAGCAGGCTCCTGATCTCTGAGAGCCATCAGATGCTACTCGACTACGGGCTCCCCATCATGCAGATCTGAAAAATCGAATGCAGGAATGAAAAGTGAGCTGCCTAACGCCTGTCCAGCTTGAATACACTTGTAATTCATCTGTAAGGGTTATTCAGGGCATGTCTCGTTTGTGATCCAGACCACATCGGCAGCTGCCCCTTCGGTCGATCGGGTGCAATTTAGGGGTTAAAAGCTCAGAACCTCAAAAACTTTTCAGATCTGAACAACTTTCAATGATCGCGATCTAGGAATCACTATGAGATCATTCATGATTCCAGATGCCGAAAAGTTGGCACGGTAGTAGCATATACAAAGGGTGACATAAATACTGCGGCGAAGACGTCCCCCCACGTCCCCCGTAGTGTTGTTAGACCGGCGGGTTGGCTTGTTTCCCCCCACTTCATCCAATCCGCCATCTCTCTAACGGCCCGAAAGCCCCCCCTTTCGGGCCGTTACTTTTTAATTCTCGGGGCCGGGTGAAGTTTTGGGGGGCTGCCGGGGGTGGGGGGTTGCGCGAATTGGAGCCTGGTTTGGTTTAGTTACACCGCCCGCCCACCCCCACCCTTAATCCTCCCTGGCGCGGCATTCGCTTCGCTTTGCCTTGCCGGCGCGTCGCGCCGGGCTTCGCCGTTCCGGCTCGCGCTGCCGCCTGCTGTCTTATTGGGGGGTGTTTCGGTTCCGCATTTCTACGCACTTGGATAGGAATGGAGGGGCTCGGGGAGCTGCGTTGGCTACTTCACGACCTTCAGGTACGATGGGCGTTCGCC
>CBESWY010000087.1:0-10773 GCA_965533395.1 uncultured Myxococcales bacterium
GATCATCGTTCAGTTCCCTTTGTATTTCGGAATCCTCGGCGTGATGCAGGCGAGCGGAATGATCGAGCGGCTTTCGTCCGCAATGGCTCTCGTCGCATCCAGCAGCACTTTTCCCCTGCTCACGTTTCTAAGCGCGGGCCTGGTGAATTTCTTCGTGCCCTCGGGCGGAGGCCAGTGGGCGCTTCAAAGCGACGTTCTGCTCAGCACCGCCGCGGCCCTCGACCTCGATTCGGCACGCACGGTCATGGCCTTTGCCTATGGCGATGAGTGGACGAACCTCTTACAGCCGTTTTGGGCCCTGCCGCTTCTTGCGATCACTGGCCTCAAGGCTCGCCAAATCGCCGGCTACACAGCAATTCTCGCAATCGGAATGGGCCTGTACGTCGGCCTGGCTCTCTGGCTCTTCGGCTAGAGCCCAGAAGCAACGCTGTACGCCGCCTCGGTGCTCTCCGCGATTTGCTCGAGGGTTGCGTCATCGGCCAGCTCGACCAGGGTCATGCCCGCGCCGCCCCTCTTGTCGATCTCGAACACACCAAGGTCGGTGATGAGCAAGTCGACGACCTGGGTGCCCGTGAGCGGCAAGGTGCAGCGCTTCAAGAGCTTGGGCTTGCCCTTGGCCGTGTGCTCCATCACGACGACGACCCGAGGAACGCCTGCGACCAGGTCCATGGCGCCACCCATCCCCTTGACCATTTTTCCGGGGATCATCCAGTTCGCGAGGTCGCCGTTTTCCGCAACCTGCATCGCCCCGAGAATTGAAAGATCGATGTGCCCGCCGCGAATCATCGCAAACGACTCGGCGCTCGAGAAGAAGCTGGTGGTGGGCAGCTCGGTCACCGTCTGCTTTCCAGCGTTGATCAAGTCAGCGTCCTCGTCGCCTTCGTAAGGGAAGGGGCCCATCCCCAGCATGCCGTTTTCGCTCTGTAGCTGGACCGTCATCCCGGCCGGAATGTGGTTCGAGACGAGAGTCGGAATGCCGATTCCGAGGTTCACGTAGAACCCGTCGCGAAGCTCTCGTGCGGCGCGTGCAGCCATTTGGTCGCGGGTCCAAGCCATCGTCTTCTCCTCAGGCGCGCGGGCGCGTGGTCCGTTGCTCGATGTGCTTCGAGGGGTTTGCATAGTGAATGATGCGATTGACAAAGATGCCTGGGGTCATGATCTGATCGGGCGGGAGCTGACCGGGCTCGAGGAGATGCTCGACCTCCGCGACAGTCACTTTGCCGGCGGTGGCCATCATGGGATTGAAGTTCCGCGCGGTCTTTCGGTAGATTAGATTGCCTTCGCTGTCGCCTTTCCACGCATGCACGATGGAGACGTCGGCGACGAGGCCCCGTTCCATCACGTACCGCTCGCCGTCGAACTCTCGAACCTCCTTGCCTTCTGCGACCGACGTCCCCACGCCGGTCTTGGTGTAAAAGGCCGGGATGCCCGCGCCGCCAGCGCGAATCCGCTCGGCCAAGGTGCCCTGCGGGTTGAACTCCACCGTCAGATCGCCGTCGAGAAACTGCTTCGCGAACAGCTTGTTCTCACCCACGTACGACGAGACCATTTTCACGATCTGCCGTGTTTCCAACATCACGCCTAGACCGATGCCATCGACGCCCGCGTTGTTGGAGACCACGGTCAGGCCTTTCACTCCGGATTTCGCGACCGCTTCGATCAGCGCCTCGGGGATTCCGCAGAGGCCGAAACCGCCAGACATCAGGGTCATGTTGTCGCTGAGCAGCCCATCGAGGGCAGAGGTCGCGTCTGGGTACACCTTGTTGGCCATGCCTGGTCTTTACCTCCGGCTTCAGTAGCTGACAATCTCGAGCCCTAGTTGAAGCCCAGCGTCTCTCGGGCTTCTGCCGGCGATGCGACCTCTCGGCCTGCGTTGCGCGCGCACTGGGCCAGCGCTTCAATCAGCTGTCCGTTCCCTGTCGTCTTGTCGCCGTTCGGCAGGTAAAAGGTGTCTTCGACGCCTGTTCGAAGCATGCCCCCGAGCTCGGCCGCCCGTTGATGGGTTTCCCAGATGTCTTCGCGGCCGATGAGCGTCGCCTGCCAGTGGGCGTTGCCGCTCTTGTACTTCATGAGCAGCTCCAGCAACTCTGGATCGCAGGGCATCCCCGATGCGACGCCCATGACGAAGTTGTAGTGCATCTCCTTGGCCATCCCGGCGCGGAGATAGAGGCCGACCGAGCGAACGATCCCGACGTCGAAGCACTCCATCTCCGCAGTGGTGTGCGTCTCCTTCATGGCATCGAGCATCTTTTGGACCTTGTCGACACTGTTGAGAAACACCATCGGAGGCCAGGCCCACGTGTTGTCGCGCTTGAGCTTTAGGTAGTTGAGGCTTCCCGCGTTGCACGCGGCGATCTCTGGCTTGATTCGATGAAGGCAGGCGACGGGCCCTGACACGTCCTCGTCGATGACGCCGGTCGTTTGGTTGATGATGATGCCGGGACAGGCCTCACGAATCGCATCGCTCGCGGCAGCTGCGACTTCCGGATCCCAGGACGGGAAGTGGCCCATGCCTGGCTCTTGGCGGCGAAAATGGATGTGGACGATCGACGCGCCCGCGTTGTAGGCGTCTCGCGCGGATGCGGCCATTTCTTCGGGAGTGACGGGGACGGGGTGCTGTTTCGGGTTGGTGAGCACGCCATTGAGCGCGCAGGTGATGATCGCCTTGTCCATCTGGGTTCTCCTCGCCCGAGGGCTAGGCAGAGCTTCTACGATAGCTTTACGCACACGTCAAGCACATCGAGTACGCGTAAATCATCTGTTGTCGCGGCAGGGTTGCTGCGCTATCGTCGCACGGATGACGGCGGCAACGACAAAGGCTCGGAAGGGCGCGGCCAAGGCCTTCGTCGAGGCTCATGGCGAGGCCGAGGCCCCAGATTTCTTTTCGATTTCGGACCTGTCCGACGAATTCGGGGTCACCCATCGAGCCATTCGCTTCTACGAAGCCAAGGGCCTTCTTTCGCCCAAGCGACTCAACGGCGCCCGAATCTACTCGCGCCGCGATCGCGCCCGTCTTCGGATCATCGTCCGCGCCAAGTCGCTCGGCTACACCCTCGAGGACACCAAGGACTACCTCGATCTCTACGGGCAGCAGGGGGAAGGGCGGATCAAGCAACTGGAGATCACTGCGGCCCGAAGCGCGGTAATGATCGCCGAGCTAAAAGCCAAGAAGCAGCAGATCGACGAGCAGATCGAAGAGCTGAAGCTCATCAACGAGGTCTGCCGGCGGAAGATCGCGAAGAAGAAGGCTCGCTGAGCGTCAAAACCAATCGGCTTCCGCTTTGATGTATGAGTCTTCGTTGCTTCGGCAGAGTTGGGCGAGCAGCGAAATGCGCGGTACCTCGGTGCGAATCCAATACTGCGCCGCTGCGTCGGTCCCAAGTTTGCGCGCATCGGAGATTGAGGCGGTGCGGGCGGCCGCGGCCATGTTTAGCCACTGCCAGCCGATGACGAGGGTTGCGAACATGTCGAGGTAGTCCCAGCTGTGGCCGAGCATGCCATCCGCGTCTCCGGCCATGCCGCGCTGACCGAGCTCCATGGTGATGGTGCCGACCCGAGCGACCGCTTCCTCGAGGGATGCGCAGAGCTCCGGGTCACAGCCCGCTTCCCGTGCTCGTGCAACCGTGCGGCCGATCTCGTCGGCGAGCGCCCGCAGCGGGGCGCCGCCCTTGGACATGACCTGCCGTCCGAGGAGATCCATGCTTTGGATCCCGTTGGTTCCTTCGTGAATCGTGTTGAGCTTCTGGTCGCGCATGTAGGCTTCGGGCAGGTATTCGCTCGTGTAGCCGTAGCCGCCGTGGATCTGGACGGAGAGCACGTTGGACTCGAAGCCACGCTCGGCGGGGAAAGTCTTTGCCACCGGGGTGAGCAAGTTGAGCAGCAGGTCGGCGCGTTCCCGGTCCTCTGCCGATACGCCATGCGCAGCGACGTCGGCGTAGCGAGAGACGGTGCCCAGCAAGGCCAAGCTTCCCTCGACGATTGCTTTCTGACGCAAGAGCATCCGACGAACGTCTGCGTGCTCGACGATCGGCACCTGTTCGCCGTTGCGCCGGCCTGGGGTGCGCCCCTGCTTGCGATCGAGAGCGTAGAGTCGCGCCTCGTGATACGCAGCCGAAGCCGTCGCGAAGCCGTTGACGCCCACCATGATGCGAGCCTCGTTCATCATCTGAAACATGCAGCGAAGGCCCTGATTCGGCTCGCCGACGAGCCAGCCCCTGCAGTCGCCCTCATCGCCGAACTCCAACGCAAGGCTTGGGATTCCACGCCAGCCGATCTTGTGGATCATCCCGGCGACGGTCACGTCGTTCGGGACCAGGCGACCGTCTTCTTCGCGAAGCCGCGGGATAGCAAACAAGGAAATGCCCTTGGTCCCCTCGGGCGCGCCTTTGATTCGGGCCAAGGTGAGGTTGACGACGTTGTCGGTGATGCCGTGATCCGCGCCGGAGATGAAAATCTTGCTGCCCTTGACGAGGTAGTGACCATCATCGGTCGGCGTCGCGGTCGTGCTGATGTCGCCGAGGCTGCTTCCGGCCTGTGGTTCGGTGAGCGCCATCGTCCCGGTCCACTCTCCGTCATACATTCGCGCCAAGAAACGCTCTTTGACTTCGTCCGAACCAAACGCTTCGATCAAATGCCCCGCTCCCAGGGTGAGGCCGATGTAGCCGTACGCGCTCAGGTTGGCGGCCATGAGGTACGCGCTTGCCATCGTGTGGATTAGCATCGGCATCTGCTGACCACCGACCGATTCCGGGCGTGTCGCGGTAAGCACGCCGAGGTCGATCATCCGTTCGTAGAGCGCGGGCAGCGCGGGGTGCGTGTGAATGCGCCCATCGCGGAACACCGGGGGCTCTTCATCCATGGGCTTGTACGTCGGAAGGAGATCCTGGCGCGAGAACCGTCGGACGCTGTCGATGTAGAGGTCGAAGGTCTGCTTGGAGTGTTGCCGATAGCCTTCGAGCTCGCAGAGCGACTCGGCGTCGAGAACGGAGTAGAGGAGAAAATCGACGAGATCATCGTCGACGAGTGGATTGCTTTGTGTTGCCATGCGCTTCGGCTGCCTCGGTTGGGCGAAACCTAGCACCGCAAGCGCATACTTCCCGCGTGAATTGTCCCAGCGCATGCGGTATCAACCCGAACTATGGATTTCACGCATTCGGAGCGGGCCCAAAACGTGATGGCACAGGCGGAGCGTTTCGTCCGCGAGCGCGTGGTGCCCAACGAGCAGACATACCTCGACCAGCTCGTTGGCACTGGCGATTGGCGAGACTGGAAGATTCCCCCGATCGTCGAAGAGCTGAAGGCAGAAGCCAGGGAGCTTGGGCTATGGAATCTCTTCTTGCCCGACGAAAAGTATGGGGCCGGTCTCGACAACCGTGACTACGCGCCGGTCGCCGAGATCACGGGGCGCAGTTTTCTGGCACCCGAGGTGTTCAACTGCAGCGCGCCCGACACCGGCAATGCCGAGGTTTTAGTCAAGTACGGTTCCGATGCGCAGAAGCAAGAGTGGCTGGAGCCGTTGCTCGATGGGAAGATCCGATCCGGCTTCGCGATGACCGAACCCGCCGTCGCATCGAGCGATGCGACCAACATGCAGGCCACGTGCGAGCTGGTCGGCGACGAGGTCGTGCTCAACGGTCAGAAGTGGTGGACCAGTGGGGCTGGCGACCCTCGCTGCGGCTTCTACATTTTCATGGGCGTCACCGATCCGAAAGCCAGCCGGCACGAGCGGCATTCGATGGTGCTGGTGCCGGCCGATGCGAAGGGCGTGAAGGTTCTGCGCATGCTGCCCGTGTTTGGTCACCTCGATGAGCCGCATGGGCACGCCGAGGTGCTCTTCGACGACGTGCATCTTCCGGCGAGCGCCATCATCGCTGGGCCGGGCCGTGGCTTCGAGGTCGCCCAAGGCCGACTCGGACCCGGACGGATTCACCACTGCATGCGCGCGATCGGCGCCGCGGAGCGTGCACTCGAGCGTCTTTGTCAGCGGGCGGTGCATCGGGTTGCCTTTGGCAAGCCGCTCTCTAACCTCGGCGGCAACCGCGATATCATCGCAAACTCGCGGATGGCGATCGACCAGGCGCGGCTTCTGACGATGAAGGCCGCCTGGGCGCTCGACACGATGGGTACCTTCGGCGCCTTGGTCGACATCTCCGCAATCAAAGTCATCGCGCCCAATGTGCTGCAATCGGTGGTCGATGCGGCGATTCAAATCCATGGCGGAGAGGGCATGAGCGACCTGGAGCTCACACGTCTGCTCGCGATGGCGCGTGCTCTCCGAATTGCCGACGGCCCGGATGAAGTGCACCGCGGTATGGTCGCGCGGCTCGAGCTCAAAAAGTACGTCTAGCCTCAGCGAAAGAGCACGCCGACGTACGGCGTGACCCACTGCTCGCGCTGGAAGAAAAAGCTACCCGGCCCCGTCAGCGAGTACTTCACACCGAGGTCGATGTAGCTTCCGCTCGCTACCCGGACGGCGAGCCCGATCTTCGCGGTCATGCCAGGTGTGAACCGGAAGACCGCGACTCGCGCGCAATAGTAGTAGAAAGTGCCGGTGCAGACCACATTGGTTTCCGCCACGCGCCACCAGTTCGCATCGAAGCTGATGCCCAGATACGGCAGGAGGGGGGTGTTGTTGGGCACCTGAACGCGAACCTCCGGCGCGAGGTAGAGGCGGGTCATCGGGCGACGGTCGTAGCCCGGGTCGATACCGGGGATGTTGTAGAAGTTGATCGGCGTCCACATCGCGCCAAGCCCCAGGCCGAAGACCACGTAACCCATGTCAAAACCGCCGAAGCCGTTTAGGTCCGCGCCAGGTCGCACCACGTCCGTGTCGGCCTTTAACCAAAGCGGCACGCCCAGGTTGAACGCGCCCATGTAGCCCCGGTGTGCGGCCACCTTCTGGGCGGATGACGGCGGCGAGTACGGCTCCGGCGTCCCAGTCGTGTAGGGCGAGGTCTGGTACGGCTCCGAGGCCCAAGCCCCTTGCGCAGAGGCTGCCGAAGTAGAAAGCAGGAGCGCCAGCACGCCCGCGATCGCGCAAATCTTCTCTTTCATCATGTTTTGTTCATCCAGCGGGTGAGTTTTCGAACCAGAAATCGCGGACTGAACCGTACGCTAAACGCGGCTAGCCAGTTCATCAAGCCCTCGATGGCGACGACTTTGCCCTTCATCATCGAACGGTAGGCATGCCTGGCGACCTTGTCCGCGGGCGCGGCCCCGAGCTTGAAAAGGATGCTCTTGTCGTTCCCCGCAGTGCCGGCGAAGTTCGTCACCGTGGCGCCAGGACAGTGCGCGGTCACCGTAACGCCGGTGTCCTTGACCTCTTCTGCAACGCCTTCGGAGAACATGAGCACGAACGACTTGGTCGCGTAGTAAACCGCCATGTCTGGCCCAGGCTGAAAGCCGGCGGTCGACGCGATGTTCAAGATGCGTCCCCGTTTGCGAGCGAGCATTCCTTGCAAGGCAAGGTGAGTGAGCGCCACGAGCGCATCGATGTTCACCTGCAGCATATCCATCTGTGATTGGAGGGGAAGCTCCGCGAAGGGGCCGGTTGCGCCGAAACCCGCGTTGTTGACGAGATAGTCGACCTCGAGCCCTTCGCTTTCGAGAACGGCAAAGATGCGGGCCGGCGCTCCTGGGTCGGTCAGGTCCGCGGGCACGACGTGTGCACGAATTCCATGCGCGCGCTCGAGCTCCTGCGCCAAGTTCTGGAGCTTGTCTTCGCTCCGCGCCACCAACACCAGGTCGCGGCCGTCCGAGGCAAAGATCTTTGCCAGCTCTTTGCCGATGCCCATCGATGCCCCGGTGATCAATGCCGTTTCTCTTCCACCCATGGCTGGCTCCTCAGCGCTCACATTCCTGCATCAGCGTCCGCGAGTCCTGTGACATGTTACCGTCCGCGTCTCAAGACACGATCCCGAAAAGCTGGAAGAACACCAATGGCTGAGTCACGACATCCCGATTGGGAGCCGATCACCGCGTACGTTGCGGACATGTCGTACTTCAGCGGCAAGATGGAAGCCTACCTTCGTTACAAGGAGATTCCCCACGAGCGACGGGTCGTCGACATGAAGGTCATGCGGGAGGAGATCCTTCCGGCGACCGGGCTCATGAAAGTCCCCGTGCTCCGCCTGGCCAACGGGCAGTGGCTCAAAGACACGACTCCGATGATCGACTGGCTCGAGTCGGCCTATCCCGAGTCGCCGGTCATCCCACGAGATCCGGTATTGCGCTTCATGTCGAAGCTGGTCGAGGACTACGCGGACGAGTGGTGCTGGCGGGCAGCGCTCTACTGGCGCTGGCAGCCGGTCGAGTCCCGTAAGCTTCTCATGCGTCGCATCGGGCACGAGGTCCTGGCCGATTTTCCAGCACCCAAATGGCTCGCTGGCTGGTACTACGGGCGCCGCCAGATGGCGACCTACTTGCGCGGTGACGGAGTGAGCGCCGAAACGGAGCCACAGGTGAAGCGCCAGTACCTCGACCTGCTCGACGCGATGAGCGAGCTACTCGAGGAGCAGCCCTATCTGCTCGGGAGCCATCCGACACTCGTCGATATCGGTTTGTTCGGGCCGATGTTTCGGCACTACGCGCAGGACCCTACGCCGAGCCGCGTCATGGAAGAGCGAGCGCCCGCGGTCTATGCCTGGGTCGGGCGCGTGTGGAACGCGCGAGCGCATCGCCTTGGAAGCGATCCGATCCTGAGCGACTTTTCACAGCCGGGGTGGGCATACTTCCTGCGCGAGATCGTGCAGAGCTACTGGCCTTTCCTAGTGCAGAACGCGCGCGCCTGGGCCGCGGGGGAAGCACGGGTCGACCATCAGGCGCACGGCGTCACGTATCGCAATCTCAAGGTCGTGCACTACCGCGTTTACTGTCTCGAAGTGCTTCAAAACGAGTATCGGCTTCTCAGCGAGGCCAATCGGAAGACGGTCGAAGAGTTGCTGCGGCCCTATGGTTCGATTGAGCTCGTCAACGGGCTCGACTCGGGGCTGCTCGAAGAGCATCAGTTGCCGCTTCGGCTCGATCGCGCCCAGCCCTCACGGCTCACTCGAATGAAGCTGGCGCTCATGGGGACTCCGTGGGACATGCCGGTCAAACCGACGAAAAGAGAGAAAGCATGACGGACCAGGATTCCTTCACTCCACAGTGGTTCGAGGGCGCGCTCCCCAAGCGTTCGTATCGTTCCGCGTTCAAATGGGGCGCGCCGGAGGCGTACAAGCACCCAAATCCTCGGCTCTACGCATTGATGAAGGAGACGTTTGGGCTCGATGACGCGCACTTCGAGAAGCCGCAGAAGCTTGGCCTCGAAGAGGTGACGGCGGACGCCTCGGTTTCGCTAAGCTCCGAGCAGGTCAGCTTCTTCCGCCGTCTGCTGGGCGACGAGAATGTGAAGGACGATGTCTACTCGAGGCTTCGGGTGTCGTACGGGAAGACGATGATCGACGCGCTCCGCCTTCGGGACCACAAAGTAGAAAACCTTCCCGACTTGGTGCTTCACCCGCGCGACCGCGGTGATGTGGAGCAGATCGTTCGCTACTGCCACGAGCAAGAGATCCCTCTTTACACCTACGCCGCCGGCTCGAGCGTGACTCGAGGCACGGAGTGCGTGAGAGCTGGGGTTTCAATCCATCTCGGCACGCACATGAAGCGCGTCCTGTCACTCAACGCGGTCAATCAAACGGTCACGGTGGAACCCGGGATTCTCGGGCCGGATCTCGAAGAAGCCCTCCGCGGTGCGCGCGAGGGTTTCGGGGCGCCGCACGCGTATACCTGCGGTCATTTTCCGCAGTCGTTCGAGTTCTCGTCGGCAGGCGGCTGGGTCGTGACGCGCGGCGCCGGGCAAAATTCGACGTACTACGGCAAGGCGGAAGATCTGGTGCTGAGCCAGGAGTACATCACACCGGTGGGCACCATCCGAACCGTCGACGTCCCCGCGTATTCCACCGGCCCCAACCTCGATCAGCTCATGATCGGGAGCGAAGGGGCGTACGGGATCCTGGTAGCAGTCACCTTGAAAGTGTTCCGCTATCAGCCCGAGAACACGCGCCGATTCAGCTTCATCTTTCCGGATTGGCAGAGCGGGACCGCTGCGGTACGAGAGATCATGCAGGGTGAGTTTGGTTTTCCGTCGGTCTTTCGATTGTCGGATCCCGAGGAAACCGACGTCGCCTTCAAGCTCTATGGCGTCGAGGGTACGCCGATCGACACACTCGTGAGCCTGCGGGGGTTCAAAAAGGGCGAGCGCTGCCTGATGCTGGGGACGGTCGACGGAGACCGCGCCTACACTGCAATGGTCAAGCGCCGTCTTCGCCAGGTCTGCAACGCGCAGGGCGGGATGTACACCACCGGGTTCATCACCAAGAAGTGGGAGCACGGTCGCTTCGCCGATCCCTACATGCGCGAGGACCTGCAGGACTACGGCATTCTCATCGACACCCTCGAGTGCGCCACGAATTGGGAACAGCTTCCAAAAGTGCATGAGCAGGTGCGGGCGTACGTGAAAAGTCGCCCGCAAACCGTGTGCATGACGCACATGTCACATTGCTACCCGCAGGGTGCGAATCTCTACTTCATCTTCATCGCAAAGATGGATCACCAGGAGTTTTTGGAGTTTCACCGCGGCATTCTCGATGCCGTGCAGGCTTCCGGCGCGACGATGAGCCACCACCACGGCATTGGAAAGATGACCGCGCCCTGGCTGGAAGGTCAGATCGGCAGCAATGAGCTCGAAGTATTTCGGGCCCTCAAACGGCATTTCGATCCCCGGAACGTGCT
>CBESWY010000088.1:0-10762 GCA_965533395.1 uncultured Myxococcales bacterium
GCCGATCATGAGGCAACGCTTTGTTCGAGGCTCGGTGGGATTCGGGAGTGATGTGGCACTCGGTGCCGGCAGGCGCTAAAAGGTCCCGGTGACCGAACCCGTACGCAGCACTCCACCCCCCGCACCAAGCGGCGCCGCTTCCGACGTGCTGCGCGTGCAACAGCTCGCAAGCGCGCGGGATGAAATCGTCTCGAGGCTCAAGCAGCGCATCGTCGGGCAGGACGACGTCATCGAGCTGCTCCTCATCGCGCTCTTCGCGCGCGGTCACGGCCTGTTCGTGGGCGTGCCCGGGCTCGCGAAGACGCTGCTCATCACCACGCTCGCCGATGCTCTCTCGCTTCATTCGAACCGCATCCAGTTTACGCCGGACCTGATGCCGAGCGACGTGACCGGGACCGATGTCCTCGAAGAAGACGCGACGACTGGCAAGCGTCACTTCCGGTTCATTGCCGGTCCCGTCTTCACCAACATCCTGCTCGCCGACGAAATCAATCGCGCGCCACCCAAGACGCAGGCTGCGCTCCTTCAGTCGATGGCGGAAGGGCAGGTCACCGCGAGTGGCAACACCTACGCGCTGGAGCAGCCCTATTTGGTTTTTGCGACCCAGAATCCAATTGAGCAGGAGGGCACCTACCCCCTGCCCGAAGCGCAGCTCGACCGCTTCCTTTTTCAAATCGACGTTCGATACCCTAGCCCGAACGAAGAGGTCGACATCGTGAAGCGGACGACGGCTCCGATGCCGACGTCGATCACGCCCGTGCTCTCGGCCGCAGACATCGTGGGCTTTCAGGACCTGGTACCGCGCGTTCCCGCGGCCGATCACGTGATTCAGCACGCCGTGGACCTGGTGAGGGCCTCGAGGCCCGATGAAGGCAAGGCCTCCGAGCTCGTTCGAAAGAACGTCGCGTTCGGTGCCGGCCCTCGCGCCAGTCAGGGGTTGATCCTCGGCGCGAAGGCGCGCGCTGTGCTGCACGGTCGCTATGCGGCCGAGGTCGACGATGTGCGCGCTCTTCTCGACCCGATCTTGAAGCATCGGCTCGTCATGAACTTTCGAGCGGAAGCCGAAGGTGTGACGCCGGCCCACGTCATCGAAGGCATCACCCAAAGCATCGTGCCGTGAGCCACGTGCTCGAGCCCGAGCTCGCGGTTCGTTTGGCCGGGCTCACGTTTCGCGCGAAGCGCACCGTCGACGGACTGCTCGCGGGGATGCACCGAAGCCCCCACCGCGGCGCCAGTGCGATCTTCAAAGAGCACCGCGCGTATCGGCCCGGGGATGACCCGCGTTGGATCGACTGGCGCGCCTATGCACGCTCGGACCGGTACACAATCAAGCACTTCGAGCACGAGACCCAGCTTCGGGGGACCCTGGCGCTCGACATCTCTCCGTCGATGCACTGGGGAAGCAACGATGTCAGCAAGATCGATCATGCGGCCACGCTCCTCGCGGCCATCGCCTACCTCCTGACCCGACAAGGCGACGCGGTCTCGCTCGTGACCTTCGACGAGAAGATTCGCGATCGATTGCCCGCGCGCTCGGGTCCTGCGCACCTCGACTACCTGATGCGTACCCTCGCGGAGCCAATGCCGCCGAGCGGGCGGACGGCGCTTCATTCCTCCCTGGACAAGCTGATCGAGCATGCCGGTCGCATGGGGCTGGTCGTCATCGCAAGCGATTTGCTCGACCTCGAGAACGAAGCGCTCGATCCGATCGCTCGAATCGAAGCGCGGGGCCACCAGACCATCGTTCTTCACGTCATGGATCCGGCCGAGCTCGAGCTTCCATACGAGCAGCCGATGCACTTCGAAGGCCTCGAAGGCGAGCTGCCGGTGGAAGTCGATCCGAAGGGTCTTCGGAGGCAGTACCGAGAGGCGATCGATGCCTTCGTCGAGTCCTGTCAGCGACGCGTGGTCGCGGCTGGGGCACGGTATCTCTTAGCGAGGACCGACACGCCGCCGGAGCGCACCCTGCTCCAGCTCTTGCGGGATGGCTGAATCATGGGCTTTGGTCTGCCATGGGCGCTCGCCGGGCTCGTCGCCGTTTCGATTCCGATTCTCGCTCACCTGCTGAGGCGACAGAAGCTTCCAAGGCAAACGCTGCCGACGATTGCGTTCCTTCATCGGATTCATGCGACGCGAGCCGCGCGGCTTCGGGTCGTGGACATGCTCCTATTGATTGCGCGCGCTTTGCTCATCGCGGCGCTCGTCCTTGTCGCGGCAGCGCCCTACCGCGTCGTCCAGTCGAGCCTGCTGGACCGGCAGCATGCGCTCGCGATCGTACTCGACGACTCCATGTCGATGGCCGCGATCCACGAGGGGAAGACGCTGATCGAACGGGCGGCCGAGCTCTCGACCGAGCAGGTGAAGAATCTCCCCGAAGGCTCCGAGGTTTCGGTCGTCTTGTCCGGGAAATCACCTCGCGTCTGGGTCCGTCGGCGTTCGGACGTCGAGATGGTCGAGACGGCATTCAGCGAGCTTGACCGGCGCTCTACGCGCGGCGATGCCATGTGCGACGCGGTGCAAACGGCGGTGGAGCTCCTGCTCGAAAGCGAGCTTCCGGATCGGCGTCTGCTGGTCTTGTCTGATTTTACTGAAGGCACGCGCGCCGAAACCTGTGAATGGCCGAGCCGCGGCATTCGAGTCGCCTTCGAAACTATCTCCACGCCCAATCCCGACAACCGCCGCATCGCGTCGGTCGAGGTGATCGGAGAGCGCGACGCCGCCGACGGAATGCGTTTCGACGTACGTGTTGCGGGCACATCGACCCAATTGCAGCAGACCGTCCGCATGCGGCAGAAGGGGCAGGAGACGCAAAAGGCGTCGGTTCAGCGCACGGCCGATGGCGCGGAGGCCTCACTGTCGATCGCGCCAGGTTCGACCGACGCGGTCGTCGAGCTGCAGCTCGACCCCGACGACGTCCTTCCTGCAGACAACATTCGCGGCGTCTTGCTGGGATCCGACACGGTGCATGTGCTGCTCGTCGACGGTGACCCCCACCCCGATCCGCGCAAGCGTGAGACGGCGTTTCTGAGTCACGCACTTGGCGTCGCCCCGCGCATCGGCCGTTCCTTTGCGGTGGAAACCCTCGACGCCCAGGACCTTTCCGAAAGCGCCATCATCCGCTCCGACGTGGTCGTGATGGCGAACGCCACCCTCGACGAGAAGTGGCTTCCGCTCATCCGACGGTTCGTCGGCGGCGGCGGCAGCCTTTGGATTACCGCCGGCGATCGGGTCAACCCGAGGGCGTATGGGAGCGTCCTCCGCGAGCTGCTTCCGGGTCGCTACACCGCGACGCGGATGGAGGCGCGGCCCCTCGCTCTAAGGTCGAAGGTCCTCCCTGAGCTCGAGCAAGCCAAGGTGCGCGGCCGCACGCCCATCGCGGAGGCTTCTCTCGATGCCGTCGTCACCGTGCGCTTCAGCGATGGCGCCGCGGCGATGCTGGAGCACCGGTACCGAAACGGCCGTGTGGCCATGATGGCGACCACCATCGACGACGCGTGGACCGACTTGCCCTACCAGCCGGTGTTCGTGCCGTTCGTGCTCGACACCCTGCTCCGTTTGGCGGGACGCACCGAGCATTCCGTCGAACCCCATGGCTCCGTTTCCCTTCCGGGGTCGACCCAGAGCCAACGCATCCAAGTCGTGACCCCCACGGGCCGGACCGTCGATCTGGGGGAAGCCGACCGCGTGACGTTTCGGGACACCGGCGAGATTGGGGCCTATCGAGTGCTCGTGAACGGCGTCAACGGCGCCCGCTTTGCGTTCGTCGTCGATGCGCCGCCCGGCGAGAGCGACCTCGTCTCGAGGGGCGCACCCGAGTTGGAGAGCCGTTTCGAAGCCGTCACGCTCGACGCTTCGACCGGTGTCGAGCAACCGCTGGCACCCTGGCTGCTTGTGTTGGTCGTCGCCCTACTCTTTAGCGAGCTTTGGCTACGTCAGGTTCGACGAAGGTGAACGACCCGCTCGATGCGCTGGAGGTCTCGGTGCACCGCAACCGGCTTCCAGGCGGTGCGCGCCGAAGCGAAATCCAACACTGAAGGGGCCTGCCCGGCACCGACTTCGACCAGCAGCTCCGCCCCCGTCGTCGCGGCGGCTTCCGTCGCCACCAACAAGGCCCTGATGATGTCCAGCCCATCTTCGCCAGCCTCGAGCGCACCGGACGGCTCGTGCTCCCGAACCTCGGCCTGCAGAGATTGCATTTCGGAGCAAGCGATGTAGGGCGGGTTCGACACGATCAGGTCGTACTGCTCGGTGCCGTTCAGCAGGTTTGCCCGCTCGAGTCGAATCCGGTCCGAGACGCCAAGTCGCTCGGCGTTGTCGGCAGCCACGTGCAGCGCCGCTTCGGAGATGTCCGTTGCCGTGACCATCGCCAACGGGCGCTCGGCCGCAATGGTCACCGCAATGGCGCCGCTGCCGGTCCCGATGTCGAGCACCCGGCACGGCTTGTCGTCGGGGATGCATTCGAGCGCGTGGTCGACGAGGGTTTCCGTATCGGGTCGCGGGATGAGCACGTCCGAAGTGACGTGGAAGCGCCGGCCATAGAAGTCCCGGTGCCCGAGGATGTATGCGACGGGCTCGCGTTCCCTGCGGCGGGCCACCAGGGGACGAATCGAGCTCCGCTCGGCGTCCACCAGCGGCCGATGGAGATCGAGATAGAGTCCAACTCGGTCGGTCCCGAGCGCTTCGGCGACGAGGAGCTCCGCATCGAGGCGCGGGCTTTCGATGCCGCGCCCGGCGAAGTCCTCCGTGGCCCAGTCGAGGACTTCGCGGATGGTCCAGGTTCGAGCGGTCACGAGCCCTCAGCGCGTGCGCACGCGCATCTTCTGCTTAGGCAGCGCGCCTGCGCTGGCCAGCACCTGCTTGGCAAGTCGGCTGAGCTCGGGTCGCGTCCCCTTCTGAATGAACGCAGCCACCATGTTCGGGTCGACTTCCAGCAGCTGGTCCATCGCCTCGCGCGCGCGCCCGCGCTTCTTCGTCGCTGTATAGGTATAGACCTGCGCACGAAGGAGCATGCCGGAAACCTGTCCAAACTCTTTGTCCTTGGGATCGTAAGTTTCGAGGAGCTTGCGCGCTTCCTCGGCGTCGCCCGTGCGCGCCAACGATTCCGCCACCACCGCGGCGTACATCGCCTTGGCTTTTGCCTGAGGCTGGCGGTCGAGACGGATGTCGTTCGCGAGCTCGCGCGCATCACGCGCCCGCCCTGTCATCAGATAGAACATCGCGAGGTTGGCCCGAACATCGTCCTGGACCATCGCCGGCGCCTTGTTGATGTCGATCCCCTCGAGAATGCGAATCGCTTCGGCCGGCTCCTCCTGCGCCACGAGCTGCGCCTGCGCGATGGCGTTCAAGGCGTCCTTGCCACCGGGCGCTTGTCGCGCGCGCAGTTGCTCCAGCGCGGCGAGGCGCCCCTCCTTGTCGGTCGCGCCCCTCAGAATCGCCGCGATGTCGGCGGACTTGCGGGTCAGCCGCCAGATCCAGATCAGAAAACCGAGCGCGATGACGGTGAGGACCCCCGCGACGATCAGGCCCACGTACCCAATGCTGGGCTGCAGGATGCCAGCGATGACCCAGACGACCGCCAGCGCCACGCCGATGAGGCCCAGAACCTTCCAGTTCATCTTGGGCTGTTCGAGCTGCTCGAGCGCCTCCCCCGCGTCTTTCGGGGCGGCAGTGATTTGCTTCTTTGGCTTCGCCACTCCCGCTCGGTACCGCGACGGCCGAGGGGCGGCAAGCCAAGAGGCCCCGGCTGCCTGCAGGAATTGCACGTAAACGCAGAGGAAAGCGGCCTTTTCGCCAAGCGCGTTTTGTAAAGGTAAGCTACCTTGCATACGCGAGGTCCCCTAGCTGACTGGCCCGCCAGCCGGCCTGCTCTCAGCCGCACTTGAGTTTGCCGGACATTTGTGAATAAATATACTAAGACTGTATCTGAGTTGGGGATTGAACGGGCATGAGCAGAAACAGACTCGGTGAGCTCCTCGTACGCGAGAAGAGAATCAGCCTCGAGCAGCTGCGCGAAGCGCAGAAGCATCAGAAGGATGACAACGTCAGTCTAGGCTACGCGCTCGCCCGCCTCGGCGCGATTTCGGACCAAGAGATCACCGACTTCCTGAGCGAACAGTATCGCGTCCAGTCGATCGACCTGTCCGAGTACGAGATCGACCGAGAGATTCTGAAGCTCATCAGCCCTCAGGTTTGCGAGCGTCACAAGATCATCCCCGTCTCGCGCGCCGGGAGCTCGCTCATCGTTGCCATGGCCGATCCGTCGAACCTGAACGCGATCGATGATGTGAAGTTCCTCACGGGCTACAACGTGGAGCCCGTCGTTTCCTCCGAAAGCGCCATTTTGGCGGCGCTGGAGAAAGCGTACGCACAGCCGGAGATTTCCTACGACGACATCATGGAGGGCTTCGACGAGTCCGAGATCGAAGTCGCCACCACCGATGATGATGACAATCTCCTCGATCTCGAACGCGCCAGCGAGGACGCACCGGTCGTGCGGCTTTGCAACGCGATTCTGCTCAATGCGATCAAACAAGGCGCATCCGACATTCACGTCGAGCCGTACGAGCGCGTACTTCGCGTCCGGTACCGCGTCGACGGCGTGCTCCACGAGGAAATGACGCCGCCGATCAAGCTCAAGAACGCCATCGCGTCGCGTCTGAAGATCATGTCCTCGCTCGACATCGCCGAGCGCCGATTGCCGCAGGATGGTCGCATCAAGCTCAAGCTCGGTAAGGGCCGCGAGATGGACTATCGTGTTTCGTCCGTCCCGACGCTCTGGGGCGAGAAGATCGTCCTTCGTCTTCTCGACAAGTCGAACCTTCAGCTCGACATGACAAAGCTCGGTTTCGAGCAAAAGCCACTTTCGGATTTTCGCGACGCGATTCATCAGCCCTTCGGGATGGTGCTGGTCACCGGGCCGACCGGTTCGGGTAAGACGACGACACTCTACTCAGCCATGTCGGACCTCAATGAAGTCGCCACCAACGTCAGCACGGCCGAGGATCCGATCGAGTTCAACCTGATGGGCATCAACCAGGTGCAGATGCATGAGGACATCGGCCTCAACTTCGCCGCGGCTCTGCGGTCCTTCCTTCGTCAGGATCCCGACATCATCATGGTTGGTGAGATTCGAGACTTCGAAACCGCCGAAATTGCGGTCAAGGCCGCGTTGACGGGTCACTTGGTCTTGTCGACACTCCACACCAACGATGCGCCGAGCACCGTGACGCGTCTCCTCAACATGGGCGTGGAGCCGTTCCTGGTGACTGCCTCGGTAAATTGCGTCGTGGCACAGCGTCTCGGACGTAAGATTTGCGAGGAATGCAAAGTGCAAGTTCCCACGGACGAGCAGGCGCTGATCGACGTCGGCTTCGACGAGGGCGAAATCAGCACCGCGGTCGCATTCCGTGGCACCGGCTGCAAGGTTTGCAACGACACCGGCTACAAAGGCCGAATCGCCCTTTACGAGGTCATGCCGTTCAAGGACCGGCTCCGCGAAATCGTGCTTCAGGGCGGATCCACTGCCGAGGTGAAGGACGAGATGATTCGGGGCGGGGTTGACACCCTACGCCGTGCCGGCCTGAACAAAGTGCTCGCAGGCGTCACGACGATCGACGAGGTCGTCCGGGTGACCGCCGCCGACCGCTAGGCCGACGCTGCCGAGCCGCGCTCGAAGTCTATTTGTCAACAGTCCTTCGCAATTCTGGCGTAAACGGGCGATCGTCGATCGCGAAGTCGACAGGCCGGGAAAGCATGGAGTTCTCTGAGCTTGGGACTGAAACCTGGAATCTTGATGACATCTTGTGGCCCTACATCTCACGTCACTGATTGTCATGCACACCGAGCGGTGGTAGATCGGCACCATGCGCATCAGCAACAGTTTCTCCGAAGGCGAGATTCAAGTTCTCGAATTCATCCTGCAAACCCTCCTGCGCGGCGGCACCCCATCGATGGCCACCCGCAACAAGGACTTCGCGTCGGTCTACCGCAAGGTGATGACGATGAAAAATCGCGTCGAGGAAAAGAAGTCGCAGTCAAAGCTGTCGTCTTCGGTCGGCACGGTGGCGGCTGCGGACGACGGGGTGGCGGACGACGACGATCTTCAGCGTAAAGCTGGCTGAGCGGGTTGACTGGCTTGGGTCCGTCACGTAAGCGCGGACCGCTATGCTGACCGAGCTGATCGTCCTGCGTGGCGGGCGCGTTCTCGACCCTTCGCAGGGGCTAGACCAAACGGCCGACGTCGTCATCGAGGCGGGGCGCATCAAGGACCTCGGTCGCGATGCAGGTGCTTCTTATCGGGCGGGTGACGGCGTGCGCATCGTCAACGCGTCCGGGCACTGGGTCTGTCCGGGCTTCATCGATCTCCACGTGCACCTGCGTGAGCCCGGGCAAGAGTACAAAGAGGACATTGGCTCGGGCCTCGACGCAGCCGCGGCGGGTGGGTTCACCGCCGTGTGCCCGATGCCCAACACCAGGCCGACGAACGACACGCGCGCCATCACCGAGATGATGATATCTCGGGCGAAAGAGCATGGCGGCACGCGCCTGATGCCCTTTGGAGCGGTGACCCGGGGTCAAAAAGGCGCCGAGCTCACCGAGATGGCCGATTTGCGCGAGGCAGGGGCGATTGGGGTCAGCGACGATGGCGTTTGCGTGATGAACGCCTCGGTCATGCGCCATGCGATGGAGTACGCGCGCACCTTCGACCTTCTGGTCAGCCAGCATTGCGAAGACCACCACCTCACCGAAGGCGCGCAGATGCACGAAGGCGCGCATTCCACCCAGCTCGGTCTTCGGGGATGGCCGCGCGCGGCCGAGGACATCATCGTGGCTCGGGATTTGATTCTCGCGGAGACCACGGGCGCCCGATACCACGTGGCTCACATCTCGAGCTTTGGGGCGGTTCGCCTGATTCGCGAGGCGAAGTCGCGCGGTTTGCGCGTGTCGGCCGAAGTGACGCCGCACCATCTCCTCTTCACCGACGAGGCCCTTCTGAGCTACGACACCTATTGTAAGGTCAACCCGCCCCTGCGCGAAGCGGAAGACCTCGAGGCGCTTCGCGAAGCGATTGCCGACGGTACCATCGACTGCATCGCGACCGACCACGCGCCGCACAGCGAGCTCGAAAAGGACTGCGAGTTCGAAGCAGCCTCGGTGGGCATCAATGGGCTCGAAACCGCGATCGGCTCCATGTTTCAGCTCGTGCGAGACGGCGTGCTCAAGCCTTTGCGCTTTGTCGAAGCGCTGTCGACCGCCCCTGCGCGCCTGCTGCCCGATGTCGAAGGCGGCTCCCTGAAAGCCGGGCGGCGCGCGGACATCACCGTCCTCGACCCCGAAGCCCGATGGATTCTCGACAAAGAAGCGCTACGCTCCAAATCGCACAACACGCCGCTGCTCGGTCGTGAGTTGATGGGACGGCCCGTCATGACGATCGTTGGGGGCAAGGTCGTGCACGAGCTGAGGACATGAGCAAAGAAGCACACTTGGTACTTGCCGATGGAACGCGCTTTTCCGGGACCAGCTTTGGCGCCGAAGGCGCAGCCACCGGTGAAGCGGTCTTCACGACCGGCATGACCGGATACGAAGAGGTTCTCACCGACCCTTCGTACTGCGGCCAGATCGTCACCATGACGGCGCCGCAGATCGGCAACACTGGCATCACGGTCGAAGACGGCGAGGCGAGGCGCCCTGCCCTCCGCGGTTTCGTCGTGCGGGAGTTGTCGGCTATCGAGAGCAATTGGCGCACCAAGGAATCGCTCGACGCCTATCTACGCAGGTCGGGCATCGTCGGCATCACCGGCGTGGATACACGGACGCTCACGCGCCACATCCGCGACCAGGGCGCGCAAATGGCCGCAGTTGGCACCGAAGACCCCGCAACGCTGCACGACCGCGCGAAAGCAGCGCCTCCGATGACCGGGCAGAACCTCACGGGTCAAGTGACGACGCCGGAAGTGTACCAGTGGACCGAGGGCACGGGCGTGTGGTCGGTGGCGCGCGAAGGCGCCCGCCCCTGGCACATCGTCGCGATGGACTTCGGGGTCAAGCTCAACATCCTGCGGTGCCTGGTCGACGAGGGATGCAAAGTGTCGGTCGTTCCAGCAACCGCAAGTGCACAAGAGGTGCTCGCGCTCGATCCGGACGGCATCTTCCTGTCGAACGGCCCCGGCGACCCTGCCGCCGTCACCGGTGGAGTCGCGACCGTCCGCGAGCTCTTGGGCCAGCGTCCCATTTTCGGCATCTGCCTCGGCCATCAGCTGATGAGCCTCGCGCTCGGTGGGCAGAGCTATAAGCTCAAATTCGGTCATCGCGGTCTCAATCAGCCGGTCAAAGACCTGCAGACCGGCCGCATCGAGGTCACGACCCAGAACCACGGCTTCTGCGTCGACGTCGACTCCCTCAAAGGCAAGTGCGAGGTCACCCACCTGCACCTCAACGACGACACCTGCGAGGGAATCCAACACCCCGAAACAGGCGCGTTCAGCGTTCAGTACCATCCCGAGGCCGCCGCGGGGCCGCACGACTCGCGGTATCTGTTCCAGCGGTTCACCGATGCCATCGCCCGAGAACGCAGCTAGCCTCGAACGCCTGCTCTCGCGCGCTGCGCAGGAGTGCGAGTCCAAGCGGGGCCTCTGGTTCGGCCGGGGCCTTCCGCAGGCGCTGCGAAGCGCGGTCGATCTGCATGGCGATGGGGCGAAGCAGGCGCGCGCAGAGATCGCGTTCATCGAAGTGAGCGCGGTGTCGCCGCAGGGGCGCGCCGTGA
>CBESWY010000089.1:0-10742 GCA_965533395.1 uncultured Myxococcales bacterium
GTTCGCACAATGGCCCACCGCGCCCCCGAAAGCGCAGGGCTTCGACTCAGCCGCGAGCCTCTTCGAACGCAGCGACCGCCTCACGCAAAGCGACCGGCACGGTGACCTTCTCCCGGCTCTTCGGATCCACGCAAACGCTGGTGACACTCGCTTTCGCCAGCGTCTCATCTCGGTCGTTTCGGATGAGGAACGAGCTGGTGAAGCTCGAGGTCCCGATTCGGGAGATGCAGGTCTCGATATGAACATCCTCTTCGAACCTGGCGCTCCCTAGGTAGTCGCAAGTCGCGTTCACGTAAAACATGTCCGTGCCGGCCTTGACCATCTCCTGCCAAGGAACCCCGACGGCACGCATGTACGCGCCGAGGGCCTCGTCACAAAAGACGAAATAGTTGCCGAAGTAGACGTGGCCCTGCATGTCGGTGTCGCGAAATCGGACCCGCAGCGTATAGACGAACGGCCGCGTCACGCACTGGCTCCGATACCAAGGCCGACTTCGGCTGCCGGACTCTTGGTTTCAGCGCAGATCGAGCGCATCGGCGTCTCTTCGGCGGCCTTCCATTCGCAGAGCTCCCCCACCCGACCCGACCCATCGTCCGCGGGGCGAATCCAAACGAACGTCTGCTCTCCCAGGCGGATCGTGCACTCCGGGTCGGCAAACGCGCGGGACCAGAACCCGCCGTTGTAGAGCGTGATCGGGCCCACTTGCTCGCACTTCGGCTCGTGGGTGTGGCCGAAAACCACGCGGCGGGCGCCCGTGATCTTGAAGATCAGCTCGGCGAGAGTCGGGGTGAGAAGCGGTGTTTCGAAGACGGTCGCCCGGACGGAAGACGCATAGGCCGCATAGGGAAGCATGAAGATCAGCGCGGGCACGAACACCCAAAGCGTGCTGATCGGCAAGGCGATGTTGATGTGGAGGACTACCTGCCAGGCGAGGAAGAGCGCGACCAAGAGGAAGAACGCACGGTCGAGCCACAGCTCGCGCGCAATTCGAAACGGATTGTTCGTCGCGGCCGGCACGTGAAGCACGTTGAGCTTGCGAACCATCGATGGCGTGGCTTGGGCGCGCGCGGCGATGGATCGCACCTTGTCGTCGACGAGCATCGGATCGCGCATCGCGGGGAGCCAGTGTGTGCGCAGAGAGATCCATAGGGTTACATACGCACCCCAAATCCAGGTCCAAATCAAGAGCGGCTGAGTACGCAACATGTATCGGAAGAAGAAGCGCACGTACGCGACGCCACCCATGATGTAGTTCTCCGACTGGTGGGGGTTGAAGTACCCCATTCCATTGAGCATGTAGCGCGCGGCGAGGTCGCCGAACGGGATCCGGACTCGCGGCTGCCCGTTGACTTCTATCAAAGGATCGATCGGGTCACGCACGACGCAGTTGGGATCGTATTGGTGCCCGTGGCTGACGTAGGTGTCGCCACCGCTCAGGTAGAACCAGTTGCAGAACACGATCGGTTCGTCATCTTCTTCTTCGCCGATGTTCGATGGGAGCGCGGCGCCAAGCGCATCGCAAATCATCCGTTGAACCGACGGCCAATAGATTTCGACATCGTGGTTGCCGACGATGAAGACCGCCCGGTTGCCGCGCGCGATGAACGCGCCGACTGCCTCGAACCAGCGCGGGTGCTCGTCGATGATGACCTTCATCTTGAACTGGCTTTTCCACTCCTCGCTTCCAAGCCCGCGGGCCCGCTCCAACCACTCGACGTGACGGTCCTTGCTGGGCACAGTGGTGACGTTGTCGAAATCGAAGATGTCGCCGTTGAGGATGAGCTCTATCGGGCCGTCCGCCTTTTCTTCGATGTGTTCCAGGAACCTGGCGAACTCATCGTCGATGAAGAACTCGCGACGTTTGTACGCCATCCAGAGCGGGCGCGCCGGGTCGGGCTCTTCCGCTTCGGTGAGGTGCATGTCGGAGACGACAAACGTGTGAAGATTGGCTTCCATCGGGCCCGGCCATTGTGTCAGGCCTCGGAGCAGGACTCCAGCCAGCTTCTGCCTGGCGTCGGAGTGTAGCCGGGAGAGCCGGGAGGTTTAGCCGCCTGCGGACGCTACGTGCCGCTTTCGACCGACGATCAGGTGGATCACCAGAAGCAGGGTCAGCCCAGTCGCGAATATCGCCACGTACCAGGTGCCGAGCCCAGGACCGGCTTCGGTCAAGAAGTTCGCGATTTGCTTCTTGCCCACCATCACGGGCATGAATGGATCGATGGTCACCGGAGCTCTGGGGTCCAGGTTATGACCGAAGGTATAGAGCTTGTAATAGAGGCGTCCGAAGCCAAATACGCCCGCGTAGGTCGTCATGACCAAGAGGTCCAGCATGGATCCGACTTTTCCGATCACGGCCGTTCGCAAAGCCAAAATGATCATCGCGGCGAAGAGGAACGGAATCCAGTCGAGGTCGCTGAGCGCAGCGCGGTCGAGCGGCGCCATACCGATGTAGTGATTCAGCACGTTGATCTCTTGGACGTCGTTGCCATCGTTTCCGCCGTCGACTTTGTACGAGTAAATGTAGAGGTCGAGCCCTTGAGGATACTGCGGCGCCTTCATGTTGATGTGCCACATCGGTGCGGTGAAGCTCAGTCCCACGAAGATGGTGAGCAGAGCGAGCACGACCCGCGCCCATGGGAAGATGGGCTCGTCCAAGAATCGATAGAATGCGTCCATTGCGTTTGACATTTTGCCTCCTTCAGGCCTTCCGTTCCTAAACGACGTCTCCTCGGCGCAACTTCCAAAGCCCGCCCATCCAAGCAAGCGACCCAAGCAGCATGGGCCATGCGACACCGAGCGCATAGAGCCCCGTGCCGCCAATACGGTTCGCAAGATAGAAGCCAACCGGCCCCAACACACTGAGCTCCGGGTCCGCGGACGACAGCAGCGCCATTCGAATGCTCTGAACGGGGTTGAGAGCCGCCAGCGCAAACACGACCCTCGGCTCGACTCGCCATTGGAGCATCATGCCTGCGAGGGCAAAGTCCATGAGTGCGATCCCCGCCACCCAGATCAGCAGCAAGTACATCGTCGCGCGCGCGGAGTTTTGCACCGTCGTCGACACCCAGAGACCGATCCCGCAAAAACACCAGACCAGAACGGAGCAGAGCACGAGACAGTGCCCGATGAAGCTCCAGGCGATTTGCTGTCCAAAGGCAAAACGGCCGAATATGCCAACCGCGGCCATGAGCACTGCGAGCGGCAGCAGGAGCACCAGGAAACGAACGCTCGAGATGGCGCTGAAGAAGGCGCCTCTCGAAATCGGTTGACTGAAGAGGAGCTCCAGCGTGCCGTCGTCCCGCGCCTTGTTGACGACCAGCCCCGTCGCGATGAGCGCCATCAAGGGCAAGAGCACCAGCAGCGCGTGGACATACGAGACCAATACCCTACCCGTGCCGGTGAATCCAAATACGGTCGACTCGCGCATACCGACCAGCAAGAACACGGCGGCAAGCACCGCATAGACGACGATGCAGAACAGCAGCCACCGAGAGCGAAGGACTTCGGCGAGATCGAGTTGGGCGACCGCCAAGTAGGACCGTAGATGCCGGTTCATGGGCCCCCGTGTTGCTGGTGGGGGCGGTCCTGCGCCCGGGATTTGGCCCAGTCGATGCCTTGCGCGTCGGGCGTCCCATTTGGGACCGCGCGAATTCCGTAACCCATGGGGGAGTCCTCGGCGGCAAGAAAGCCCACATCAGCCTCGGACAGCCAGCCGTCTTCGAGGTGATTGCGAAAATAGAGTGCGTGGACCGAGGCTTCGTTGGACTGAAGGTAGTCGAACAGGCAACCGGGGTCGTCGAAATTCAGGACCTCGCCCGCCGTGGTTTGCAGTTGGGCTGCGAAACGCGGATCGCCCACGTGCATCTTGCAGTGGGCGCACACCTCGGCATCCCAAACGACGGGAACGGCACCTTCGGCGAGCGTCACCTGGTTGAAGCGGACGAAGGCCACGACCGCGGCAACGAACGCAAGCGCCAACAAGAGCGCCTTAATGATCTTGGTGGACATCGTCTCCTACCTCGTCGAGCTGCACGGCGTCGGCGTCGCGCACCAGCACGTTGATGATCTGCCCCTCCAAGCGTTGAGAGAGTCGCGCGACGAGATCGAGCTTCTCGGCGCGGGTGGCAGTGCGGCTCCACCAGCCGGCAACACCTGCCTGAAAGCCCATCGCCACGAGCGTTTCGTGGTCGACACCGTTGCGGAGCTGCACGTCGATGGTGCTCAGGGTCATTCGATCCAGATAGTCCTCCGTCGGGCCGAAGTAAGCGAGCCGACCTTCATCGAGCACCATCACCCGATCGACCAACGTGCGAATCTCTTCGAGCCGATGCGAACAAAGGATCAAGGTGGCGCCCTCCGTACGCTCGGAAAGCAGATGAAACAAATCCCTGCGTGACTGCGTGTCGAGGCTGGCGGTTGGCTCGTCGAGCACGTAAAGCGATGCCTGGCTCGCGAGTGCGAGCGAAATCAGGGTCTTCTGCTTCGCCCCGCCAGACAGGTTGCAGAACGCCTGCCGCCCCGCGGCAGATAGATCGATGCCGAGCTCTTCGCCGGCGCTCAGCACCGCGTCCGGCGAGATCTCCCGAACGCGCGTGATCGCCTTGATCACCTCACCCACGGACGCGTTGAATTTCGGCGCAATTTGCGGAACGTATGCAATCCGGTCGGCGGTCTCGATGCGCCGCTTCTTCTCGCCGTCGAGCAAGAGCTCCCCGTCGCAGCGCAGCAAACCTAGGATGATCCGAATCAGCGTCGATTTGCCAGACGCATTCGGGCCGATCAGCCCCACCTTTCCGCCGCTCGGGATGCTGAAGTCGAGCCCTCGAAGCGCTTCGACTCGGCCGAACTGCTTCCGGACCGCCCTGCCCTCAACGCGCATCGAAGCGACTCCAGTCGATCGCGCCCATCTTGGGCCGCGCGTCACTCATGGTGGTTTTCGGCTCGACCATTGGAAACAGCGAGCTGATGGCATCGAGAAGCTGGAGCGTGATCGCGCCGCGGAAGAACTGCAGCTGCGGGTACGTGCTCTCGAGCTGGCTGCTCAGCCGACGAAGCTCGTAGGGAATGTCGCCGAAACCATCGCGATCCATGTCGTAACCCGCATAGTCGTCAAAAGAGTTCCCGTCCCATTCGACGTTGAGCGCGTCACCGCCGCCCTCTACCTGGAGCTGCGAGCGATTGCTCACGAACTGGTTTCCGCGAAATGCGTTCCGCTTCTGGCTAGAGTGCATGAGCACGGCGACCTCCGAATGAAAGAACGCGTTGTTCTCGAAGGTGTTGAAGTCGTCGGGTTCGAGCGGTGCGGTATCCATGTAGACGCCCTTGGTGTTTGCGATGAACGCGTTGTTGGACACCGTCAAGTTGCCGGATTCCTTGATGCCGAGGCCCATGCCACCCGGGCCCGTCGACCGCGCGAGAAGGTTGTCGCGCAGCACCAAGTTGCGGCTGTACATGATGAAAATTCCGACCACGTTGTCGATATAGCGATTCCCTTCGACGTGGTTGTCGTGGCTGTACATGAAGTGTGTGCCGTATCGGCTTCGGACGACCGTATTTCGAACGAGTCGATTGCGGCTGGAGTACCAGACGACCATGTCGCGGCACCCGATGACCTGATTGTCCCGAACCACGGAGTCTCGAGTCTCCCAGAGTCGAATGCCATCGCCTCGAAGGCCGAGGGGGCCGTCGTCGGGGCCCTGCACGACGTTGTTCAAGATCGATGCCCGGTTGGCCTTTTCGATCAGCAGCCCGAAAGCCGCCCCTTGAACCCGGACGCCTTCCACGCGGACATCGTCGGCCACGACGTGCACCGCCGCATCGAGCGTGTCGAAGCGGCCACCGCTGCCATCCACGGTCAGTCCGACGAGCGCCGCGCCATTCCCTTCGATTTGGATCGTCGTCCCCTCGCCTGCAGAACGAATCACCGCCTCGCGGGGACCCCAAATCTCGACCCGCTTGTCGAGCGTCAAAGGACCACTGTACGACCCCGGCTCGAGACAAAACGACTCGCCTCCTTGGGCGCCGTCGACGGTCGACTGCAGGTCCGACCCCGCAGCGACCGTTATACAATCAGGGGGCCTCGGGGGCGCCGGAAGCACCGCCTGGGCAGAGAGCGGCGGCGCGCCCTGAGACGCACATGCCGCAATCGTGATGAGCCCGAACACGCACCAGCACGCACGGCCGGGAGCGTTCAGCCCGCGGCCGACGCGCGCGGCGCCTCGGATCAACTGGGTTCCACCAAGAGGTAGCCGGCCATCTCGAGGTGGAGAGCCGAACAGAACTCGGTGCAGTAGAACGGGAATGTTCCCTCTCGGTCAGCCTTGAACGTGATGTCGACGTGCTTGCCGGGCTCGAGGCTGCTGTGAACGTTGTACGAGCCGACGGTGAAACCATGGGTCGCATCGTGGGCCTGCTCGACGTTGGTGATGTGCAGGTGGACCGTGTCGCCCTTCTTCACACGGACGATGTCCGGGGTGAAGTGGCTTCGCACCGACGTCATATAGACGTGTACGTTTTTCCCTTCGCGCTCGATACGCTCCTTGCCGGCAGTGACCGCATTGGGACTGTGCTCGTCGGTGACGACGTCGTAGCCAGCCGGCTTGTACACGTCGACGGGGTTGAGCTTATCGGCCTTGATCATCTGGGCGTAGTGAGGCTCGCCAAGTGGAAGCGGCATGTCGTAGAGGAGCTGCATCGGTTCGCTGTTGATGTTGATCAGCTGAAAGTTCTGCGGAAGCAGAGGACCAACCTTGTTGAAACGATCGAGTGCCCACTTGTTCATCGCAATCAGGTACCCGCCATCGGGGCTGACGGTGTCACCTTCGGCCGCCACGATGTGACCGACGTTGTAGTGCACTTTGACCTTCTCGATCACTTTGAGGTCCTTGAGCGACCACTTGGCCACCGTCGACTCGATGAAGACCGAGGTGTAGGCGTTGCCCTTGTCGTCGTACTGGGTGTGAAGCGGACCAAGGCCAATCTCGACCTGTCCTCGAATGCTGTCGGCAAAGGGAAGGATCGGAATGCCGTACTGGTCTTTCCCGTCGTACTTCTTGGCGTCGATGAGGCCCTTGAGCTTCTCGAAGCTATAGACCGTGGCGTGCGTGTCGAGCTTTCCGGAAACCACGAGCTCCTTGCCATCTGGCGTGACGTCCACGCCGTGCGGGCTCTTGGGCTCGCCGACGAGGTGCAAGAGACCCTCGGCATTGGTGGTCTCGAGCGAGATGACGTCCATGCCGGCGATCTTCGTCGTCTTGCCCGCCTTGTAGACGGCCTCGGCCTTCTTGAGGTTGATGATGTGCAGGTAGTCCATGTCGTTTTGGGAAGCGCCCGACTCCAGGGGAGGGTTGCCTTCCAACGTGCCGCCCCAGCTCATCTCCGTGTTGAACGAGTTGATGAACACCCAGCCTTCGCTTGCGAGCTTCCCAGCATCGGCGAGGTCCTGCATGTACGGCGGAAGCTCCATTGCGAAGGAATTCGAGCGATCGATCTTCCCCTTTTCGCGATCGAACTTCCAGAAGATCACCGCGCCGCGGTACTTGTCCTGATACTCCTCGATCGGTGCGTAGCCACCACCGAGGGGAGCCGGGTACTGGCTCGACTCGACGATGTACTCGGTGTTCGGTGTCACGAAGGTCGCGCCGTGGTCACTCTGGATGAGTGTCGAGGTCACGATTTCCTTGGTGACGAAGTCGTGCAGGTCGACGACCGCGATGCGGGCGTTCGCCTTGTCGTTCACGAAGATGAACTTGCCGTCGTACTCACCGTTGGTTTCGGAGAGCGCCGGATGGTGCATGTCACCCCAGGTAATTTCCTTCCCAAACCGGCTGCCTCCTTTGAGGACCGCACCAGACTGGTCGCCATAACCGTAACCCTGCCAAGGCTCCGGGGTGAAGACACCGATGTACTTCAAGATACGCATCGACGGGACGCCGATGACGATCATGTTGCCGCCGTGACCGCCCGACGCGAAGGTCAGGTAGGGGTCCTTTTTGCCCGTGGGCGTGTAGGTCTGAAGCGCCGCACTCACATCGGCTTCGTTCAGCCCGCGCTGCTTCATTAAGTCGGCCGTTGAGCTCGCGGGTGCCTGTGACACCTGTGTTGTCTGCTGTGGGCCGCATCCGATGCAGACCACCGCAGCCAACAGAACCCCGATACTTGATGCGCACAACGCACCAATCCTGTTGAACTTCATTACATCTCCTCAATTCCCTCAGCGAAAGGGAAATCCTTCAAACGAGACCCCTCAGCGAAAGGGAGGCTCGTGACACCACTCTCCTCAGAACGGGGAGAGAACAGCTCACTCCTACGTGGCACCCGGGCTAGACCGGGACCCTCTGCGCCAAAGCGCGTTGCAATAACTACACCATGTAGCCCGAAGAGGCGAGCTACTTTGCGAGGTCGCGAACGTACTTCACGAGCTCGGCGACCACTTCCGGTTTCGCATCGAGGTCGGGATTCGCTGGCATCGTCGCAGCCTTGCCAACGGCGGTGCCGCCGTAGACGATAATCTTGCGAAGGTGTTCGTCCGTGACCGAAGCCTGCCATTCGGGGGATGTGAAATCCCGAGGCTTTGGGTCGAGCGCGGCCGAGCCGGCACCGTCCCCCTTGCCGCTTTCACCATGGCAAACGGTGCATCGACTTTGGAAAATCTCCGATGCGGCGGCGACTGGGTCGGCAGCTGGTTCCTCGGCCGGGGCCGGCGCAGGTGCGGGCTCTGCAGCCTTGGGCTCAGCGGGCGCGGCTTCCTTCGGGGTGCAGCCCGAGATTCCGACGATCAATCCAATGAGCAACCCAATCCACTTTCCACGCATAAACCCTCCTGGTTGGGCCGGAGTCTAGGCTCAGCCGCACGGGGAGCAAACCCCCAACACGAGAAAAAAATTCGCCACATTGGCCTGCGACGCAGGATTTGCGCGACGCAGCGAATCCGAGGATTTGGAATGCGTGGGTGGAAAACGTGCGTCTATACTCCGCACGCGCTACGAGGCATTTCCTGCTGGGGAGGTTGTGATGAGAGGTTCTGTGAAAATCGCGGTCATCGGAGGGCTCGTGTGTGGGCTCGTCATCGCAGGCTGCAAGAAGCAGGAGGCCGCGCCCCCGGAGGCGGCGCCCGCTGAAGAGGTGGTCGTAGTCGAGGCCTCGAACGTTCCGCCGCTGCACGAGAACAACATCGTCAGCATTGCCCTCGGCTCGAAAGATCACACGACTCTGGTCGCCGCATTGAAGGCCGCGGACTATGTCACTTCGGTTGCCGCGTCCGGCCCGCTCACGGTGTTCGCCCCGACGAATGACGCCTTTGCGAAGCTGCCCGAAGGCACCGTAGAGAACCTGGTCAAGCCAGAGAACGTGGACGCGCTTCGGGAAATCCTGAAGTACCACGTCACCACTTCCGCCATTCAACCCAGCTGGTTCAAGGAAGGACAGACGCTGTCGATGGCGAACGGCAAAAAGGCGACGGAGCACGTGAACGGCAAAGAACTGTCTCTCAACGATGCAAAGATCATTGCGCGAATCCCCGCCGAGAACGGGATGCTCTACGTCATCGACACCGTCCTGCTTCCTCCCGAGGAATAGGCTTTGCAATGACGAGCTACTCGGCTTGGCCCAGGGGCTGGGGGAGTGGGGCTTCGACCCGAAATGGCCGAATGCCGATCTCTTCATGCGAGAGGGCCTGGACATGGGATGCGAACCTGGACATTCTTCAGGTTCTCACCCCCAACCAGACCGCCCGAGTCGAGCTGACGATCAGTCCGGGCGGCTAGTCCGTAGAGAGGTCGCCATGAGCAAGCTGAACGGTAGACGCGTATTGATCACAGGCGGAGCGCAGGGCATCGGCCTGGAAATGGCGACCAAGTTCGCGGGGCGCGGTTCGAGCATCGTCCTCGCGGACCTCAACGAGGAAAAGCTCGCCGAAGCCACCGCGAAGATCGCGGCCCTGGGTGTTCCGGCCTGGGGCTTCGTGGTCGACGTCACCAATCCTGCGAGCATTGCGGCCTTCAAAGCGCAGGTCGACGCCGAAGCCGGTCCGATCGATGTTCTGGTCAACAACGCGGGGGTCGTCTTCGGCGGGCCATTTACGAAGACTCCCCTCGATGACCACTTCAAAACCTACGAGGTCAATACACTAGGCGTGGTGGCGATGACGCACGCGTTCTTGGACGACCTGGTCGCAAGGCCCGAAGCCCACCTGGTCAACATCGCGAGTGCCTCGGGGTTCATCGGGCTGCCCTACGGTTCGAGCTACGCGTCGAGCAAGTGGGCCGCCATCGGGTTCTCCGAATCGATTCGTGCCGAGCTCATTTTGGAAGGCCACAAGCACGTGCACGTGACCATCGTCTGTCCGAGCTACATCGGCACCGGCATGTTCGAAGGCGCCGAAGCCCCCAAGTCCACACACATCCTCGAACCGGGCTTCGTCGCCGAAAAGGTCGTCGAAGCCGTCGAGCACAACTCGGTCTACGTGAAAGAGCCCTGGATGGTGAAGATCACCCCTCTCCTACGCGAGCTCTTGCCGACAGCCCTCTACGACCAAATCTCCCATCTCTTCGGCGCCGATACATCGATGGCGCACTGGACGGGACGTCATGGCGAGGCCAAGCCGGAAGCGGGGGAGCAACCCGCGAGAAGCGATCAGCCCGAAGCCGAGCGGTAGCGCGCAAGGAACGTTTGAACGAGCTCGCGAGTCAGACGCTCGCGGGTGTCCGGATCCATCTGCCCCTCTAGAAGCTGCGGCCAGAACA
>CBESWY010000090.1:0-10654 GCA_965533395.1 uncultured Myxococcales bacterium
TACGGTGGCATCTTCAACGCCGTCGAGGCCTCCGCAGTCAGCGTCGCGTACGCGGTCGTGGTCGAGGTATGGCTGCACCGAGCGCTCAAGCTCAAAGCCATCCCCGGCATCTTCGGCGAGACAGGCGTATTCCTCGGTTCCTTCCTGGTCATCCTGGTCATGGCGCTGGCCCTCGGGGAGTTCCTCGAGAAGGAAGAGATCCCGGCCCTCATGGTCGAGTGGATTCAGGGCAAGGACCTCAAGTACTGGCAGTTCCTCATCCTGCTCAACTTGATCCTCCTAGCCGTCGGCATGATGATGGACATCCTCAGCGCGATGTTCGTCTTCGTCCCCTTGCTGGCGCCAATCGCCGCTTCGATGGGCGTCGATCCGATGCACTTCGGCATCATCTTCATCGTCAACCTCGAGATCGGCTACCTCACGCCGCCGGTTGGCCTGAACCTCTTCGTCGCAAGCGCGCTCTATGAGAAGGGGCTCGGTCACGTCATACGCAGCGTCGCACCATTCGTAGGCCTGATGCTGATCGGTCTTGGCCTCATCACCTGGTACCCACAGCTCTCGATCGGTCTGGGTAATGCCATCATGGGTGGCGATCCGAACGCCTTGGTCGACGAAGACGGCGACGGCGTAGACGACCGCGGCGAGGCTGCCGGCGGCATGCCGACCATGGAAGAAATGATGCAGGAGGCCATGGAAACCGAAGGCCTCGAAGGGGATGAGGACCTCGAAGACGACGAAGACCTCGAAGGCGAAGACCTCGAAGGCGAAGACCTCGAAGGCGAAGAGCTCGAAGACGAAGAGCTCGAAGAAATACTCGACGCCCAAGAAGGACAGTAGCTCGACACGATAGACCGAGCGCAGCTGCGCTGGACGGGCAGCCGTGATAGGCTCGTCCGCCCGATGTCGTACACCGTTCTCGCAAGGAAATACCGGCCGCAGAGCTTCGACGACCTCGTCGGCCAAGAGCACGTTGCACGCACGCTCGCCAATGCCATCGACTCCGATCGCGTGGCGCATGCGTTTCTGTTCACCGGGGTGCGCGGGGTGGGGAAAACGACCACGGCGCGCTTGCTCGCCAAGGCGCTGAACTGCGAAAATGGGCCGACTCCAACCCCTTGCAATGAATGCGCACCCTGCGTCGACATCACAGCCGGCGTCGACGTGGATGTCCAAGAGATCGACGGCGCCTCGAACAACAGCGTCGAAGATGTCCGAAGGCTGCAAGAGTCGCTCCCCTATCGTCCGCAGCGCGACCGCTACAAGATCGTGATCGTCGACGAGGTGCACATGCTTTCGGCAGGCGCGTTCAATGCGTTTCTGAAGACCCTCGAAGAGCCGCCCGACCACGTCAAATTCATCTTCGCGACCACCGAGAGCCACAAAGTCCCGATCACGATCCGTTCTCGATGTCAGCAGTACGACTTCCGGCTCATCCCTCACCGGCTCATCGCAGAGCGGGTCCGCGAGATCCTCGGCGCCGAATCGCTGTCGGCCGACGACGAGGCAATTTCGGTCGTAGCGCGTGAGGCTGCTGGCTCGATGCGTGACGCTCTCACGCTGCTCGACCAACTCGTCGCGGTCTCCGACGATCGAATCACGGCGGACACCGTGGCGGCGAGCCTGGGCATCGCAGCGCGCGAGGCACTCTACGATGTGGCCGGCGCCGTGCTTCAAGGAGACGGTGCTCGAGTGGTTCACGCCGTCGACGCGCTGGCCGACAAGAGCGTCGACATGCAGCACTTCGCCCGCCAGCTGCTCCAATTGATGCGCGATTTGGTCGTGCTCAAGCTAGACGCGGGAGACCCGGCCGATTGGGTCCCCGAAGAGCGAGATGCCGCCGAAGCGCTCATCGAAGGCATCGATATCCTCGAGCTTCAGCGCGGGTTTCGAGCGACGTCGAGGGTCATGGACGAAATGGCACAAAGTCCCAACCCCAAGCTCATGCTCGAAATGGGCTTGGTTCGCGTTGCGACGCGACCTCCGCTTCAATCGGTGTCCGAGCTTCTCGCCCGTCTCGACGCGCTGCAGGGAAACCCCGGGGCCACCGGTGGTCCGGCGACCGGTTCGCGCCCTCGAAAGCCAGGCTCCAAGCCAGCGCCACGCTCGACGAAGCCCAAGGCCGAGTCCAAGCCTGAGCCCTCGCCTTCGCCAACCCTCGACGCTGCACCTGCGCCTGCGCCCGATCCGCAGCCCGAACCGCGGCGGCGTAAGCCGAGCGAGCCGATTATGCCGGCGACGAAGCACGCCAGCGGTTTTCAAACCAGCACCGGCGAGGTCTTGACGCCAATCCGCCGAGCCGCGCTCCAAGAATGGGAAGAGCTCGTCGGAACCCTAGAACAGCAGCAACCCGCGTTGGCCGCGGTGCTGGAGCATGGGATTCCCAAGGCCGTGGGCCCGGACCGAATCGTCCTGTCGTTCAAAGACGGCTCGTTCTACGGGCGCCAAGCGGAATCGCCCGAGTCCATCGACGCAATCGCGAGGGTCGCTGAACAACAGCTCGGCGCGCGTCCAGAGATTCAAATTCGCTTCGACGCCCAGGGCGAGGCGGCGACCAAGACCGTTGCGGCGGTCGCCGCCCAGCGCAAAGAGGCAGAGGCCGAGGCCAAGCGCAAGCAGGCGCTCAACCACCCGCGCGTACGTGATGCCATCGACGTATTTCCCGAATCAGCAGGGAAGCTAAAAGTTCACATCGAAGCGGACTGAGAGGATCGAATGAATTTTCGTGGCGGAATGGGAGAGCTCATGCGGCAAGCAGGCCGCGTTCAGCGCAAGGTGGAGAAGCGTCGGGAAGAGCTCAATCAAGAGACCTTCGAGGCGAGCGCAGGCAACGACCGGGTGACCGCGGTCGCCAACGGCATCCCCGAGTTGGCGGAGATTCGAATCGAGAAAGCACTTCTGCAGGACGAAGACATGGAGATGGTCCAGGACCTCATCGTCGCAGCCGCCAACGCTGCACTGACCAAAGCACGCGAGCACGTCGACGCCGAAATCGAGAAAATCACCGGGGGCTTGTCGATTCCTGGGCTCGGCTGAGCGATGACGGCCAATGACCCAATCGCATCGCTGATCTCGCTGCTTTCCAGACTACCAGGCATCGGCGAGCGCACCGCGGCTCGGCTTGCCTTTTTCGTGCTCGAGGGGGACGCGCAGTATGCCGCGGCGCTTGGTCAAGCGCTGCGCACAATCCACGAAGACGTCACCCGCTGCGAGCTCTGCGGGAACTACGGCGCCGAGTCACGATGCGCGATCTGCAAAGACCCGCGCCGCGACGAATCACTCGTCTGCGTCGTGGCCAAAGTTCCCGATCTGATCGCCCTCGAAGCCCTCGGCACCTTCCGTGGTCGCTACCACGTCCTACACGGCTTGCTCGCACCGCTCGACGGCGTCGGCCCCGATCAGCTTCCGCTCGATGCGCTCGAGCGCCGTATCGCCGACGAAGCGATCAAAGAGATCATCGTCGCCACGCCGCTCAACGTCGAAGGCGAAGCAACTGCGCTCTACGTGGCAGACGCGCTGTCCTCTTTGCCGGTGCGCGTCTCACGGATCGCCGCCGGCGTGCCCCACGGGGGCGAGCTCGAGTTCACCGACCAGGTCACCCTGGGCCGGGCGCTCGAAGACCGCCGCGCCGTTCGTTGAAGTCGAAACACTTCAAATTCACGTCCGATCTCGACTCGGCCGACCGCAATTGAATGTTTTGGGCGCCGCCCTCGTAGAAAAGCGAGAGGTGGCCCCATGCTCCGATTCATCGTCTTTCCCGTCATTGCCTTCGCCATCGTGCTCAGCGGCACGAAGGCGGCCCGCGCCGAGGTCGTCGTCGTCAGACCCGACAGCTCCTCGTCCCAGGTGGTCGTCAAAACCAGGCCGCCGACGGTCGTCATCGTCAGAACCACGCCGGCGCAGCAGCCAGCCCCGAAGCCCCCGCCTCCCGAACAACGGGATCGCAAGGTCGGTCTTCACTTCGACTTCGGCGGAACGTTCGGACCGCAGGTCTCGATGGGCGGCTTCGGAGGCGCGCTTCGCTTTCGTCCTACGGAGCACGTCGGCATCGACCTAGGCTCTGGGTTCTATGCCGGGAACGACTACCAAGGCTTTTACCGAACCGAGATCCCTCTCACGGCAAACGTGCTCTTCTTCCTCAATCCGCAGCATAAATTCCAGTTCTACTTCGTGTTGGGTCCGGGTCTCTCCTTTGGACGAGTCGACACGATTTACGAAGTGCGCCGCATGACCCACGTCGGAGGTCAGGCCGGGGCCGGAGTCGAGCTCAGGCTCGTCCCAGCGTTTGCACTCAATGCAGATGTTCGAGGCGTCATCCGTCACCGGATCGACAGCGACCCACGGCCGGAGTTCTTCGATGGGGTCCGTGGAACGAATACGTCCGGCGGCGCGGTGCTCACCTTCGGCGGGACGCTCTACTTCTGAGCTCGGCTAGGGGCTGCTGCTGTTGCGGCGGCCACCAAAGAGCTTTTTGAAGAAGCTGCCCTCGCCTTCCGCAGGCTGGTCGCTGTCGGGGGCACCAGCGGGAGTCGTCTGCGCCGCATCGTCCTCTCCGACCTTCTCGAGCGCCTCGAGCTCGTTTTCGTCGACGAGCAAGACGAAGTCCGACTCGTCCAGAATCTCGACCTCGGTGTGCTCGTCCTCCCAATTGCCGGCAGCATCCTGGGCCACGACGGGCTTCTCGTCGTGCAAGTTGGTCGCCTCGCCGTCGAACGAGAATTTCGTCGAGAGGATGCCGAGCTCGCCATCCATCGACTTCAAATCGACGGCAGCCGTGCTCCTGAAGCGACTTCGAACCTCAGTCACCTCGTCGTCACTCTTGCCTAGGTCTGCGAGAGCCTGGTCCACCCCAGCCAGCTTCTCTTCGGGAACGCTCACGTGATCAATGTCACAGGAAAAAGGGGCGTCGTAAAGTCTTTCACTGCAGAAGTCCCTCAGGCCGGTTGGGAAACCCGAGTGATTTCGCTCTCGAGCGCCGGGATCCGGTCCTGACCCCAACTGGAATACGAGCCGATTCGAAGGGAAGGCACACCCCAGAGCCCCATGTCGGTGAGGGCTTCCCGATTGGCCTTGGCCGACTCCTTCCAGCTGCTGTCCTCGATGGCAGCCCTCACCTCGGCTTCGCTGATCCCGGCCCGCTCCGAGAGAAACACGAGGTCGGGAAGGTGCCCAACGTCCCGGGCCTCCGACCAAATGCCCTTCATCACCGAGGCGGGAAACTCGAGCTCGAGCCCCTTGCCCACGGCGCAGCCGAAGAACACCGCCATGCAATGACCAATGCCCTTTCCCAAGGGATCGCAGACGTGACCGAACGGGATCCCCAGACGGTCCGCCTCGCGCTTCGCGTCGCGTGCGATGTAGAGCCTCTTCGCGGTCGGCACGGGAAGGCCTCGCATCACCATCGGCAGCACGGGCCTGACGGCGACCTCGATGCCATGGCGGTCTCGCAGCGCAATCAGCTGAGGAATCGACAAGTACGAGTATGGGCTGCGGAACGAAACGAAGACCTCGAGGCGAAGCGGGTTCTCACCCGAGGAACGAATCATCGATGCCAGCGCCGGCGAGGCGCCGCGGCTGAGATCGAGCCCCCCCTGGAGCCCCTCGCGTTGCAGCCTATTCTCGAGAAAGTTGAGTCGGTCGATCCCCCAGTACCAGTCGCCCCCGTAGTAGATCATGCCCGGCTGGTAGTGTCCGGCGCGTTCGAGTGCGGCATAGTTCGCTTCGAGCGCCGGTCGGACTTCCTCACCCGAGACACTTCCGCAGCGCTCGACGATCTCGGCCAGCGCCTTCCCGTCGTCGCGCCACACCGCTTCGCCGAGCTCCGCGGCGACTTGCAGCTGTTGTTCGGCGGTCCGGCGCTCCAGCAGCACCGCGTGCGCCCTTCGAACGCGGTCCTCGGACGGCGGCGTCGCACCGCGCGGAAAACTGAGCCCGTAACTCTCCGCGAGAAGCGCAGCGTCACGGATCGCGTGCCCAAGCAACATCTCTGGGGCCGGGTTGCCCCCCACGCTAGGCGTTGCGACTGGGATGATCTCGATTCTGAGACCGTAGGTGCTGGCCAGGCGCGGCGCGACCTGCGCCAACAGGTGGCTGTAGGGATCATCGGCCCGATAGTAGAGGCGCGCGTGCCGGCGTCCGCCTCGGAGCACTCGGCCGACTGTGTACAGTGCGTGCTTCGCAGGCCTCGAGCTGAGATACGCGTTGAGAATGGTACCGATGGCCCGGGACTTGGCGGACACCTAGCTGGCTCCTGTGATCTCGTACACCGCGTTCACCGCATCCTCGAGCCTGCTCGGGTCGGGACCTCCCGCCTGTGCGAAGTCCGGTCGCCCGCCGCCGTTTCCGCCAACGATGCCGGCCGCTGCCTTCACGATGTCCCCCGCCCGGAATCGACCGATCAAATCCTTCGAGACACTGCAGACGAGCAGCGCCTTCTTGCCATCCTTGCTGGGAGAGCCGAGCAGGATGACCGCCGGCGCTAGCTTGTCCCGCAGTTGATCGGCCATTTCGCGGAGGGCGCCGGCGTCGCCGAGCTCGACCGTCGCCCCTAGCACCCTGGCGCCGTCGATTTCACGGGCGTTGGCAGAAAGGTCTGCGCTGTCGCCCGACATCAAGGACCGCTTGAGCCGTTCGATCTCCCGCTGGGATTCCTTTTGCTGCTCGAGGAGACGCTCGACGCGGTCGCGGAGCTGCGTCGCTGGCGATTTGAGCAAGGACGCTGCGCCCGTGAGCTCCGACTCCACGCGCCGTAGATGCCCAAGCGCGTTCAGGCCCGTGCTTGCCTCGATGCGGCGAACGCCGGCCGCAAGGCCCGTCTCCGAAAGCACTTTGAAGAGGCCGATGTCGCCGGTGCGCCGCGCATGGGTTCCCCCGCAAAGCTCGAGCGAGGGGCCGATGGTGAGCATACGAACCACTTCGCCGTACTTCTCTTCGAAGATGCCGATCGCGCCCCGCGCTTTGGCCTCGTCCATCGCCAGGGAGTCGGTCGTGATTTCGGTGTTCTCGAGGACGCAGGCGTTGACGAGATCCTCGATTTGCTGGATTTCGCCTGCTTCGAGAGGGCGCGTGCCGCTGTAGTCGAATCGGAGTCGGTCGGGGCCTACCAGCGAGCCCTTTTGCGTCGCGGTCTCGCCGACGATTTTCCGCAGGGCCCAATGCATGAGATGGGTGGCGCTGTGATTACGTCGGGTCGCGCTTCGGAGCCCATGATCGACTCGAAGATCGACCTTCGCACCGACCTCGAACGAGCCCAAGGCGACCTTGCCGCGATGGACGATCAGGCCTGCGACCGGTTTTTGCGTTTCGTCAACGTCGAAGCGCGCGCCATCGAGCTCGATGACGCCCCGGTCTCCCACCTGGCCGCCCTGCTCCGCGTAGAACGGCGTCGCGCGCGTGATGATCTCGCCCAAGTCGCCTTGGCCGAGCGCGTCGACCGGACCGTCATCCGAAATCAATCCGAGAATCTCGCTCTGAGCGTCTTCCTGGTCGTAGCCGAGGAATTCCACAGTGCCCAATCGTTGCGAAAGCTCTGGGTAAACGTCGGCGACGGCGCTGCTTCCAATCTTCGAGCCCTGGCTTCGCAGCCGCGCTTGCCCGAGCTGGGCGTCGAAACCCTGCTGATCGATCGCGAAGCCCTGCTCTTCGCCGATCACGTTCTGAAGATCGAGCGGGAAGCCGTAGGTGTCGTAGAGCTTGAAGGCCACCTCCCCGGGCAAGGAGCGGACACCACCAAGGTCGATCCACTTCTTGTTCTCCGAAATGAGCTGAAGGCCGCGGTCGAGCGTACGGCGGAAGCGCTCCTCTTCTTGGAGCGAAATTTGTTCGATCAGGGCACGGCGCTCGGTTAGCTGAGGGTAGACGTCGCCCATGTCTTCGGCGACGCGAAGCGCGCAGTGATGAAGAAATGGCTCATGGATGCCGAGGCGGTGGCCGTGGCGAATCGCACGCCGCATGACTCGTCGTAGGACGTACGCGCGGCCGTCTTTGTCGGGAAAGACACCCTCGGAAATCAGAAATGCGGTCGTCCGCGCGTGGTCCGCGATGACCCGCATGCTCACGTCGTCATCCGACTGGCTGTCGCGGTAGCGCTTGCCCGAAATTTCGGCGGCCAAGTCGACGATGGGCCGCAGGAGGTCGGTGTCGTAGTTGCTCAGGACACCTTGTTTGACCACGGCGATCCGCTCGAGACCGGCGCCGGTGTCGATCGAGGGCGCCGGCAGCGGTTTCATCTGGCCATCGCTTTGTCGGTCGAACTGCATGAACACGAGATTCCACAGCTCGAACCAGCCTCGTCCGTCGGCAGCCGGCTCTTCGCCAAAGGTGCGCGGATCGATGTCGTCGAGGCCCAGGCAGTAGTGGAGCTCGGAGCAAGGGCCGCATGGGCCGGTATCGCCCATCTGCCAGAAGTTGTCTTTTGCGCCGCAGCGAATGATCCGTTCGTCCGGGAAACCGGTGACGTCTTTCCAAATCGCAGCGGCTTCATCATCGGCCGGAGCGAATCCTTCTTCGCCTCCAAAGACGGTGACGACGATGCGCTCGGGGTCGAGGGCGAGTGTGCCGATGAAGTAGTCCCAGGCGAACTTGATCGCATCGCGCTTGAAGTAGTCGCCAAACGAAAAATTGCCGAGCATCTCGAAGAAAGTGTGATGGCGGGCGGTCACGCCGACGTTTTCTAGGTCATTGTGCTTACCGCTGATGCGGATGCACTTCTGTGACGACGTGGCGCGTGAGTACGGTCGCCCTTCTTTGCCGGTGAAGACGTCTTTGAACTGGACCATCCCCGCGTTGGCGAACATGAGCGTGGGATCGTTGGGCGGAACGAGCGGACCGGAGGCGACCCGTTCGTGCTCGCGTTCCGCAAAGAAGCGCAGGAACGATTCCCGAATTTCCGCTGAAGAGGCCATGTGCTTCGTTTGCTAGCGCCTGTGCAGCGCCTACGCAACGCCTGTGCTAGAGCTTTCGCCGTGCTCACGTGTCTGCGCGTCCGAAGCTTCGCCATCATCGAAGCGCTCGAAGTGGAGCTCGACGCAGGGCTCAACATCGTCACGGGCGAAACGGGCGCGGGAAAGTCGATCCTGGTCGACGCGCTCCAGTTGGTGCTGGGGGCCCGGGGGCGACCGGAGGTCGTTCGGACCGACGCCGAGGCCGCGGAGGTCGAGGCGCTCTTTGATCTGTCCGAAGAGCCCGGGGTGCTTGGAGCCTTACGAGAGCAAGGCATCGAAACCGAAGGGGAGCTATTGATTCGACGGGTCGTGAGCGCGACGGGCCGGACCAGAGCGTACATCAATGGGCGGCTCGCCACCCTCGCCCAGCTCAAGGACGTCACCAAGGGCCTGGCGGACATCTCATCGCAGCACGAGTACCACTCGCTGGCCGACGCGCGGCATCACCTCAGCTATCTGGATGCCTTCGCAGGCCACGCGCGTCTGGTCGAAGGAGTGGGTCTGTCGCATGCGGCGCTCGTCGAGGCCGGAGCGCGGCTCGAGGAGGTCGTTACCGAAGAGCGCGGAAAAGCCGACCGCGAAGACCTGCTCCGCTACCAGGTCAACGAAATTGAAACGCTGCGGGAGGCCCTCGAAAACGAAGCGGCCCTGATCGTCGAATGCGAGCGGCTTCGGCACGCGGAGAAGCTCGGCACGGCAGCAGGGGAGGCAGAAGCGCAGCTCTATTCTGACGATGATTCGATTTGCGGCGCGGTCTCCCGAGTCGCCGTATCGGTCGAGCAGGCATCGCGTTTCGATCCCAGTCTCGGGCCGACGGCCACCCAAGTTCGCGAGGCTCTCTTGCAACTCGAAGACGCAGCCGCCGAGCTGGGCAACTACGCGCGCGACCTTTCATTCGATCCAAATCGGCTCGGGGTGCTCGAAGATCAGCTCGACCACGTCTCGCGCGTGAAGAAGAAGTATGGCGAGACCGCCGCGGAGATCCTCGCCTATCGGGATCGGGCGGCCGAGGAGCTCGACTCGCTCGAACGTTACGAAGAACGCTTCGACCGCTGCCAGCGTGAGTTCGACGAAGCACTAGAAGAAGCGTCCCAGGTCGCGCTCGCGCTTCGTAGTAAGAGGCAAGCCGCCGCCGCCAAGCTCAGCAAGGCGATCAGCAAGGAGCTTTCCTCGCTTGGCATGGGCGAAGCCAGGGTCACCGTGGAGCTGGCCGCGCTCGAAGGCGGTCCGAGCGAGCTCCGAGTCGAAGGCGCGCGCCTTTCCCCGACGGGCATCGACCGCGCCGAGCTTCTGATCGCACCCAACCGCGGGGAGGACGCCAAGCCTCTACGGAAGATCGCGAGCGGCGGCGAGCTTTCACGGGCCATGCTCGCGATCAAGCGCGTGCTCGCCGGCCTGGGTCCGGCAAGCCTTTACGTCTTCGACGAAGTCGACGCGGGGGTGGGCGGCGCGGTCGCGGAAGTCATCGGCCGAAAGATCCACGAAGTCGCCCAGCACAGCCAGGTGCTCTGCATCACCCACCTGCCGCAGATCTCCGCCTACGCCGACGCGCACTATCGGGTTCACAAAGAGGTCGTCGGCAAGCGGACGAAGAGCGACATTCGATTGCTGTCGGATACGGAACGGCTCGAAGAGATCGCGAGAATGCTCGGCGGCGTCACGGTCACAGACCAGGCCCGAGCGGCCGCGCAGGAACTGATCCGAAGCGCAGAGGC
>CBESWY010000091.1:0-10598 GCA_965533395.1 uncultured Myxococcales bacterium
TTCGGCTCGGTATCGAACATTGAGCTAGAAACGAAAGACGTATTCGACCCAGAGCCAATGTTCCGGCTTGGGCACGCGCGAGAGCGTCGACTCGCGCTCGTCCAGAAACACGCGGAAGTCGTAGCGTAACCGCAATACATCGCGATCGCGTAAGGTGAGCGCGAGATCTAGATAGGACCAGAGCGACTGGGGTAGGCGATGGTTGTCCCAAACGTCGTCGAAGGCGTAGCGCAAGCGGCACCGGATGCGCACCCTGTCGACGGGCCGGGCGGTGATGTTGAGGATCGCGCTCAAGTCCTGCTGAAGCCGGTCGCTCCCGAACGGGCCACCCCAGCGGTACCGAGCTTGGCCCGAGACGCTGACCGGTCGGACAGGCTCGTAGGCAAGCTGAGTCGCTACGACGAACCTTTGCGCGGCCCCGTTTCGGTACTCGCCCCAGGTCGCCCAGGTCCACCTCGAGGAGATGCGCCAGTCGGTGCGCGTGAATAGCAGCGCGTTGAGCGTCCCTGTCGAGAGCACGCGCCATCCGTCCAGCAGCGATCGGAGGATGACCCGACGACCCAGCTGGACCGTGGCCCGCAAACGAGCGCCTGCTTCATCTCTTGCGCGCAGTCCGTCGAGCTCATCGGGCGCCGATAGCGGGCGTGCGTAGGGATTTGCGTACCGCGAGCCGTAGAAGCGCAATGACACTTCTATCTCCCCCTTGGGCAGTGTGGTCACGCCTCGAACGAGCGCTGCGTATCCGCCTCCGCCTTCGCGCTGCGAATCGAAGCTGCGCGAGACCTCCGCAAAGAAGTCTTGTTGACCAAAGCCGAACGCAGCGTCCAGTCCAATCGCCCCGAAGGGCCCGCCGAACGGCTTGCGCGAGAACTCCTGGAACCCGAGATCGGCGCCGTCGAGGAGCCATCTGGGGACCGAGCCGTAGCCGGTGACGCCCAGATGGGCCCGGTCTGTCCAAAAGTAGCTAGCATTCGCCCCTGCGAGCCCTTCGGCGTACATCGCAGGCAGGGTCGCGAACCTCGCCGCGCTCGCCGGCGCCGTTGGGCCCTGATCCCGCACGTAGACCGGTGGCGCGAGGCATTGCGGATCTTGGTCTCGGTGCGGATTGTCGCAGGCGGCCGCGTCGACGAGCTCGACCTGCGCGATTCGGTGCACTTGATACGAGCCCCATGCATAGGCTTGGAGCCACCCCTGGCCGAGGCGAAGCTGCTTCAAACCGATCGCGACACCGGCGAGGCGATTCGTCCAGCTGTAGTCGGGAGTGACCCTGGCTTCCGGGCCATTGGGACACGGCGATTCGAGAAGCTCTCCAGCCGCTCGGTTGCAGCGGAGACCGAGCTCATTGCCAGCGCGCAGCTCGTAGTCGCCAAACGAGCCGTTCGGTGTGACCTGGTCCGTGACGTCGAACGTCAAGCGCTGCCCGAAACCGATACGATAGGTGCCCGCCACTACTTCCCACTGCTCGTCATCCCATTCGACGTAGAGCTTGGGAACCTCGAGTCGCACGCCCTCGGGCTCGGCGCTGAGCGCGTTCCGACTCGAGTCCCAGCGAACGCGACGCAGACTGTTTCGAGTGAGAGCCGCAGCGACTCCCGTGTCTAGATTGCCGAGCGTCTGCACCCGCGCCTGCAAAGCGAAAGCCGGCGGCAGCCGATCGTACCGTCCGGTCCAACGTGCTCGGAGACGCAGCAGAGCGTTGGTTTGTGAGCTAGCGACACTCGGATCGCGGACAACGATGAACGCACGCATCGAGCGCGCCAAGTCGGGCGTCACTGCACCCGCCTCGATCAACTGATTCAGGCTCTCAATCGATCCCACTGCGTTTCGGTAGGCGAGGATTCGGTCGACCTGCGCATAGTCGAGGTTTGGCAGCAGATAGAGCTCCTGTCGCGCGGCGTGATTGAGCTCCACACGCGTTTGATGAAGGAGCAGAAGCGCGTCGAACGATGCCACCGAGATCTGCTCCGTGATCAGGAGATCGTACAAGTCTTGCTCGGTTTCGATGTCGATGAAGACCTCGTACTGAGCCGCCGACGCCGCGCGGGGCGCCAGGACGAGGAGGCAAGCCGAGAGGAGGGCTCGCCTCAGGCGCACCAGGGATTCGAGGCGCCGGGGGTGCCCAAGTCGCCATCGCCGTAGGCTTGCGCGGCATCGCAGACATTGCCGAGGAGGTCGACTTGCGTCGCGATGCCGGCTTTGGAGCGCGCGTAGCTCACGGAGTCCAGAGCCTGGTCCCCTATGCTCAACACGATCGTCTCGTCGCTGTTGTTCAACGAAAGAGACATTTCGAGATCGACGCGTTCGAGTCCGCCGTTCTCGGTGGGATTCGCGTTTCGAGCAAAAAGCACGTGGGCCCCTGCGGCGACTTCTAAGCAACCCTCTGCTTCGATCGCACTGGTGCTGGCGCTGAGATCGGAAAGCACGAGCCCGTTTAGATCGACCGCCCTGTCGAATCGGACTTCGAGCCACTCCCCGTCACGGTTTCCGACCTGGAGCGGGTTCGCCATCCATTCGGTGATCCACGCTTCACCCGGACTTGGGCTGACGATGTCGCGCGGCGCACCGTCGTCCACGCACATGCCGGGGCCCAATACCAAGGGACAGATTGGGTTGCTCTCGCCAGGTGTACCGAAGTTCTCAGAGATGTACTCATCCTGCGTCGGAGCCACGCAGAGCTCGTCGTTCGGGTCGAGCTGCCACGCGCGGCCTTCGACCGTGCCGTCGTAGTCGACCCGGTCGAGAACGATGCCGTTCAGGACGGCCACGACGCTACGCTCGCCGGAGTTCCCCAAACTGAACCCCAGCTCCGCGTCGACGCGGGGAGCCGCCGCCGGACTCGCCCCGAAGACGACCCGTTCGCCCGCGCCGACCGGAAAACACGCGTCCTGTTCGGCTACAGTCACGAGCGCGTCGGGCGCAGCCCCCAGTTGGAAGCCGTTGAGGTCGGCTTCCGCCGAGAAGAGCACCTCGACCCACTCGAGATCGGCGTCCGGGCCCGCGGGGTTGGCCATCCATTCTCGGAAGTGCACCTCGCCTGGATTGGGAACGCGGACCGCGCGGCGCACCCCTGACTCGAGACAGCCCCCCTCTGACTCATCGAACGCACACGCGCTGTTGGCGGTTCCAGGCGTCCCGAAATTGCCCGAAGAAACCTCGTCGACCCCCTCCGGCGTCGTACACCAGCGACTCGCCTCGTCATTCAGCTCGTGGTCGGGCGCGAATCTTCCATCGAGCTCGAGCGCCCGGCCGTCCGCGGTGCTTTCGTAGCTGACTTGGTCGATGATCCGCTCGCCGCAGCGAACTGAGATTCGCGCGTCGGAGTTTCGAAGACTCCCTAGGGTGTCTCCGTAGCTGTAGTCGATGTACGGTGGCGTCGAATCGCGAGACGCGTTCCCGGCAACCCAATAGTCCCCAGCGCCCACCGACGTGCCAAAGAAGCGGTGTGCTTTAGCGCCCGTCCCGTCGGAGCGGCTCGAGACGAGCGTCAGGCCGTCGAACGTAAGCGGGCCCCCACTCGTGTTGAAGAGCTCCACGTACTCGCCATCGCCGTCGCTCCCATCCGGATTGGCGTGAACTTCGGTGATGACGAAGTCGCCCGGTTCGATGTCATCACACAAACCTGTGGCAGCGAGCTCCTCGCGCGCGCAGGCGCCTAGCACCAACATCAAGCACGCTACGCCACGTGTCGCATTCCAAGCATCCGCCATCTCGACCTCCCGCCTCTTTGGTTTCCGGCGTTATCGGTCGAGGTCTCCTGCGGTTTCGTCCTCTTCTCAGGGCAAGGAGGGAAGCCCAACCTGGTCAGGGTCTTGAACGACGATTTGAAGCGTCCGGTAGCCCCCCTTTGCGTAGCGTTCGACCGTGCCCCGAACGGTCACGGGCTCGCCCCTGAGGCCTTCGACCCCCGACGCTCGAAACACGCGACGATCGAAGAAAATGATGGGAAACCGCCGTTTGTTCTGCGCTGCCAACGAGACCCGGACCAGCCCCTTGAAGTGGTCGATTCGGTCGATAGTCGACAAGACCGTCACCGACCCGCCGACCTTCTTTTCGAGTCGTTCGAGCGCGTCCCATTGCGACAGCGGGATGAAATCGTCCCTGCGAGTACCTTCGTGCTCGAACGCCCGAATGAAGTCTGCCCGCGCGTCCCACCAGGCTTTTCGCTCATCGTAGTCTCCGTAACCCTTCGCGCTTGGGTTCCAGATGCCGCGCTTCGCCTCCCGGGCTTCGGTTTCCGCGTGCGTCAGCTGATTGTGAAAGCGGCGCGAGTAACCGTACTTGGTGAAGTACGGGCTCATTCCAGCGCGCACGCACTCGACGCTGTAGTTCGTCCAGCGTCCGTTCTTCTTCACGAAGGCGTATGCGAGAAGTCGCCCAAAATTCCCACGAATCTCCTTCGGGTCATCCCGCTCCAGCCGAACGACGCCGGCGCCCTCGAAGAAGCCCTCGGCAAACTTCGCAGCCTCTTCCCCCATAGGCGTTCCGGCCTTCTTCGGTCGCGCCGCATCGCCGCGCTTTCCTTTCAAGTATTGCTCGAAATCTTTCGACGCAGCCGGGCGGTCGGACTTGCCGTGGAACCTTTCCTCGGTGTCGAGCGAGAGCAATCGAAGGGAGCCATCAATCCCGTTTACTCGAACGGTATCCCCGTCGATGAAGGGGTCGTCCGCGAGCCGGTACTCGCCAATCAGTAGGCCCTCTTGCCCCGCCTCACCCCAAGGGCGCTCGCTTGGCTTCCGGCGCTCGGCGGCCCCGCTGTGCGCCTCGGCGGAATCGACCTGCTGCACGGGCGTCTCCGCGGTCGCACCCCGGTCGCAACCGAGGCTCGTCAGGCAAATCCATGCGCTCCCGAGCCAGATGCTCCCCCGCCATCGCATCAGCGGTACCCTATTCAATTTGACGGTCTCCCGCTAGTGCTTAGAGGCCGATCATGCGTTGCTAAAGACGCGGAAGCCCGCACGCTTGCACGGCAACGACGTTCGCTATGGGTTGTCCTGAGTCGAAACTGAAGGAGCTACTCGTCGACTTCTGAATCCACGCCGGCCAGTCGTCGAGCGAGCCCCTTCTTGAAGTCGAGCCCCATCTGGCGACCGATCTGGATGCGCTGTGCCTGTGGGGAGCCGGCGCCGTGCAGGGATTCGGTCAAATAGCCGACCGCGTTGCGGCCCATCGTCATGTTTTCGATCAAGCGCAAGATGCGGATGCGCGCTTTGGTGGGAACGTCGGCGCGCCCCTTGAGGTACTTGTCGAGAAGGGCGCTGAGCTCCGGGTGATTGAGCTCTTTCTCCGAGGGCGCCGTGCTGACGAGGCCGCCGGCCAAGTCTTGAGCGAGGCGCCCGATTTCGAAGGGCATCTTGGTGACGTGGTGCTTGCAGACATTGGCCAGCATGTCGTCGTTCAAGTACGCGCCGGATTTGGTGGGCGCTGCCTCGTGCGAAGAGGCAATGCCAGCCGCGTACATGGTCTCGTTCAGGTGGGTCATCTGGACCAGCTTGTCCTTGATGTGCGAAGCTTTGGACGCGCCGTTGTACTCGGCAATCTGCGCGGCCGCGCCGATCAAAACATCGCCCACGCCCGTCTTGCAGACGTAGCTACGCCGATGGTAGCAGGTGAACCTTTCGACGAGCATCGAGGCGAACTCGTATTCGCCGTCCATGAAGACTTGGCCCCAGGGGACGAAGACATCGTCGAGGATGACCATCGCTTCTTGGCCGGAGAACTTCGCATTGCCGACGTCGATCGAGCCGCCTTCCATGCTGCGGGTGTCGCAGGATTGACGTCCGTAGATGTAGGTGATGCCCGGCGCATCGACCGGGAATGCGGCGACGACCGCGTAGTCTTTGTCGTCGGGACCCAACCGCATGGTCGGCATCGCGATGATAAAATGGGAATTGATGCACCCCGTCTGATGTGCTTTGGCGCCTTTCAGCCAAATGCCGTCTTCGTTTCGCTTGCTGATATGCACGAAGAGATCGGGGTCGTCTTGCTCGTGTGGTGCCTTGCTTCGGTCGCCCTTGACGTCAGTCATTGCGCCGCCGACGACGTAGTTTCGCTCTTGCATCGTGGTCATGAACGACTTGAGCCGCGCATGGTACGCGGTGCCGTGCTTCTCATCGATTTCATAGGTGACCGAGTAGAGCGAGTTGAATGCATCCATGCCGACGCAACGCTGAAAGCAGGTGCCCGTGTTCTGGCCGAGCTTTCGCTGCATCATGTTTTGGGCAACCAGGTCTTCGGCGCTGTGCGCAACGTGCAGGAACCGGTTCACCGGCTTGCCGGTAAGGGATGACACGACCGTGGCGACTTCCGGCTCCCGCATCGCAAGCTCGTAAGTCTCCGCCACGGCGTTGATCGATGGTCGAATCATTGGATGATCCACCGGCTCCCCTACGAGCTCGCCGAATAGGTAGACCTTCAGGTTTCGGCCGCGAAGGCTTTCGATGTACTCGTCGCCCGTTTCGATTCGTCTGGGCGTTTCGCCGTTGCCGTCAGGCATCGTCCCTCCAAAGAGGGCTAGTCTACCATGCGCTTCATAGAGGAGCGCCAGTGAGCTCGGTGCGGGTTTCTTCCACGAAAAACCGGCCCTTGTCGTTGCGTGCGAGTCGCCCGAGGGCGACTTCGTGGTCGTGGGTGAAAAACAATCGGCCGTGCTGCTCGACCAAACGCGTGAGCAAGTCCGTCTTTTCGTTGATCAGCTGCTCCGGGTAGCGATCGTAGCCCATGGTGATCGGCAGGTGCACCCATGCACGACCCGGGATGAGGTCCGCCGCGTACACGACCGGGCCATCGTCGCCTGGGATCTCGGTCAACATGAGGCCGGGCGTGTGACCTTCCGAAAGCCAAAGCTTGTAGTCTGCGCCGAGCGTTTTGGAGCGATGATCTTTGACGACCTCGAGGCGGCCGCTCTCCTCGAGCATGGGAGGGAGCTCCGGAATGAACGATGCGCGGTCCCGGGCGTGCGGATGCTTGGCGCGCTGCCAGGCCTCCCAGCTCACCACGAATGTCGCATTGGGGAACAAGAGCTGCATGGGCTCTTCGGGCTCGTACGCGGTGAGCAGACCCCCTGCGTGATCGAAATGAAGGTGCGACAAGACGACGCAGTCGATGTCTTCATGGGAGAAGCCTGCATTCTGCAGGTTGTCCAGCAGGACGTGGCGTTCCTCTTGGACACCAAAGCGGTCGCGGAGCTCCGGCGGGAAGAACGCGCCAATCCCGGCTTCAAACAGGATTCGCCGATCGCCGTCGTCGATGAGCAGCGCCCTGCACGCAAGCGGAATGCGGTTGCGCTCGTCGGGCTCGACCCACTTGTGCCAGAGCGCGCGCGGTGCGTTGCCGAACATCGCGCCACCGTCGAGACGCTGCGAATTGCCGAGGATCGACCAGGCCCTGCGCTTCTCCATGCGCCGAGCCTAGCAGGGTAGGGGGCTCGTTTGAAGTCAACGCCGGACGACGTAGACGTTGCACGCAGCGTGTCGGACCACGCGCTCGGCGACGCTTCCGATCAGCCAACGTTCCATGCCGCCTCGTCCATGGGACCCAACGATGATGAGGTCTATGCCGTGATCCTCTGCGTAGTCGCAGATCGCCCTGGCGGGAGCGTGATCGGCAATCACGGCGAGCTCTACCGGTACGTCGGATAGATGCCGGTCGCGAAGCTTCGCGAGCTGGGCCTCGTGCGCGGCGTCGTCGGTCTTCGATTCCGGCTCCAGGACGGCCTGCGGCGGAATGAAGCCCTGCGGGTCCGAGACGTAGACCAGCGTCACTTTGCTGGCATTGGCTCTCGCGTATTCGCCAACCTCGGCGAGCGCCTTCGTCGAATGTTCGGAAAAGTCGACGCAGGCCAGGATATGCTTTGCCGCCATGCGCGAAACCTATCATCTTTCCCAAATGGGCGGCATCTGGAGGCTTGGGCTGGTTCTCGCGGTGGCTGGCTGCCTCGCGTTCACTGTGGGGTGCAACAAGTCCGCGACCGCCGAAGGGACAACCGCCGCGGGCGCGAGCAGCGAGGGCGGGCCGCGCACCTCGGGCCCTTCACGGGCTGAGATCGCCTGCCACCTGCACTCCTGCGCGCCTCCGTACTTCTGCAACCGGGAAAAGGGCGTGTGCGAACAGTTGCATTGCATCGAGAGTCGGGACTGCCCTTACGGCTACAAGTGCGACTTCTCCAAGAACGTTTGCCGGTGAGCCAAGTTGCTCAAGTGAGCGCTGCTAACATCCGGCTCCTGTATATGTAAGCGCTGCTAACTCTGCGTATTTTCGATTGTAAGCATTGCTCACATTGCAGGCTGCGGTCTTGCGAAAAAGGAAATGGCGGAAGTTAGCACTGCTCACATCCCCATCGCAGGGAAGTGAGCGCCGCTAACATCGTCTGCTAGGCTCGCCGCGTGGGCTCGGAACGGACCTCTTATCATCACGGCAATCTGCGGGAGGCCCTGCTGCAGGCGGCCTTTGGCCTCGTCGACTCCCAGGGCGTCGAGGGGCTCAGCATGCGAGCGCTGGCGCGCGAGACGGGTGTCTCGTCAGCAGCGCCGTTTCGACACTTCGCGGACAAGCAGCTCTTGCTGAAAGCAGTCGCCGAAAAAGCCTCAGAGGAGCTCCAGCAGAATCTCGACGAAGCAGCCAGCGATCGCGACGACGCGCTCACCCAGTTTCGCGCGATGACCGTCGCCTACGTGCGTTTTGCCGCGGAGCACCCCGATCTCTTTCGACTCGTTCAGAGCACGCCATCCGTCTCCGGTGCTTTTCTGGGCGAGGTCAACGATGAGCGGAGACTGAAGTTGATCGCGCTCATTTACGAGGGACAGAACGCGGGCTTGATCCCAGATGCCGACCCGGAGCTCATCGCCCTCAGCAGCGAAGCCCTAACCCACGGCCTTGCTCGCATGATCGTCGACCGACACCCGAGAGTTCGGGACCTTTCTTCGGAAGACGCCCGCAAACTCGCCCTCGCCGCTACCCAGCTACTGCAGAGCGGCATCGGCCTCTCCTAGAAGGCTACGACCTCGTAGTCTTCGGACCGGAGCTTTCGCGTTCGTAGAACGTATTCTGCGGCAAAGCCCGGGTAGAGCGAATGGTTGCTGCCGTCTTCGTTCAGATACCAGCTCTTGCAGCCGCCCCAGACCATGTGCGTCATCCTTTTTTGGATGCCCGCGTTGTAGCGGTCTTGCACGTCCTGGCGGATGTCGATGTACTTCAAATTCTCGGCCACGAGCTTCTTGATCGCTTGGACGGCATGCGAGATCTGCGCTTCGGTGTACACCAAGACCGACGTGTGACCGGGGCCGGTGTTCGGACCCATCATGATGAACCAGTTCGGAAAACCGGCGACGGTCATGCCCTTGTAGGCGACTGCGCCACCTGCCCAAGCTTCGTCGAGCGTGCGGCCAAGGCGACCGATGATCGGAAACGGTGCCGTAGCGAGACCAAGCTTGAAACCCGTCGCGAGCACGATCGCGTCTGCCTCGTGTAGGCTACCATCCTTGGTGCGGATTCCCTTGCTCTCGATGCCTTCGATCGAGTCGGTGACGAGATCCACGTTCTCGCGTTCGAACGACGCCCAATAGTCGTCGGACACCAAAACCCGCTTGCAACCAAACTGAAAGCTTGGCGTGAGCCGCTGTCTGAGCCTGGGGTCTTTCACTTGGCGTCGGAGGTTCCACATCGAGATAGCAACGCCGACCCTGGACAGAATCCTCGAGTTGAAGAAGACGATCGGCCCGAGCAGCTCGCTGGTCCAATACTTCACGAAGCGGCTCGCGCGGAGGAAGAACGGGACTCGTGCCAGGAAACTCCGAAGCCAATTCGGATAGAGTGCGTCGAACTTGACGACCACCCAGGCGGGCGTGCGTTGAAAGACGCTCAACATGGTGACCATCGGTGCAATGCTGGGCACCACTTGAACGGCACTGGCCCCGGTCCCGATGACGGCAACTCGCTTGTCTGTGAGGTCGACGTCGTGGTTCCAGCGCGCGGTGTGCATCATCTCGCCCTCGAACCGGTCTAGGCCGGCGATGTTTGGATAGGACGGGTCGACCAGGCCCCCGACGCCGGCAATGACCGCGCGCACCGTGAACGTTTCTCTGTCGTTCGTCGTGAGGAACCAAGATCCGGATTCCTCATCGAAGCGCGCTTCGACGATCTCCGTGTTGAGTCGCATCTGCTCACGGAGCCGGTGCTTTTCGACGACACCGAGGAGGTACTCCTGGATTTCTGAGGACGTGGCGTAGCGCCGGCTCCAGTTGGGATTCTGCTCGAATGAGAGCGAGTACACGTGGGAGGGTACGTCGCAGGCAGCGCCCGGATAGGTATTGTCGCGCCAAGTGCCGCCGATCTCGCTCGAGCGCTCGAAGATCGTGAACGACTGAATCCCGTTCTTCTTCAGCTGAATCGCCGCGCCGATCCCAGCAAAGCCAGCACCGATGATTGCGATGGGGAAGTCGCTACGCTCTTGCACGGAGGCGCAGGCTAAATCAGTGCCAGCGTCAGTGCCACCCCGTAAAGTCGATGCTGCGCATCGCCCACGGGGCTAGGTGCCAGCGAAGCCCCGTGGCGACGGAGTCGCTCTACGGGGTGTCAGCGCAGAATCTGCGCGGCTTCTGGAT
>CBESWY010000092.1:0-10554 GCA_965533395.1 uncultured Myxococcales bacterium
CTCTCGTCGGTCGCTCGATCGAGCACTTGGAACTCGGTCTGGACGAAGATCGTATGGCCGAGCTCCGAAACCGCAGGGGGCGCGGCCGCTAGAACCTTGTCTGGGACTCGAACCGGCACGTCGGCGACGAAGTGTACGACGCGATAGCTAGGCGCCGTGAAGCGATTGTCGATCGGGGACAGCCCATCCTCTAGATCGAGCGGCAGCTGCATATGGGGGATGTGCTTCGAAAGCGCAGGCTCCGACTGGCAGTACTCGTGGAAGCGCGCCAGCGTATTGGTGGACTGGCCCGGAATCACGAAGTTGAAAGGCACGACGCTGCGCTGAACGTAGTTCAGGACCGGGAAGATGTCGTGCGAGCTGCGAGTCACGATTCGAAAGCGCACCTTGTCATAGATCTGCGACGCGCTGACTTCGGGCTTCGACAAGAGTTTGGTGTAGAGGGAATCCTTGTTCTTGCGCCCGCCGATGAACTCGACAATCGGAAAGTCGTTTGCCAAGGCAGACGCCATGACGTGGTAGACCTTCTGCTCCACCCACTGGAAGACCTCCTCGTCCGCGGTTGGCAACAGGAACAGGAGCTCGCGGGCCTCGAGGTGGTGGATGATGTGCATCACCTTCAAGATCGCGCAGGCACAAATCTGTCTATGCCCCTTCGAAGACGCGAGCATCAAGAGGCCGACCAGGTCCCGCTTGGCCACCGGCTTTGGCACCGGAAAATCGAAGTGGCGGCGGAGGTAGTCGATTGCCGATTCCTTCACCTGCCGCGCTCGCGCAGCATCGGCGGGCTCGTTCGGGTCGATCTCCTGGGCTCGCACAAAGGCCTCGGCCTCTGTCTCATCCGCGAAATTGAGCCGATGCCAGTCGACCACCGAGCCACCGCGCAAGAGGACCCGAATTGCCTCGAGGTCGGCCAGCGTGAAGTCGTCGAGGGTGCGGAGCTTCGGGATAGTCACAGCTAGGGAGACCGGTCCAGAAGGATCGTACCCACGAAAATCCCCACGCTCACCAGCAAAACGAGCGCATTGAACGCAAGCCCGCCGTGACAACCGCCAATGGCGGTCAGTCCGAGCAGCCCCGCTCCCCCTATGGATCTCCGTCCCAGCATCTCGAGCGCCGCTTTGATACCAGCCGACCGCCCACGGCGCTAGTGGATTGCGCTGGGTCGTTGCTGGCGGCGTAGATCTCGAATATCGTTGGCAAATCTAATGACTGATTCGATCTTTCCCGCTGGCGCTGAACCGATCTTGCCCATTTTACCCCTTCGCAACTCGGTCCTTTTCCCCGCCACGGTCGTGCCTGTCAACGTCGGCAGGCCCCGGTCGGTTCGCCTGATCGAAGAGGCCTGCGGGCGCGAGCGCCCGGCCATCGGGGTGGTGACGCAGCACAGGGCCGAGGTCGAGGACCCCACCTTCGATCAGGTTTATCACATTGGGACGATCGCCCGCGTCCTGAAGGTCATCCGCCTCAACTCGGGCCAATACAGCGTCGTGCTGCAAGGCGTGAGCCGGATGCGCATCGAGGAAACCCTCGGCCGGCATCCTACGATGCGCGCCCGCGTGCATCGTTACCACGAGCTCCCGACCGTCGACGTCGAGGTCGAAGCCCTGGCCGCACACCTAAGAGAATCTGCCCGCCAATTGCTCCATGACCTGCCGACGGCGTCGCGGGAGTCGTTGCACATTCTCGACAATGTCCGTGAACCGGGCGCGCTGGCCGACCTCATCGAGTCCAACCTGCCGGTTCCAAACGAGTCCAAGCAAGACGTTCTCGAAACGCTCGACATTCGAATGAGGGTTCGCAAAGTCTTGGATCAGGTCAATCGGCAGAATGAAGTGCTGCGGGTCAAGCAAGAGATCTCCAGCATGGTCGAAGAAGAGATGTCGAGCTCGCAGCGAGAGTACCTGCTGCGTCAGCAGGTCAAGGCCATCCGCCGAGAGCTCGGTGAAACGGACGTAGACGAAGACGAAATCGAAAATCTCCGCGAACGCATCGCGCTCGGCCGGCTCCCAAGCGAGGCAGAAGCAGCTGCGAAACGCGAGCTTCGACGCATGGGCAACATGAACGCGGCAAGCAGCGAGTACCAAGTCGCACGGACCTACGTGGAATGGCTGGCGGACCTGCCCTGGGCAAAAAAGACCCCGGATCGGCTCGATGTCCAGCACGCCAGGCAGGTCCTCGACGAAGACCACTACGGGCTCGAGAAGCCAAAGCGCCGCATCATAGAGTACATCGCCGTCCGCAAGCTCCGGCGCAACGGGCGCGCGCCCATTCTCTGTTTCGTCGGCCCGCCCGGTGTCGGCAAGACCTCGCTCGGTCGCTCGATCGCGCGTGCGTCAGGCCGAGCCTTCGTGCGTGTGTCGCTCGGCGGCGTGTCGGATGAGGCCGAAGTTCGCGGGCACCGCCGCACCTATGTCGGGGCGTTTCCCGGGCGCATCATATCCGGCCTCAAAAAAGCAAACTCGAACAACCCGGTGATGGTTCTCGACGAGATCGACAAGCTTGGAACCGACCACCGGGGCGACCCCGCTAGCGCTCTGCTCGAGGTGCTCGACCCCGAGCAGAACCATCAGTTCACCGACCACTACATCGACGTGCCCTTCGACCTCAACCAGATCATGTTCATCGCGACGGCCAATCAAAAGAGTACGATCCCCGCGCCTCTGCTCGATCGAATGGAAGTGATCGAGATCCCTGGCTATACATCGCGGGAGAAGCGGTCGATCGCGCGCGACTTCTTGATTCCCCGGCAGTTGAGCGAGCACGGTCTTTCGCCGGAACGCTTGGACTTCTCAGACGAGGCGATCGACCTGCTGATCGACTCCTACACGCACGAGGCAGGCGTCCGAAAGCTCGAGCAACAGGCCGCCGCGGTCTGCCGTGCGGTCGCCGTCCGACTTGCGAATGGCGAAGACGTCTCGATCATGGCCGACGCGCCGTTCATCGAAAGCGTGCTCGGCGCCGCGAAGGCTAAAAGGCAGAAGCCGGAACGAATCCCGAGGGCCGGCGTCGCCACCGGCCTGGCCTGGACCGCTGCGGGTGGGGACCTGCTCTTCGTCGAAGCGACGCGAATGCCGGGCACTGGCAAACTGCATCTGACTGGCAACATGGGTGACGTTTTGAAGGAATCGGCTGCAGCCGCGTTCACGTTCGTGCGCGCGCGCGCACGAGACCTGGGTCTCGCAGAGGATTTCGTGAGTCACACGGACATTCACATTCATTTGCCGGGGGGGGGCGTGCCCAAAGACGGCGCCGCGGCAGGCATCCCGCTGTTCGTCGCGCTCGCATCGGTGCTCACGCAGGTCAAGGTTCGGCCCGATGTGGCGATGAGCGGGGAGATCACCCTTCGCGGCAACGTGCTCAAAGTCGGCGGCATCAAAGAGAAGTGCCTGGCCGCACACCGCGCAGGCGTCGCCCGCATCGTTCTTCCGAAGCGAAACGCGCCAGACCTCGACGACGTGCCTGAAGAGGTGCGAGATGACCTCGAGATTTGCCTCGTATCCACCGTCGACGAAGTGTTGGGCCTCGTCGCCGAGCTCGAGACGACTGGGGCGCCCGCGGCAGCCGAATAGTCCGTGGCAACCCTGTTCATGTTCCGGTTGAGCGCAGCTTTTGCGGCTGTCGTTGGCATCGTTCTCGCCTTCATCCCTCTGCTCGCCGTCCACGGGGTGGAGAGCGCTCTAGTGCTCGGCCTGCTTCTTCCCCCTTGGGTGGCGGCGACGGCAGCCAGCTACAGTGAACGGCACCACGGTCGTCGGGGTATCGATCTCATCTTCCGAACGGTCGGCATGGGCTTGCTGATTTGGTTGATCCCTTTCGTGTTGCTCGCGGTCAGCTCGCTGCGAACCCGGCAGTGCGCGCCCGCCGAGGGTCTCGCATTCATGGTGCTGGGTCCGGCGCTCGGCTGCATGCTCGCGGCCTGCACCGGCGTATGGGTCGTCGCGGCAACGAGGCTGCCGCGCCTGGCTCCGTGGCTTGCGGCCGCCGTTCCTCTAGTCTCGGCGATGCTTGGGCTTTGGGCATTTTACTCGACGCCAACGGTCTACGTGTTTGGCGCGTTTGCTGGCTACTTCCCGGGCGCGATTTACGACGACCTCGTCCAGATTCCAACCCGCTACCTCACCTATCGAGCCACGGTGTTCGTTGCCGTTGTCTCGCTCGCCGTCCTATTTGACGCCCTCTGGGACCCGGCGTCAGGGACGCTTGGCCTCCGCAGCCGCGGTCGCTTGCAGGTCGGCGCAATCGCGGTCTGTGTTGGGGCATTGGGCGTCGTTGCTGCGTCGTATTGGCAAGGCAACCAACTCGGCCACTCGGTGAGCGAGAAGTTTCTGATCGAGCGGCTCGGAAAGACCGAGCGTGGGGCGCACTGCATCGTGCACATGCCGCGCGAAACGCTTCCCGAGGATGCCGCTCGCTTGCTGGAAGACTGCGACTTCCAGGTCGCGCGAATTCGATCTCTCACCGGTCTATCGTCGAAGAAGCCGGTGACCGCCTATTTCTTTCGGAACCAGAGGGAGAAGAAAGACCTCATCGGCGTCGGGCGTACGCTGATCGCCAAGCCTTGGAGACGCGAGGTCTATCTACAAATGTCGCGCTGGCCGCACCCGGTGCTCGGACACGAGGTCGTGCACGCGGTGCTCGAAGAGGCGGGACGCGGGCCTTTCGCGATTGCAGGGACGCTGGGCGGCCTGGTCCCGAACCCGGGCATCGTCGAAGGCGCCGCGGTCGCCCTCGCCTGGGACATACGGGACGACCTCGACCCCGACCAGTGGTCCAGGATCATGATTGACCGAAACGAGCTTCCGTCCGCGTCAGCCCTCATGAGCGTGCGCTTCAGCGCCCTCCCCGCACGGCGCGCGTACATGGCCGCCGGGTCCCTGATGCGCTTCCTAATCGCAGCCCGGGGGATGGAAGCGCTGCTCGAAACATACCATCGCGGCACGGTCGACGACTTGAAAGAGCTCGAAGCTGGCTGGCACGGCCATCTCGAGGAAGTCCCGGTGACAACCACCGAGCGCGGCGTGGCCGAGGTGGCGCTGGCAAGGCCGAGCATCTTCTCGTCGGTCTGCCCTCACGAGCTCGCAAAGCTGAGGGCCGACCTGGCCGGTGATGCGGCAGCCCGCGACGACTTTCGTACGATCGAGACCTGTCGCGCCATTTTGGACATCGACGCGCAGGAGGCGCAGGCCCGGGCCACGCTGGTAGGCGCCCTCGCTCGCGACGGACGCGACGCCGAGGCACTGGCGACGCTCGACGCGCTGCGAGCCACGATGAACGCCCCGAAGCCAATCGTCGCCGCCGCACTCGAGCAATACGCCGATGCGCAATGGACGCTCGGCAGTTTGGCGGAGGCCGACGCGCTCTACGGGGAGCTGCTGAACATTCCGCGCACCGATGGCGCCGCCCGCCAAAGCGAAGTGAAGAAGCTCGCCCTCGAAGCCACCGACCCGGAGCGAAAACTGCTCTACGAAATCCTCCTCGGCCGATCGCCGAGCCCGGTCGTCGTTCACTTGGCACATTCGCTAACAGCGATTCGGGACGATGGCCTCGGGCAGTATCTCGAGGCCCGGCAGCTGGTCGGCGCGAATCGCTACGCTCTGGCGCTTCCACTGCTCCAAGATGCGAGGCGGCTCGGATTGCCGAGCGTACGCCTCGAGCAAGAGCTGAGCCGCCTGCTCGGCATCACGTTCTTCGCCCTAGGTGACTACGGCCAATCCGCCGCGACGTGGAGGGCTCGCGCTGGAGCCAGCCGCGCAGCCCAGGCGGGAGCGCAGCGCTGGCTCGAACGAATCGACTACGCGCAGACCCGCGCGGTCAGTCCCGCGTTGCCAGATCCATCGTCGGCTCCCCAAGCTGCGCCTTGATGTGAGCTGCAATGGAACAGTCGGCGGTGACGATGGGATCGCCAGCCGCTTTGGCGGGATCCACCTCGGGTCCAATTTGGCTGCGGACCGTGATCAAGCGGCCGCGGTTCTCCGTCCGGGAACGCAAGACGAGCTTGTCCTGCTCGAGGTCCCAGAGGAAGACGTCGACCGGATCCCGTAGCCGGCTCTTGCCCTGCACTAGCAGAAGCAGGAAATAGTCGACGGGCACACGCTCCTGGAGCGCCGGGAGCTCGCGCTCGATCGCGCGGGCGAGCTGCTCTTCGCGCACGGAGAGCCTCTGCATGTCGTTGGTCTCGTGGATTCGCGCGAGCCATTTGGAGGTCAGCACTTCCGGCACCTCGGAAAGCGCCGAAAGGCGCGTCAACTCCAGACCCAGGCATGAACCGATCGCGTCCTCCTGTTCGGTCTCGATCGCGGTCCGCAACGCCTCCTCCGAAGCGAGCTCCGGCGCGCGGACCTTGAGGTACACCACCTTCTCCTCGTGAAGGGCAGAAAGTCGGACCTGGGCCTCTACCAATCGGTTCGCCGCCCCGGATTTCGCCCCAAGGGCCTTCGCCTCGAGCTCTGCACGCGTGGCCTGAAGCTCGTCGAGAACCGGCGCAACCCGCTCGGCGTGCAGGGCCTCGATGCGGCTTCTGAGCTCGTCGGCCCGGACCTTCTGACGCCAGAAATACGCGCCCGCGATGAGGGCGGCCAGCATGACGACGAAACCGATACGCGCCCACGGAAGGCGTGGCCGGTATCGGTTGGTGCGAACGCCGTCGAACTCGGCGGGAGTGAGCTCTGACGGCTCCATGCGGGGAAGCTTACTGGAAGTTCGCTACTCGCGCTGGTTCACGGCAAAGCTGACGTTGCCGTAGCCCGCAGCGGCCGCCGAGAACATGACCTTCTTCACGACTCGGAAGTCGATGTTGCGGTCCGCCTGCACGATGACCTGGCCTGCGAACGGCTCCGAAGGGTGAATCGTTTCCCACTTGCGCTTCTCCGCCTCGAGGCCCGCAATGAGCGGTTCGATGCGATCCACTTGTGCGGACTGCCCTTGCGTCTGTGTGTCGGCGACCCTGCTGCCGTCGAGTGTGATCACGCGCTCGTCTACGGCGACGATCGGCGAAATTTCGATCTGCTCGGTGTTCTTGGCGTCGGGCATCGTGATGGTCGGCTGCTGCGCGACGAGCTCGCCCGAAGCCGAGAACGACATGAGCAGGAAGATTACGAGAACGATCAGGAAATCGATGAACGGAATCAGCGGAATCTGGTGGTCCACCGACTTGCGGGCGTGGCCCGAGACGCGTTGGCGCACGAACTTCAGCGGAATGTGACGGAGCAGCTCTGGTTCTGGCCGTTTGATCGCCATGATTTCCCCCTACAGGAACGCAGCTCCGTCGGCCATCGACAGGGTGGTGAAGCCTGCCGCCGACGCGATATCCATTGCACGAATGACGTCCTCGTACCGAACGCCGTCTTCGGGCGCGACGATCAGGTCGTCGCGCTTGTCCCAAGCCTGCTTCCACTGCGCGAGCTTGGTTTCCAGCTCGTCGATGTCGAACTCCTTCTGGTCCGCCACGACGCGCTTGCTGATGTCGATGCTCTCCCCGGCCGATGACCCCAGCACGTAGCCGGAGTTACGAACCTGCAGGATTAGCTTCACTTTTTCGTCCTCGGGCGGCGCGTCTTCCGTAGACGCCTGGCCTGGGACCTGCTGATTGGCGTTCACGGCGGCGAGCTGGTTCCAGACCGCGGTGGCCAACAAGAACATGACGCAGCAAAGGAGAAGGTCGATGAACGGAATCAGGGGGATCTCCTGATTGACCGCCTTCTTCCCGGAGTTTCCTCCACCACTATCGATTGCAGCCATCTGGCTCGTTACTCCGCTGGAAGGTTCTGAAGATCGACCTTCGAACGGTTGCCCACGACCAGGTTGAGAACCTGCACGGAGGCCGCGTTGATGTCGTCGATGATCTTCTGAGTCTTGCCGTTGAGAAGGCCCATCATTAGAAGCGCGAAGACCGCGGTGATCAGACCGAACGCGGTGCAGTTCATCGCTTCCTCGATGCCCTTGGCCAAGCCGGTTGCCTTGCTTGCCGCGTCGGCCTTGGCAACCTCACCGAATGCAGTGATGAGACCGACGACCGTTCCGAACAGACCGCAGAGCATGCCGACGTTCGCGAGCAGACCCAGGTACGGCGTGCGCCGTTCGATCAGTGGGAGCTCCTTGAGCGCGGCCTCATCCATGGCCGCTTGAACTTCGGCATCGGGGCGGTTCACTTTGAGCAAACCCTGCTTGACGATGCGCGCGAGCGGATTGTGCTCGGCGGAGCACACCTTGATCGCTCCCGCCACGTCTCCGGCGGTGATGCACTTCTGCATCTTTGCGATGAACTCATCCTTGTCGATCGACGCTTTGTAGAGATACATCGCGCGCTCGATCGTGAAACCGATTGCAAACACCAGACAAACGAGGATTAGCCACATCGCCCATCCGCCTGCTTCAAAGTGGTACGCCAATTTGGCCATCTTATTACTGCCTCCTGCGAACTTTACTTCGACAGTGTTATCCGGACCCCGAGTGAGTACGGGTCGATCCCCATCACTGCCTTCTGACTAAAACCCGCTGTTCCCCCCAGAACAGTAAGCAATTCCATGGTTTGCTTACTATATAGGGATGATAACGGTTGGATCCAGCAAGTCAACATCGCGCCCGGTACAGTCCCTTAGAAACCGGGGACGTAGCAAGCTTGGGTGCAAAAAGCGGAAAAAGCTGTAGTCGCGTTGACAACTTCGCGGGGGGTGGGGTAGCGTGCCCCTCGGTTAAGGGGTTCGCCCCAACAGTCGTAATGATTTCAATGGATTCCAGCTTTCGGGTCCAAATTTCATTGGGACTGGAGGGTAGCGAAAACACAGGGGTTTTCTCGCCAAATCAACGGCGAGCCGGAGGGAGCCGCACGCATGCATGAGATTTGGGAGGCACTGCTCGAAGGTGCTCCGTTTTCGTTCATCAATCTCGGTGTTCTAGCGTTTGGGGTGGGCATCATCATCGATCGCGCCTGGTACATCCGGATGAACTACAGCGTGGATGCCGCCGAGTTCATGAACCGGATTCGAAAGTTGGTGCAGGCGGGCAACATCGATCGCGCAATTCGACAGTGCGAGGCGAAGGCCGTGCCGCTGCTCGAGGTCGTCAAATCCGGGCTCACTCAGGTCAACCGCGGCGAAGAAGCCGTCATCGCCTCGATGGAAGAAAAGATGTCGGAGGTGATCCCGGCACTCGAGAAGCGGACCGGCTCGCTCTGGACGCTGGCCAACATTGCGACGCTCATCGGTCTGCTCGGCACGATCAGCGGTCTGATCCGCGCCTTCAAGGCGGTCGGTACGATCGACGACCCGTCGCAGAAGACGGCACTGCTTTCGGCCGGTATCGCCGAGGCCATGTGGAACACCTTCCTCGGTCTTCTGATCGCGGTCATTTTCATGGTCGCTCACCTCGTGCTTCACGGGCTCACCAAGCGACACAAGCACGAAATGGAAAAGGTCACGATGCAGCTGGAAAACCTCCTCACGCTGCGCCGGCAAGGCGGCTAATCGGGCCCGACCATGCCCGCACGACTGACACCGCGCCAACGAGCCTACGTCCGGAAGCGAACGCGTATTCCCGACCTCGATCCGTCCGAGACCAGCGAGGAGCTGAACATCGTTCCCTTCTTGGACATCGTCGTGAACATCGTCATGTTCTTGTTGATGACTTTGACGACGATTGCCTTCTTTTCGCAGGTCGAAGCGGCGCTCCCGGAGTATCGCAAAGGCGGAATCGGAAAGCGCGCAGCTGCGGATGAAGCCCTCAACTTGAACGTCACGGTAACGCGCGAAGGGGTCGTCGTGTCTGGGTCGGGCGGCAAGCTCGCGCGGGGATGCACGACCACGGCGCCTGGCAAGGTCATCACCGTGCCCGCCGGAATGAACGGCGAGCATGACTGGAAGGCGCTGACTACCTGCGTGAGTCGCGTCAAGCAGCAGTTCGAAGACGAAACGCGGGTCACGATCAGCGCAGACCCCGAAGTGCCGTATGAAGATCTGATCGCCGCCATGGATGCCGTCCGAGGTGACGAAAACGAGCTGTTCCCTGAAGTTTTGCTCTCGGCGGGGATTCGATAGTGGCAAACGAGAGCAGCAGGCCGTCGCGCCCCTCCCTCGCACCGCCCGTTGCAGAGAAGTCTGTCTCGATGGCGTACGTGAATCGCGTCGTTCGCGCGAAGCTGCGTCGCCGCCCCGAGCCTGAGCACTTCGGGCTCAACATCTACCCGATGATGGACATGCTCACGATCCTGCTGGTCTACATGATGGCGATCTTCGCGACCTCGTCCGCAGCGGCCGTTCAGGAGAGCAGTGAGCTTAGGATTCCCTATTCAACGTCCAAGGTGGAGCTGAGCGATGCCATTTCCGTTCAGATCTCACGCAGCGGGGTAGTCGTCGACGGAAAGTCCGTCCTCGAGCTCCGCAACGGGATCGTCGACCCCAGCCTCAAACAGGGCGGTAGCAGCGGCTTCCTGATTACGCCGCTGTACAAAACACTGGGCGAAATCCGCGACCGAAAGAAGCGAACCGCCCAGCGCTTCGCAAACCAGCCTTTCGTCGGCGACGTCCAAATCATCGCCGACAAACGAACGCCATACCG
>CBESWY010000093.1:0-10423 GCA_965533395.1 uncultured Myxococcales bacterium
CGGCGCCTCCGAGGTGCACCCGTTCGTGCTGGCCACTCGCGTTCTCGCTTAGTACGTCTAGAGTAGGGAAGTGCGGTCTCTCCTCTTTGCCTGTGCGTTCATGATTGGATGCGCGAAGTACGAGCCGGTTCAAGATCCCTTGGACTACCTGCGGATCGGCGTCGACCCGCGAGAAGAAGCCATCGCGATCATCGAAGACCTTCGCAGGCATGGCTACACCATCGGCGGGCAGATCGAGGAGCCCGGCTACGTGGCCTTCGACGCGGTGAACGGTTCCGAATCGACCGTCCGTGTCGTGACCACGCGCGGACCCTCCCTGTCGCTTCAAGTGCCCGATGCGCGTTGGCCCGAGCGGCGTCGGCTCGACCTTGCGCCCGATCCGCGTCCGGACTTCGACCGAGATGGGCGGCACGACGTCGTCGTGGCAATTCGAGAGGAAAGGCGAACTTGCCTGGCTTGGGTCCAGGTGAACCTCGACGGCTTCGTCGCGGAGGTCTTTCGGTCCAACCGAGACTGGGGTGACTCGCCGTGTGTCATCGAGGTCGACCCGAACTGGCCGCGGCTCCTTCTCGAGGTGTCGGTTCCCGGCGCGACCTCGCCCGATGCCCGCGTCCGCGTTCCGGTTCGGGCAACTGCGCGAAGTTGGGTGCTCGACGACTCGCCCTCGGCCGTCGTGCATTGGGATCGCCAAATCAAAGGGCGCGAGCAAGCGCTCGAAGAGGCGAAAAAGCGAGGCGATGCGCTTTCGTCCGATCGGTTGAAGTCCGAGCTCGAATGGCTCGAACGGCTTCGCAAAGCCAAAGAGCCCGTGCTAGAGCCGGCAGGCGATGGCGAAGAACCGCGTTGATAAGGGCGTTCCAGGAATGGAGCTCCTGGTGTGCCGCAACCCGATGGCCGCCAAACGCTACGACATCGAAGAGCGGCTCGAGGCCGGCATGGTGCTCTTTGGCACCGAGGTGAAGAGCCTGCGCGCGCGCCGTGCCAATCTCGAAGGCGCCTATTGCCGAATCGACGCCGACGAGCTCTTCCTCTACAGCATGCACATCGCACCCTACGAGCAGGGCGGCCACGCGGGTCACTTGCCTCAGCGCCGCCGCAAGCTGCTGGTCCACAAACGCGAAATCGAGAAGCTGCGCGGCAGGCTGACGATGCGCGGCTACGCCTTGGTCCCGCTTCAAGTCTATTTCAAGAACGGCGTCGCGAAAGTTCAGCTAGGCCTCGGACGCGGCAAGAAGAAGGGCGACGAACGCGAGTCGATCCGCCGCCAGGAAGATCTCAAAGAAGCACGCGCCGCGATGCAGCGTCGCAAGGGGTGAGCCGTGAAGCTTCGCTTGGAAAGCGGTCACGACGCACTCGGGCTCACGTTTGATGGAAACCTGTTGAAGCTGACGAGTCCCCTGGCCTTCGCCCCGGGCTCTCCAATTCGATTCACGGCAATCGTCGAGGCCGGAGAACGAAGCTTCGAGGGCAGGGTGCTCGGTTCGAAACGCATGGACGAGCAGGGGTTCGAAGTCCGGCTGCGCTTGGTCAACCTACGCCGAGACGACCGCGAGCTGCTCCTAAAAAACCTAAGTCCCTAAACTCTCGTCGATGTCGGGAGCGAAGCCCCGTGGTCGGCGCGAAGCGCAGCCTTTACAGAGCCCGCCTGTCGAGCTCTTTGAACACCGAAGCCTTCACCGCCTCGAACTCGCTGGGAAGATCCACCGGCCGGTTGGGGTGCTTGCTTTCGACGCCGGGGATTTCGTTTTCGTGATAGCGAATCTTGAACTGGGTGAACTTCAAGCCGTTTGCGGTGGAGATGACGACGACCTTCTGGCCTGGTTCGATCGTGCCCTTGGCCCGAAGCTTTTCGAGCGCGGCCAGCGCAACGCCGGTATGCGGGCAGGTATAGCTACCGGCACGGTCCGCCGCCGCCGAGGCTTCGGCAAGCTCCGATTCGCTTGCCTGCTCGACCACGCCGTCGAACGCCTGCAGCGCGCGGATTGCCCGACGAACACTCACGGGATTTCCGATTCGAATGGCGCTTGCCTCCGTCTCCCCCGCCGTGATCGGTTCGAAGCTGTCCCAGCCCTGCTTGTAAGCGAGGTACAAGGGGTTGGCCTTTTCGGCCTGCGCCAGGCAAATCCGCGGGCGTTTCGAAATGAGCCCCAGGTCGAGCATCATGTTGAAACCCGCACCCAGCGCCGCGACGTTGCCGAGGTTGCCGCCCGGGATGATCACCCAGTCGGGCACCTTCCAGTCGAACTGCTGGACGATCTCGATGGCCACCGTCTTCTGTCCTTCGAGGCGAAGGGAATTCATCGAGTTGGCGAGGTAGATGCCTTTCTCGGTCGTGAGCTTTTGGACGATCTCCATGCATCCGTCGAAGTCTGTATCGAGGGCACAAACCAGGGCCCCGTTCGCCAGCGGCTGAACGAGCTGCGCGGTGGTGACTTTACCTTTGGGCAGCAGGACCACGGATGGGATGCCGGCCGATGCACAATAGGCCGCGAGCGCAGCCGAGGTGTCGCCGGTCGAGGCGCACGCGATGGCGCGAATCGGCTGCCCGTCCTCGATCGCCTGCTTCACGGTGCTCACCAGCACGGTCATGCCGAGGTCTTTGAACGAGCCCGTGTGACTGTTGCCGCAGTTCTTGATCCAAACGTCGTCGAGCCCGAGCGTCTTGCCGTATCGCTCCGCCCAGAAGAGGTTGGTGCCACCCTCCGCGGTCGAGACGATGTTCTCCTCGCGAAGGTGCGGCTGCACCCATTCCTTCTTGCCCCAGACACCGCTGCCGTGGGGCCAGTCGCGGGTCATCCAGCGTTGATCGAAGAGCTTGCTCCAAGAGGAGCCGCTTCGAGTCTTCAAGGCCTCGATGTCGTGCTGAACTTCGAGGAGCTCGCCGCACTCTGGGCAGGAGTAGATCACCTGCGTGAGCGGATAAGTTCCGCCGCAGCCGGCGACGCAACGAAAGGATGCGCTGTAGCTCATGAGGGCCGCAGTATAGGCGGTTCGTCAAGGGGCGCACCTCGCCCCGGCCGGGCCTCAGGCGCGGCGTTTTCGCTGCGCGGCCGGCAGGAGCGAGAAGGTCGGGGTGTCCGGCCGCAGTGCGAGCTCGTCGAGGTGTGCGACCATTGCCGGGTGTGCGGACGCCACCTCGTGGAAGCGGCGGGCTGACATCCGTAGGACCAGCGCGTCGGAGTCGGTCATGACCGTCACCGGCGATGGGGTTCGGGCCAAGATCGAATGCTGACCGAGCGCGCGACCGAGCTTCAAGGAGCCGAGCTCTTCGCCATCGGCGCCGATCGCGCTCAGCTCGCCGATCATCGGAATGTAGAGGCCGTCGGTTGGCTTGCCAGCCTCCAGTATCTTCGTCCCGCGGTCGGCGCGGCGAACCTCGAACATCGAGGCCACCTCCGCGCGCGTCCCGTTGTCGAAGGCTGCAAACATGGGGGCCGTGCGAAGCAAGGTGGAAACCAGACGCCGCCCCAGCATCTCCAGCAAGATGTCGCCTAGGGGCGGATGCTCCGCGACGAGCCGGTCCAACAAGAGCTTGCTGATTCGAAGCGCGCTGACTGCCGTCCGCGCGGTCACATCCCCTTCGTAACACACGCGCTCGAGAAGGCAGGAGATGCCGACGACGTCGCCTTCGGACAAGACCAGCGCGTCGCCGTCGATCGTCCGAACGAGCTGCACGCTTCCCTCGACGAGCACGTAGAGCGCATCGGCGGTGGTGCCGCGCTCGATGAGGCTCTCGCCCGGCTCGAGAACGACGAGGCGGGACTCTTGGACGATCCTCGCGAGCATGTCCTGCGGAATCTCGGCGAACAGGGGCACCGAGGGAAGCTGGGCGAGATGTTCCGGCGTCGGTCGCTGGTCGAGGCCCTCGTCGTCCAGCGGAGGGCGGTCCTGCAACTCGAAGTCGGAGATGTCGAGATCGAGCGTCGGACGTCGCGTGCCTGGCGGCCTCGAGAATCGGAGCGCGTCATCGACCGCCGATGGGTCGGCGATCAGAGGAAGCGCATCGGTCGAAATGCGCTTCTTCTTCGTCTGGGTGATCCCCTCGCCTTCGGGCTCGAGCTCGAGATCGGCGGTGACGATTGCGGACCTCGACGACCGGTGAAGCTTGCGCGCGGCGTCTGGCTTGACCCGTGAAAGCACGTCCACGCGATCGGGCGCGATGCCCATGACGACTTTTGCCATGGCGGCCGCCCGAGCGACGAAACCCTGCTGTGCGTAGAGGTCGATCGCCATCTCGTAGGCCTCGACCGCTTCGTTCGGACGTCCTAGACGTTTGAGCAGGTCCCCTTTGCGATGAGGCCAGCGCGCCTCCTCGGGCTCCACCGCTTGGAGCGCTTCGTACTGCCGCAAGGCTTCCGCCAGCCGTTCCCTCCGAAGGGCGCTTTGGAGTTTATTCCGGAGCTCTCGGCTTTGACTACCCGACACGACCTTAGGACCTTATACCGAATGAGCCCCGCAGCCAAAGCGGTGGGACACCGCCCGATCACTGCTACGCTTGCCCCGACGCCCATCCGCATGAGTCTATTCATCCGCCTCGTCCGTGCTCAGCTCACCTTTGGTGTCATTCTCGCCAGTTACTTGGTGCAATTGGCGCTCGTGAAGGTCTTCCGGCGTTGGCGTATCGACCCCGAGACCGGCCATGAAGACCCCGTGTTGCCCGCCTGGCTGACGCGGCGTCAGGCCCGGGTCGATGAAAAGAACTCGAAGCGGATGCTCGCGGGCATGCTCAAGCTTCGCGGGGTCTACATCAAGTTGGGGCAGGTTCTGTCCATCATGGGGGGCTTTCTACCTTCGGTGTACATCAAGCGGCTCGAGACCCTGCAAGACGCGGTGCCGCCGCACTCCTTCGCCGAAATCGAGCAAGCCTTCATCCAAAGTCTCGGCGCTCCGCCCGAGGCGTTTTTTCGGAGCATCGAACGCGAGCCGGTGGCCGCCGCGTCGCTCGGCCAGGTGCACGTCGCCTACCTGGAGGACGGGCACAAAGTCGCGGTCAAGGTTTTGTACCCCGGGATTCGCGATGTGGTCCGCATCGACATGCGGGTCATCAAGCTGATGGTCCGCGTCTACAAATGGTTCGTGCCCGTGCAAAACATCGAGGCGGTTCATTTGTCGCTGGTCGACCTGCTGCGTCGTGAGACGGACTACCTGCACGAGGCCGATTGCATGCGCCGCATGTCAGCCAATTTCGCAGGCGATGATCACATTCTCTTTCCCGAAGTGGTCGACGGGGTGACCACACGCGATGTCCTCACGATGACGTTCATGGAGGGCATCAAGATCACGCGCCTCGACGCGATCCGAGAACGCGGCGTCGATTTGCACAAGCTCGCAGAGCGTTTGGTGAGAAGCTTCTACAAGCAGCTCTTCGTCGACCGTTTCTTCCATGCCGACCCGCATCCCGGGAACTTCTTGGTGCAGCCCGTCGAAGGCTCTGACGATGCCAAGCTCGTGGTGCTCGACTTCGGCGCGATCAGCGAGGTCGACAGCAAGACCGTCTTCGGGATGGTCGACATCCTACGCGGGTTCTTCGAGCAAAACGATGCCTTGGTCTTGGAGGGCATCGAGGAGATCGGCTTCGTGGCAGAGGGCGGCGATCGCGCCCTGCTCGAGCAGACGGTGAAGACCTACTTCCAGAAGCTTCTCAAGCTCGAGGCACGCACACCGGGGGCGCTCATGAGCGCGAAGTCGAGGGAGCTCGAAGCGCTGGCCGACCCCGAAGTCGAACGTCGTGAGCTTCGAACCCTGATGCGCTCGTTTCACTACCCGGACAATTGGTTCTTCGTGGAGCGAGCTGCGGTGATGATGTTCTGGCTGGCGGGCCAAATTGCACCCGACCTCGACCAGTTCAAAGTAGGGTTCCCCTACGTGATTCCTTTGCTGAGCCAGCGCATTGCATCGACTCGTCCGGCCTCGCCCTCCGAGGGTGGATCGCAGCCGGTGGCAGGTGGCTGAGATGAGTTGCATCGTCGGGATCGACCCAGGCTCGGCACGCATCGGCCTCGCCATCTCGGACGAGCTTGGCTCGATCGCCTTCCCCCGCGAAACCATCCAGGCGCGGGGTGGCTATCAGGACGCCGCACGAAGAGTGCGGGAGGCGCTTTCGGAAGACGAGATTTCCTTGGCTGTCGTCGGGCTCCCGCTGCGGCTCGACGGGAGCGAAGGGGAGGCGGCCCGGCGTGCGAGGGCCTTCGGCGAAATCCTCGGCGAGGCGCTCGGCGTGGAGGTGGTATTCTGGGACGAGCGCTTGACCACCGTGGCGGCGGAGCGTTCGCTGCGAGACATGGGCCGCCGGGGCGCCAAGAGCCGCGAAGTCGTCGATCAATCTGCGGCCACCATCTTGCTACAAGGGTATCTAGACGCCAATTGAGGACTGCGCGTGGAAGGACCGGAACAGCCCATCAAGGTCGAGAGCGATGTCGCAGCAACGATCGCGCGCGCCCTGAGTATCGTGACGCTGATCGCCGTGCTCGGCTTGCTTGGCCTGCTGGGTTGGCTGTTCGTCGTCTATCCGGACAGCAAGGGCCCGTCGGGGTACGTCGAGGAAATCGTGATCGACGTTTCCGAAGGCATGACGCTTCGAAAGCTCGCCAATCAGTTGGAGAGCGAAGGCGTCATCAACAAGCCCTGGGTCTGGTCGCTCTACATGCGCATGCGCGGCCTCGACCGGCACCTGCGACAAGGCAACGTTCGATTTAGGGTGCCGATGACGCCCGAAGAGGTTGCGCGCTACGCCACGACGCGCCTCGGTCGCATCCAGATTCGGCTCTTGATCCCGGAGGGCTTTTCGAGATTCGAGATCGCTGAACGGCTCGAAGAATACGGGGTCTGTGATGCCGAGGATTTCCTCGATGCAACCGAGGACGCCGCGATCCTCGCGAGCTACGGCGTCGAAGCCAACGACGCGGAGGGGTACCTTTTTCCCGATACCTACGAGTTCGACGATCAGACCAAACCCAGGCGAGTTGTAGAGCGGATGTTGGCAAACTGGACTCGGAGGAACGAGGAGCTCGAAGAGAAGTACGCGGCGGAGCTCGCCAAGCTCAAGGGCTGGACGACGCACGACATCGTGACCTTGGCGTCGATCGTCGAAAAGGAAGCGGCTGTGCCCGCGGAACGCCCAAGGATCGCGGGCGTGTTCTGGAACCGACTCAAATCCAAGCGATTCCTTCCGCGTCGCAGGCTGCAGGCCGATCCGACCGTTCAGTACGGCTGCATGGCGGTTCCCGAAGCGGCGCCCTCCTGTGCGGGCTACGACGGCCGAATCACTCGGGCGATGTTGGATGACACGGACAACCCATACAACACGTATCGGCACTCCGGGCTGCCGCCCGGCCCGATCAGCAATCCCGGAGCGGCATCCCTGGCGGCGGTCATCGATCCCGAACAGCACGACTACTTCTACTTCGTGGCGCGCGGCGGCGGCGAGCACCACTTCAGCAAGACGCTGCGTCAGCACAACATCGCAGTCCGGCGCAACAGTAAGCGATGACTCGGCGTCGGCGCGCGAAGAGCCCGCTGTTTGCGGAAGAGGACCCGCAGCTCGGGCTTTTTGAACGCGCCGACGAAGAAGCCACGGAGTTGACAGAAGATACGCACGGTGAGCTCGAATCGCTTCGGGGCCGGCTTCCGGCGAAGCTTCGCTTGGGCACCTCGAGCTGGACCTTTCCCGGATGGGCGGGGCTCGTCTACCGGCAGCGCTATGCGAATCAACGTGCCTTCCTTCGGGATTCGCTCGGAGAGTACGCGCGACACCCGCTGATGCGCACCGTCGGCGTCGATCGCGGCTACTACACTCCGGTTGCTGAAGAAGAGCTGGCCGCCTACTCGAAGCAGCTGCCCGATGACTTCCGCGCCGCGATGAAAGTGTGGCAGCGCGTCACGATGCCCGGCTTTCCGAGGCACGCCCGCTACGGTGCGGAGGCGGGCGAGGAGAACCCGAGCTTTCTCGACCCGGAGCTCTTCGCCGAAGCCGTCCACGAACCGACTCGCGCAGGATTCAGTCGGCACATGGGCCCGTGGATCGTCGAGATTGCGCCGGCTCCATCGCCGCTCGATCCGAGCTGGTTTTGCGAACGGCTTGACGCCTTTCTCACGGCCGCTCCCCGGGACTTCCCGTTCGCGGTCGAGCTGCGCGATCGGAAGCTTCTGACGCCCGAGTACGCCAGGACGCTTCAGAAGCACGGTGCCAGCCATGTGTTCAACTATTGGTCCCGGATGCCGCGCATCGCAGATCAAATGCGCATCGACGGCTTGCTCGAGGCCACGCCGCTGGTCGTTCGGTTGCTGCTTCCTCCAGGGCAGCGCTATGCCGACCTCAAAGAGGCGTACGCTCCGTTCGACCGCCTGGTCGCACCTCAGCCCGAGATGCGGCAGGACGTCGTCAGGCTGGTGCGCGCTGCGCTCGAACGCGACATCGAGTGCTACGTCATCGTAAACAACAAAGCGGAGGGCTCCTCGCCATTGACGGTGAGGGCCCTGGCCGAGCTGCTCGCCGACTAGCTTGCTCCCCGGGGGAGCGAGGCTATGTTCTCCGCCATGAGCGCGCCCAAGGCAGAAAACCTGACGTGGCACATCGGCGAGGTCGACAAGGAGGCCCGAGCGGCGGCGCACGGGCATCGTGGCGCGGTCCTTTGGTTCACCGGTCTTTCCGGCTCCGGCAAGAGCACCATCGGGCATCGGGTCGAGCGAATGCTGATCGAGCGCCGCGCCTTTGCGTACGTTCTCGACGGCGACAACGTCCGCCATGGGCTCAATAGCGACCTCGGCTTCGCGCCAGAGGATCGCGTGGAGAACATTCGACGCATCGGAGAGGTCGCGCGGCTTTTCGCAGACGCCGGAGGCCTCGTCCTTTCGGCTTTCATCTCGCCTTACCGCGAAGACCGCGACCGCGTGCGCGGGCTGATGGGACCCGACGAGTTCATCGAAGTGTTCGTCGACACGCCGCTCGAAATTTGCGAGGCGCGCGACCCCAAGGGCCTCTACAAAAAAGCCCGGGCGGGGGAGATTTCAAACTTCACGGGGCTCGATGCTCCGTACGAGGCACCGACGAGCCCGGAGGTCCACCTCGAAACCGCGAACCTCAGCGTGGACGAAGCGGCCGGTCTCGTGGTTCGCTATCTCGAAGAACAACACATTCTAGGAGAATCCTGATGCCTTCTCGCGAAGAGATGTGGGAGCAAGTCCCCGAAGAAGTCGACCTGGTGGTCATTGGCGGCGGCATTACAGGCGCGGGGATCGTCCGAGATGCGGCGCGGCGCGGCCTGAGCGTGGCCTTGTTCGAGCAAAACGACATCGCGTACGGGACGAGCTCCCGGTCGAGCAAGCTCATCCACGGCGGCCTCCGCTACCTCGAGAGCTACGAGTTCAGTCTCGTATTCGAGTCGGTGAGCGAGCGCCGCGTCGTGATGGACCTCGCGCCGCACCTCGTGAACCCGCTCGCCTTTCTGTTTCCCGTCTATCAGGGCGCGCGCAAGAGCCTGCGCATGATCAGCGCCGGCATGTGGCTTTATGACGGCCTCGCCCTGTTTCGTTCTCCGAAGCGGCACAAAACCTTGAAACCCAGTGAAGTTGCGTCGGAGGAGCCTCTGCTCAAGCAGGAGGACCTCCAGGGCGCTCCCGTGTACTACGACTGCTCCACCGACGACGCCCGTCTCACCCTCGAAACGATCATCGATGCAACCCGAAATGGCGGCACCGTGGTGAGCTGGGCCCGCGTCGAAGCGCTGACCAAAGGCGATCAAGGCCGCATCTCGGGCGTGGTCGTGAAAAACCATCGGGACAATAGCCTTCGGGAAGTGAAGGCGCACACCGTCATCAACGCAACCGGTCCTTGGACCGATGAGGTCCTAGCGATGAGCGGCCCGCGAAAGGGCAAGGTGCTGCGGCCGACCAAGGGCATCCACATCGTCGTCGAGCGGGAGAAGCTGCCGGTCGAGCATGCGGTCGTGCTTTTCCACCCCACCGACAAGCGTGTTCTGTTCGCGCTGCCCTGGGGCGAGCGGACCTACGTGGGCACGACCGACACCGACTACGATGGAGCGCCAGGCGAAGAGGCGGCAACGCTAGAAGACGTCGACTATCTGATCGCAGCGTCGAACTATTATTTCCCTACCAAGCAGATCAGTCGGGACGACGTAATCTCCACCTGGGCAGGGCTTCGCCCGCTCATCGCCCCGGAGCCCGAAGTCGGCGAGATGTCGGAGTCGCAGGTCAGCCGGGAGCATCAGATTTTGATCGGCGAGGACGGCCTCATCACGATTGCCGGCGGCAAGCTCACGACGTACCGGAAAATGGCTAAAGAGTGCGTGGATGTCGCCGTCAATCTGCTCAAGCTCTCCGACAAGCTTCCCGAGAACATTCAATCCGGTCAAACCTTCAAGTTCCCCCTTCCTGGCGCGGTGGGTTGGCCGGAAGACGACGACCA
>CBESWY010000094.1:0-10244 GCA_965533395.1 uncultured Myxococcales bacterium
GCATCGGCGGGGTCCGCGAAGCTCATCACGTCGGTGACCCCTGGGTGCAGCCCCCCCACGTCGAGGCAGAGAAAGCCGTCGACGAAGACCCAGAGGTCATCGTCGCCGCTGAAGGTCAGCACCTCGTCGCCCTGATAAACGAAGAAGTAGTGCACCTCCGTCGTGAATCCGAAGTTACTGGGGTCGGTGGCGCCGCTCGGAACGAAAAGGGTCTCCCCGTACGTCGGCTCGGCCGGCCATGCGAATGGCGCAAGCGCCGGGTCATCGAGCGGAAAGAACCCTGGAGGGAAATCCGCGCTGTCGAACTCGTACACGTTGGCGCCGATGTTCGGGAGGACGAGCTCTCCCACCAGTTGTAGATTGCCGGTTGGCTCGAGCGTGGGGCTGGTTCGGTACCATTGCGCGAACGACGCAGCACTGTGAGATGGACCTTCGTTCGAGCCAAAGACGTAGGGGTTCTCTCCTGAGAGCTCGGGCTTGCCCTCCGCATCGAGCTGGTCCTCGGTGATGTCGAATGCAATTGCGCCGTTGGAGTCCTGGGGATTGTTGAAGTCCAAACTGAACGTCGTGGGCAAGGGGTCGGTCGTGTCGTTGCTGCGAAAATCTCTGTAGATGACGGGAATCGAGAGCTCATCGCCCAGGTCTACGGGAGACAGCACGCAGGAGAAGCCCTCTTCCTCTTGGCAGATGCTCGAGCAGCCATCGCCGTCGTTGGTATTGCCGTCGTCGCAGGCCTCGCTCGTGCCAGGCAGGATCACGCCGTCGCCGCACACCGCCTGGCAGATTCCGCCGTCGCAATCGGGCTCGTTCTTGCAGGACACGTCGCAGCCGTCGAATGGCGTCGCGTTTCCATCATCGCACTGCTCGGTGCCTTCTCGAATGCCGTCACCGCATTGGATTGGCACGCAGTCTGCACCGGGTGTGTCGCACTTGTAGCCATCCTCGAGCTGGCACTCGTCGGAGCAGCCGTCGCCAGGCGCGGCGTCTCCATCGTCGCACTGCTCGAAGCCCGCGACGATTCCGTCGCCGCACTCGGTGGCCGCGCAGGCTACGCCAGGAAGCGGGCAGGACCATCCGTCTACCCGTTCGCACGTCGCGCTACATCCATCGCCGCCGGTCGCATTGCCATCGTCGCAGTTCTCCTCCGGTGAGTCGATCCGGGAATCACCGCATACAATCGCGACGCAGAGCACGCCGACAGTCGGGCAGCGGTACCCCTGTTCGATCATCATGCAGTCGGCCGAGCAGCCGTCGCCGTCCATTCGATTCCCATCGTCGCAGGCCTCGGTCGCATCGCGTGTCCCGTCGCCGCAGTCCGGGGAGATCTCTCCTCCAATGCCGCCGCCACCGTCGCCGCCGGCACCGGCACCGCCGGCGCCTCCGATTCCACCACCTTGTCCGCCGCCACCCGCAGCGCCGCCGCTGCCTCCGGAACCCCCGGGACCCATCGCATCGGGGTCACCTGAACAACCGACCGAAAGCATCAAGGCGAGGCCGAGCCCCGCCACGCACATACTGAGAAGACGCCCCATTCTTTCACCTTAGACCGTCGGGGAGCGCCGACCAAAAGGATTGAAATCGAGGCGCAAACCTACGTCTCTGCGCGACGAAGGCGCACGACTACAATCGTCGTCACCAGCATCAGGGCAAAGGCAATCAGGGTGCCCCAGGCGGCCCCAACTTCGCCCATGCGCGGGATGAGGATGACATCGGCTCCGAGATTGACCAGCGCTGCGCTTACCGCAATCGCAGAAACGGTCTTGGCTTGGGTCGCCGCGAGTAGCGCCGATTGCCAGAGCAGCGAGATACCGAGGCATCCCAAGCCGAGCGCGAGAATGGGGATGGACTCGAGGACGCTTGGTGACGTGCGATAGGATTCTTCCAGAAGCGGCGTGTATATCACGATGAGGGGAAGCGCGACGACCAAGAGGGCAACCCAGGCGGCAATCTGCAGGCTGCTTCTGCGCAGAAGCTTGGCCGCGCCCTCACGGTCACCGCGCGCGTACGCCGAGTAGTAGAGCGGGTTGAACGAATGAAGCGTAACGACGTTGACGGTGCTCACTAGCAAGGCGATGCGGTAGGCTGCCTCGTAGCGGCCGGCTGCTGCGACCCCGTTCCAAAGGGCTACGTAAAGCCGATCGGCGCTTTGATATCCGATGTAGGCCAGCGCGGTGAAGACCATCGGCCCCGAAAACCGAAGCGGTAGGCGTAGAGAAGCGAACGAAGGAGCGCGCTTGAGCCAACCCTGTCGACCGAGAACGAAGACTGCGGCGACGCCAGCGCCCACGTGCGCGAAAACCAGCCCGCCCCAGCGCGCCTCCCAGGTCCAGCCGAGAAGGAAGAAGAGGGAGATCGCGATGAATGGGCGGGTGCCGTCGACGAACTCGGACCACATCGCCGCTCGCGTCGGCTGACTCTGTGCCTCGTGGATCGTCTGCGCCATGATTCGCGCCGTGGTGATGGTCGCTGCAATGATGACACCAACGACAGCCCACCGCGGCACCGCTTCGCCCGCAAGCATGAAGATCGAATCCGGGAGGGCGAGGACCGCGAGCGTGGTCAGCACGCCAATGATGAGCGACACGACGAGCATGCCACCGAGCTGACCCGCGAGCTCGGATCGCGGCTTCTTGTGGACGTAGACGAGAATGTACATCTGCGGCGCCAGGGTCACCGTCGCAGTCGCAACACCGAACACGACGCCTTCGAGGATCGCAAAACGACCGTAGTCCGCTTGGTCGAGCAGATGGGTCCAAAGGAGGTGCGCGAGCTGGACCAGGCCGCCCATGGCGCTCGCCATCGTGTAGATGATGACGTTTCGTCGGAACGTCTTCTTCTGTTTGGATGCGGCGTCCAGAGGGAGGGAAGTAATCCAAGCGCTTCGAGGACGCCAGCGATAAGCAAAACAAGGCCTACTGGGCGTGCGCGCCGCGAGGATACCCGTGCTCTGGGCGGCTTAGCGGCGTGTCGCCTGGCGTCCTGCCCGAAAGTCAGACAAAAACTCTGGGCGCGTCGGCAATATTTCTGGCTCGCAAGGAATGCCAATGCTCCGATACGCCGCCGACATCCGAACTCTGATCTACATGGTCGTCACCACGGGCATGCTCGTGCTTCTGTGGACGAGAGATTCGTTCAGCCCCTTGCTGTTCGTCGCGTACCTGTTCATGGCCGTCTCGGTTTCGGTCATCGCGCACAACCACAATCACCTCACGATTTGGAAGTCGAAGCCGCTGAACGCACTGACGGACTATTGGCTCACCTTGTTCTACGGGTTCCCCACCTTCGGTTGGATCTCGACGCACAACCAGAACCATCACAAGTTCAACAACCGCGAGGGCGACTACACGGTCACCTATCGGTACACCGAGAAGACCAATCTTTTCACCCTCCTGACCTATCCGACCGTCAGTGCCTTTCATCAGCAAAAGCCGATTCGCGACTACCTCGCCAAGCAGTATCGCATCAACAAGAGGCGCTTCTGGTTCTGCATCTCGCAGTACGTGCTCTTGGTCGCCTTCCTTCTCGCAGCGTTCCTGCTCGATTGGAAAAAGGCTCTGCTCTACGTACTGATTCCGCAGCAGTTCTCCCTGTATTCCGTGCTGATCTTCAATTACGTACAGCACGTGCACGCGGACGAGGAGTCGTCGCTCAATCACTCGCGCAACATCGTGGGCCCGGTGATGAACTGGTTCCTGTTCAACAATGGCCTTCACACCGTCCACCATGAAAATCCGGGGCTGCATTGGAGTAAGGCGCCGGAGGCCCACGCGAAGATCGCCGACCAAATCGACCCACGGCTAAACGAGCAAAGCTTCTGGTGGATGCTCGTTCGGATCTACATTCTCGGGATGTTCAGCGACGACGCCCGCGGCCGCTCGATGCGTCTCGACCGCATGGCGGCAGAGCAGCAAATCTAGAAACTGAGCGCTTCGGCTGGGCCTGTGCGAACTGAGCTGCCTTCCCAGGCCGCCTCTTGCGCCAAGAACTGAAGCGGATCCATTTCGGGTTTCACTTTCTCGTAAATCGTCGGGAAGGTGCCGTGAGCGTCGTATCGCTCGCGCATCTGACGCCAGAGCGCATGGTCGAACATCTCCATGAACTCTTCTTCGGTGCTGAAGACGTCGCAATAGGTGTGAAGGAAGCCGCCGAGCGACCGCGCTTTTTGCTCGAGCGCCCGAACCTTGGTCACGGCAGGGTACTGCTCGTCGCCATCTTTGACCCGCCGGGGAAATCCGTAGACCCCGATGTCGAGAAACACAGCCGTCTCGGTTCGCCCGGAGTACGGCTTGCCGCGGTTGCTCGGCAGCCGGACCATGCCGCCCTTGTCGATGACTTTGCACGGATACGCGAGCAGGGGATAGATCTCGAAGTCGTCGTGGACCTGCGCGACCATTTCGGCGAAGTGCTCTGCAGGAAAGGCGTACTCCTGCCAGACCTGCTTGCGAATCGTGTTCTCTCGCTCGGCCGCAGGCCTCGTGCCCTTGAGAAAGGTGGTGTTCGGCGGGAGCATCCAGCCCATCGTGTAGCGAAACCAGGGCTCGTTCGCGGTCGGAAGAATCTGCGCCAGGCACATGCACATGCTTCGGTCGTGGCGCATGAGGTAGTCCTGCATCGGCACGAGCTCCTCGTAGCGTTGCCCTTCTCCAAGCGCGAGCATGCTTTCGACGTGCTTGTAGAAGAGGGGCTTGTACGAGCGGTTGACGGGATTGACCGGTAGCTCTGAAACCCGCGTCTCGGCTTCGGGCGCGAGATACCCTTCCATGATCACCGCGCGGTCTTTTGCGAAGATAATCGTTTCGACGTAGTGGGGCGGCTCGTCTTGGCGGACCAGTCGCTCATACGCCTGTGCATAGGCCTGCAGCGAGTAAAATGGGCGGTACACCATGCGAACGTGCGTCGGCGCAGGAATGACTCGCATCTCGAGGGCAACGAGCAGCCCCAGCGTGCCGTGGCTCCAAGGGAGCGCTCGAAAAAGGTCAGCGTGCTCGTTATCTGCCGTGGCGCGAACGAGGTCGCCATGGGCGGTCACGATCTCATATGCGGTCACGGTGTCGTGGACGAGTCCGCAGACGTGCGAGTGCGTCGTCATGCCGAGCGCCATCACCAGGCCGCCCATCGTGGCGTCCTTCATCTCGATGGTCGCTTCGAGCTGCAGTCCCATTTCATCGAGGTGTTTGGCAACATCGCCGACGGTGGCAAAAGGCTCGAGCCGGACGATTCCCCTTTCGCGGTCCACGCTCAAAATGGCGGTGAGGTCGCTCATGCGCACGGTCTGCGAAGCCGACTTGTCCGCCATCCGGGTATTGAGCGACGCGGCGGGCTTTCGGTCGGTGCGGAGTGGCTTTTGTGCCCAACCCTCGCCGCGCCGGCGCGCCCCTGCATACCTCTTCACCTCCGCCTTCACCCGAGCCAGCCGAGCATCGTGGCCCTCTGGGGCGCTTCGTTTGGCCCCGAGGCTCTTGAGATGCTGCCAGGCGGTAGCGGCCGTGCTCAACGGAAGGGCAACGCAGATGATGACCAGCTCACGATGCGCGTCCGCCCAGCGTCTCGCCGCCTCGGCGGCACGATTCAGGATCATAGCAGGTACCTAGCCCACCCAAGGCGGGGAGTCGCGTCCCGCTCCTCGAGTCGATCAAAGCGCATCGATGATCGCGTTCAGCGCAGCGCTTGGGCGCATGGCCTTCGAGGCGAGGTCGTCGTCGGGAAGGTAGTAGCCGCCTATATCCATCGGTTTGCCCTGCACTTCGACCAGCTCGGCGACGATCTTCGCCTCGTTGTCGGACAATGCCTTCGCCACCGGCGCGAAGTACTTTCGCAAGTCGGCGTCGCCGGACTCGGCGAGCGCCTGCGCCCAGTAGAGCGCGAGGTAGAAATGGCTGCCGCGGTTGTCGAGCTCGTTGACCTTGCGCGAAGGTGACTTGTTCTCGAGAAGGTACTTTGTCGCCGCTGCGTCGAGCGTCTCCGCGAGGATTCTCACCTTGGGGTCGTCGTGGCCCTCGGCGAGAAAATCGAGCGAAGCGGCCAAGGCGAGGAACTCGCCGAGCGAGTCCCAGCGGAGATGGTTTTCCTTTTCGAACTGCTGGACGTGCTTGGGCGCCGATCCGCCGGCCCCCGTCTCGAAGAGGCCGCCGCCGTTCATCAGAGGCACGATCGAGAGCATCTTGGCGCTGGTGCCGACTTCGAGGATCGGGAAAAGGTCGGTCAGATAGTCGCGCAAAACGTTGCCCGTCACCGAGATGGTGTCCTTGCCCTCTTTGATCCGTTCGAGCGAGAAGCGCGTGGCCTCGGCCGGCGCCATGATGCGAATGTCCAAGCCCTTCGTGTCGTGCTCCGGAAGGTACGCCTTCACCTTGGCGATGAGCTGCGCATCATGCGCCCGCGCCTGGTCGAGCCAGAAAATCGCCGGTACCCCGGTGGCACGCGCGCGGCGGACGGCGAGCCCAACCCAGTCGCGCACAGGCGCGTCCTTGGTCTGACAAGCGCGCCAGATGTCGCCGGCGCCGACCGTGTGCTCCATGCGCACGTTGCCGCCCTCGTCGACCACCCTCACCACGCCGTCGGTCGAGACTTCGAAGGTCTTGTCGTGTGAGCCGTACTCCTCGGCCTTCTGCGCCATCAATCCGACGTTGGACACGCTGCCCATCGTCGTCGGGTCGAACGCCCCGTGCTTCTTGCAGAAGTCGATGACCTCTTGGTAAACGGCGGCGTAGCTGCTGTCGGGAATGACGGCCTTTGTATCTTGCTGATCACCGGCAGCGTTCCACATCTGCCCAGAGGTTCGGATCATCGCCGGCATCGACGCGTCGATGATGACGTCGCTCGGGACGTGAAGGTTGGTGATGCCTTTGTCGGAATTGACCATCGCCAAGGCGGGGCCGTGTTCGTAGGCAGCCTTGATGTCGGACTCGATTTCGGCGCGCTTGCTGGCGGGGAGACTGTCGATGCGACCAACGATCTCGGCAAAACCATCGTTCGGATTGGCGCCTAGCTGACCGAGGATGGCCGCGTGCTTCTCGAAAACATCCGCGAAAAACACGCGAACCGCGTGCCCGAAGATGATCGGGTCGCTGACCTTCATCATCGTCGCCTTCAGATGAAGCGAAAAAAGGACCCCGAGCGCCTGTGCATCTTTGACTTGCTCCCGGAGGAATGCGAGGAGCGCCTTTTTGCTCATGAACGTGCCGTCGAGGATCTCTCCCTCGAGCAAGGCCAGGCCGTCCTTCAAAATCGTGGTGCTGCCGTCTGTGGCCACATGCTCGATGCGTACGGTGGCTGCCGCGGGCAGGGTGATCGACTTCTCGTTGTGGAAAAAATCTCCCGCGTCCATCGTGGACACGTGTGTCTTCGAGGTGCTCGACCAGGCCCCCATCGGATGCGGATTCGCGCGCGCGTACTCCTTCACCGCCGCCGGCGCGCGACGGTCCGAGTTGCCCTCGCGGAGAACCGGATTGACGGCGCTCCCCTTGACCTTGCCGTAGCGCTGCGCGTTCGCGCGCTCCTCGTCGGTCTTCGGCTCTTCGGGGTAGTCCGGCACCGCAAAGCCTTTGCCCTGCAGCTCGGCAACGGCTGCTTTGAGTTGCGGCACCGATGCGCTGATGTTCGGCAGCTTGATGATGTTGGCTTCCGGCGTTTTCGCCAGGCGTCCAAGCTCGGCCAGCGCATCGTCGATTCGCTGGTCCTCTTTGAGCGCTTCCGGGAAGTTCGCCAAGATTCGACCGGCCAAAGAGATGTCGGGAAGCTCGAGGGCCACCCCGGCCGGAGCGGTGAATGCCCGGAGAATCGGCAGAAGTGAATATGTGGCCAGCAGCGGTGCTTCGTCGGTCTTGGTGTAGAGGATCGTCGGCTTCTGAGTCATCGTGTTGCTTCTCTCGGTGCGGAAGATGTGCGCGACCGTTTCCCGCAAACTGACCTCGACCGCAAGCCAGCGCCGGCGGCCAAGTGCCCACCTCTCGGCGCCACGGCCCGCTTCCCCTTCAAATTGCGGGAATTGCCGAAGTCGACCGTAGCCCAGACGATGCAGCTTTCATCCCTGGCAACGGCGTCCGAAGGTCTGTTAGGCTCGCCCCACGTGAACATCCTGATCCACTCGCTCATCGTCTACGTCATCGTCTTCCACGTTTGGGCGATGGTGCTCGAGATGTTCTTATGGACCAAGCCGCTGGGCCGCAAGACGTTCGGACTCTCGAAAGAGGACGCCGAGACCTCGAAAACCCTCGCGGCCAATCAAGGCCTTTACAACGGCTTCTTGGCCGCAGGCCTGGTCTTGAGCCTCTTGGTCGCGAATCCGGATACCGCGTTCACCTTGAAGGTGTTTGTTCTAAGCTGCGTGGCGCTTGCGGGGCTGTACGGAGCGATGACGGCGAAGATGTCGATCCTGTTCCTGCAGGGGCTCCCTGCCATGATCGCACTCGCACTGCTGCTGTTCGCGCGAGCCTGAGGCCCGGGTTCAGCCTTGCTGAATCAAGGCGGCAGCCCGTTCACCGATCATCATGCTGGGCGCATTCGTGTTGCTGCCTGTGATCTTCGGCATGATCGAAGCATCGACGACTCGCAGCCCCTGGACCCCCCGCACGCGTAGTCCTGGGTCGACGACCGCCATCGCGTCGACGCCCATTTTGCAGGTGCCCACGGGGTGATACACCGTCCCCGCACGCAGCTTGATCTCTTCGATGAGCTCGGGGTCGCTCGCGCGCTCGGCACCCGGCGCGAGCTCTTCCGCAAGATGCTCGGCCATCTCCGGATGGCTGCAAATCTCACGGCACCTGCGAATGGCATCGAGGAAGAACTGCGTGTCCTCGGGCTCATTGAGGTATGCCGGATCGATGTGCGGCGCATCGGCTGCATCGGCCGAGGTCAGTCGCACTTCGCCGCGGCTTTTCGGATAGAGAAGCGTTGGGAGCACCGACAAGCAGTGTCCGGTGTCGACGTACGCGCGCTCTGGGCCGTCTTGATTCGGATCTGGATAGCCCCAGGGAAGCGTATGGAGCTGCAGATCGGGAATCGGCGCGTCCGGGTGGCTCTTGATGAACGCGCAGGCCTCGAACACCGTTCGTCCGAACCAGCTGTTTCCGAACATGTACTCCTTGATCATCCCGCCGAAGAAGTGCGCCGCGGTGCCACGGTGAAGACTGGTGCGCGCCCGGTACACGAGAGGCACGAGGAGATGGTCGTGCAGGTTCTGGCCGACGCCGGGCAGGTCCTGTTTTACGTCGATGCCATGCTCGCGAAGATGATCTGCCGGCCCGAGTCCCGAGAGCATGAGCAGCTGCGGTGAGCCGATCGTGCCTCCGGATAGGATCACCTCGCGGTTCGCGCGATCGACGACCCGCTTGCCGGACTGCTCGTATTCTACGCCGGTGGCGCGGCCGTTCTCGATGATGACGCGTTGAACGAGGGCGCGCATTTCCAAGTGGAAGTTGGGGCGCGAGAGGCTCGGCTGAACGTAGGCTTCACCGGTGCCGCTGCGAACACCGTCTCGACATGACATTTGTAAGATGCTCGCGCAGTGTTGATTCTCCGCGTTGAAGTCGTCGAGAATGGGGATGTCACACACGGCAGACACCGCCCTCATGAACGCAGTGGAGACGGGGCTGAGCTCCTCCGCTGGGTGCCTGCTGATCCGAATCGGCCCCCCTGCACCGTGATACTCCGTTTCGCCGTCTTGGTGGTCTTCGAGCTTCTTGTAGAACGGCAGTACGTCCGCGAAGCTCCAGCCGTCGCAGCCGCGGGCGGCCCAGTCGTCGTAGTTTTTCCTGTTGCCCCGGAGGTAGATCATCCCGTTGACCGAGCTCGAGCCGCCCACGACCTTTCCGCGCGTGTAGGTGATGCGCCGGTCGTTGAGATGCGCCTGTGGCGCCGTGCTGAAGCCCCAGTCGACGTTCTTTTTGAGCTGCTTCACCTGCTGAACGAGGCTGATCATGCCGGGCTTGCGGACGAACGTCGTGCGATCGCTCCCCCCGGCTTCGAGAAGCAAAACGCTCACCGTGGGGTCCTCTGCGAGTCGGGCGGCGACGATGGCGCCCGCGGAGCCCGAGCCCACCACGATGTAGTCGTAGTCAGCCACGCGCTCGCCAAAGTGGAACGTGTTTCACTCCGGCCGATATAGCGGGCGCAGATGGATCTGGCCAGCGCGGATCGTGTCGAAAACCTCGGGTCCTTCCCTAGGCGCTGGCGGGTTTGATCACGCCGATCATCCCGCCGAGAGGATCGCGCAGAATGGCGAAGCGTCCGGGTTCGGCGTCCAT
>CBESWY010000095.1:0-10224 GCA_965533395.1 uncultured Myxococcales bacterium
TCTCCTGCGGAGGCAGAGGAGCTCTTACAAGAAGTCTTCGTGGAGCTCTGGCGGCGCGCGCCTCAATTTGACAGCTCGCGAGGCAGCGTCATCGCATGGGTCGTCACCGTTGCCCGAAGTCGGGCCCTGGACACGCTTCGCGCTCGCAAACGCCGTCATGGCGATCGTCAGTTCCAGTACCAGGAAGGGGACGCGCTGATGACCGAACGAAAGCGTCCCGATGTCATGGCCTCATCGACACGTTGGCACCAGGCCCTGCGGCAAGCCTTTCAGCGGCTCGACGCGGAGCAGCGGTCCGTGCTCGAGCTCTCGTATTTTCAGGGGATGTCGCACGGTCAGATCGCCGACACGCTCAAGCTTCCGGTCGGCACCGTCAAATCCCGAATCCTCGCGGGCATGCGCTCGCTGCGCACGATGCTACCCATCATTCACCAGGCGATGAAGGCATGAACGAAGAGCAAGAACGAGCAGAATTGTTGGCGGCGCTCCATGCGGCCGGCGCCGCTTCCGAGGAAGACGAAAAAGAGCTCGAAGCGCTCCTGGCGGCCGACCCCAGTCTCGTCGAAGTCGTCAGGGATTTTGAGGATTCGATTGCAGCGCTCGCTTCGAGCTTTGATCCGCTCGAAACGCCGTCGAAGACGCTAGCGAAGATTCAAAAACGGATCGCGAAAGAAGAGGGCGGCATCCTGAGCCGTATGCGCGGCTGGTTCAGCAAATCCTGATTCGACGAATTGGCTATCGAGTGCGGATGGTATCGACATGAGGATCTTCGGGGCAATCGCGCTGTTGGCGCTGTCGCTTCTTTGCTGGGGAGGGCAGACCATTGTCTGGCTTGCGCCGAAAACCGGCGTGAAGCTCGGACTTGCCGAAGCGGAGAAAGACGTGGAGCCCGTCTACTGGGCCGACATCCGCGGCGAGGCCGCATGGGATTTCTTCACGCTCTGGACAATGCTCGCCGCGGCGCTTCTGCTCATCCTCGACGAGCCAGCTTGGGCGTACTTTGGGCTCGTTGGGGGCGGAATGTACGTCTATTTCGCCGGTCGCGGGATCTTCACTCGCTCCGCCATGCGGCGCCGTGGCTTTCGGGTCGGTGCAGCCGCAAACCTCAAGCTGGGCTACACGTTTCTCGGGATTTGGGGTCTCATGGGCTTGGTCACGATCGCCGCGGCGGCGAGTGCACTGGTTCTCCGCTAACTGACGCGGTGCTCGACTGCGTTTCCTCGCCGCTAACGATCGTCAAGATAGTCTCGCCTTCTTGGCGCCACCATCCTCGAAAGGATAGCCCTTCTGGGCTGACGGTGGCGCGCAAGGGATGCCAGCCGGTTTCCACTGCATCGACATCATCGATTTCCACTTCGACGCTACGCGTGTCCCGCCGTAGCCCCACCCGCAAAACCTTGAGTGCGCTTTCCTTGGCGCTCCACGTCAAGGCAACATGACGATCTCGGTGAGCTCCAGCCGTCGTTTCCACCGCCACTCGCTCTCGCTCGGTGAAGAAGTCGTTCACGAAGCGCGAGCTGCGCGGCTCGACCGCCTCGAGGTCGCAGCCGACCCGCGTGCCCTCGGCAATCACGCAGGCCGCCAGTCCCTGGCGATGGCTGAGCGAGATTTCGGAGCCGACCCTTCTTCCGTCTATCCATGCTTCGGGAGCGCCGTCCTCTGCTGCGATGATCTGAATTCGACTAACGTCATTGATCCCAGCGATCGGAGACACTGCGTGTTTCGCAACGAACCGTCCGAGCCTCCACTCAGCGCGGCGCTTCGGAAAATGGAGGCCCGCCAAGACCTTCTGTTCATCCGGTCCGAGCCAGTCGTCCCCTTCCGGCAATGCCGATGCAGAAAGGAGCCGCCAGCGTATCGTCATCCCTCGGACTGTTCGCGTTGAATGCCGCGCTCGATCGCATCCACCAGGTAGGGGCGCAGGGTGCCGGCAGGAATGATCCGGTGGACGGAGCCGACCTCCAGCGCCCGATGCACACTGTGGACGCTGTCGAATTCCTCGGCCACCTCGCGCAGCTTCTCAGAATGGACGACCTTTTTCATTTTGCTGAGGCGGTCCCGAAGCGCCACGCGGTCGGCGCCGACAGCCCGATCCAGCTCTTGTTGCAGTGTCATGATTCGTTCGTCCGAAAGAGTTCGTTTGCGCACGGAGCCTGCGAACACCACCGCGGCCGCCGGCGCTCCGCCGATGACCGACGCGTAGGTATGTTCGAGCGCCGACACTTCCAACGACGGATTCAACTTGTTGGAGAAGACCACGAAGGCCCCACCGTGATACCGAGAGATCACCAGGAACACCATGGGTCCTTTGAAATTGACCACCGAGCGGCCGATCTCGGCCCCGTACTCCAGCTGAAGCTGCCTCAACGACTCTGGAGAGCCATCGAAGCCGGACAAGTTTGCGAGTACGACCACCGGACGGTTGTTGCTTGCCGCGTTGATCGCGCGGGCGACCTTCTTCGACGACATCGGGAACAAGGTTCCCGCCGTCCAAATCGCAGGACCATCCGCCGGTACGAAGCCGAGGCGCGACAAGGGCCGTGATTCGAATCCAATCAAACAAACCGGGAAGCCACCAATGTGCGCGTCCCAGACCACGGCCGTCTCTGCATCGCGCATCCCGTACCATCGCTCGAGCACGTCGTGGTCTTGGTCGGTCGCGGCGCGCATGACCTTGCGAATGTCGAAGGGGCGTTTTCGGCCCGGATTGGTCTTTGGATTGAACACCTCGCCCACCGTCGCGAACGTCGAAGCGCCAACGTGGCCGTGCGGCGAATCGCAGACGTCCCGGTCGATCGCGTCCTTCGTCGCGGCGCGCCGCGGAAACCGCTCTCCGGGCATCACGTAGCTGTGGTTGTAGTGACGAAGGAGAATGTGGCAGCCGTCCGCAAGGTCGCGCGCAGCGTATTGCGCCTGACCATTGGGTCCCATGATTCGATCGTATCCGCCGATCCCCGCGTTGTCTTCGGCTGATACGCCACCCGAGTAGTCGAGCGCCTGCTTGCCGGTCAGCACCATCGCGCTGCCCGGACACATGATGAGAACGCCCTTGGTGTGCATGAGCATCGTCGCCTCGGCGTTCCAGTACGGCTGCGCGCCCACGTTGATACCGCAGACGAGAACGTTGACCTCCAAGCCCGCCTGCGTGAACTCGATCAGTCGGCGCAAGACCGCCGAGATCCAGTCCATGTTCTCGGTGCCGCTCTCCATCGAGATCTTGGCGCCTGCCGACACCGCGTACCATTCCAACGGCACTTGCATCTGCTCGGCCAGGTCGAGACCCGCGATGATGCGCCGGCACTCGGGTTCCGCCAGAGCGCCCATGCCTCGACTCGGGTCCCCGAGGAGTGCAACACGCGTCATCCCTTCGGGATACTTGTCGGTGAAGCTCGTCAGGAGGCCCACGATGATGTTGGCGCTGTTGTTTCCGGGCGGCCTCTCCACGGGGACGAGCTGATTGGCCTCGTCGAGGTCGAGCTCGCGAAACTCGCCCCGCGGGAAATCCGACTGGACGTCACTGTCCTCGCCGGGCGTGAGCATCGCGATGATCTCGTACGGGTGCATCAGACCCCGCTGGCTCAAACGCACCACGTTTTGCTCGTACGCGCTGCGGGGCCTCATCGGATAGGTCGGCAAATCGCGAAGGCGAATGCGGAGCCCGCTGCGGCCACGATTTGATACGTCGAGCAGCTTTTCCTCGAGTTTGCCGCTGGCTGGGTTCCGAATGATGCCCTGAACCACGATGCGCTCCAGTCCAAGCCCCGTCGTCTCCGGCGCCAGCTTGTGAATGATGCTGTTGATCTCATTTTGACTGAGGTCCAGTGGCGGCCAAAGAAACAGATGAACGCGGTTCCATTGAAACCGCTTGCCGGAGGGTCTCGTGCTCTGCTCACGTCGAATCGCAACGAGGCACTTGGAAAGAGTTCGCTCGAGATTCGGAAGAGCCACCACGCGGCCCGCTGCGTCACGGACCGGCGTCAGATCGCGAACTTCAGCGAGACAAATGAGGCGCTCATCCTTCCCGGTCACACGGTATAGATTCACATCTTCGGCCGACTCCACGCGCTCCGTGCTCAGGTCTTTCAGGCGCCACAAGAGTAGGCGCTTGCTCAGCATGGAATGCATGCCGCGGTAGATCAGCTCCTCGCGAAAGCCATCCTCGCCCATTCGGAAAGTGAACGCCTGCAGCTCGTTTGCTCCGAGACCGGTTTCACTTCCCGTCACAGAGACGATGACGCGCCGGATCGGCCTCGCAGTCTCGAATGTCCCCAGCAGGCGCCTCAGTCCCTCTGAGGTCTTGTCCGGGCTCTCGAGTTTGTCGCGATGCAACACATAGAAGTCCACGACCATGTCATCGGTTGCCGGAACCGCTTCGACGTGACGCTTCAACTCGGTGATTGCGTCGGGGAGTTGCTCGTCGGCGATGTGCGCGGCGAAAAAGCGAATCTTTTTTCCCTCGTACTCGTACCAGCACTTGGAAACGTCGATTCCCCCACTGGAAACCAGTTCGAAGTCCCTCAGGTTGCACATCTTGTAGTATCGGCGGGCTAGGGTTTCGAGCATGATCAGGCGCTCGTCCTGGCCTGCCTTGTCCAGCCGCCGCGACATGAACCCCTTGAGCGGATGGGGAACGGCGACGAGCTCGGCGATCCGTGCGGCCCGGTCCTGTCCCTTTGGGTCCGCCACCAGCTCCGAGAGGATCTGATCTACCCTGGCGAGTGTCTCCTCTTCGACGCGCTCTTGAACGGGCCGCTCGAAGTAGTGGTACTGCAGCTCGCGAGCCAGATCGTGGATGGTGGGGTAGCGGTCCTGAGTCTCGATGATCATCCGAGACAAGAGCTCACGAAAGCTATCCCCAGCCGTCTCGCGAAGGGTGCTGACGTGATCGAGGCGGCTTTGCAACAAGCTCAGCACCGGCGCGATCTGTTCGTCGATCCGCTTGTTTCCCTTGCAGATCCGGAACAGCACCCTCTGCAGCTCGGCGTTCCGCTGAATCTCGGCCAGACCATAGTGGCCGATGGCACGTCGAAGCTTGGAAACGAACGATGCCGGGAGCTCCTCTTCGCGACGAACCACCAGGTCGCGAAGGAATGTGAACAGATACTCCTCGGCGGTGTGTTTTCCAAAATCTTCGGAGCCGTCTTCGTAGCGCGACTGTCGCCGGAACAGGGAGCAAAGGTCCACGAAGACATTGAGAATCTCGTCTTCGAGCGCAATGCGCGCAGGATCGTTCGGTGCAACGCTTGCGGTGACGATCTTCCCATCCGCGATCTCATGCGAGAGCTCCACGCGGTCGGCGTCGAAGCCCATGATCAGGCGCTGAAGCTCGATCAGGTTGTGCTTGTAGCTCGAGTAGTTGGGGTCCCGCTCGGGGACCAACTTCGAAAACTCCAAGCGCTCGTCAGACGCCGCGCTGGTTTCCATGCCGCTCGGCTCGATGAGCAACATCGGCGCGCCGACGCCGATCTGCACGTTGTTCATCACCATGACCTCGCGCACTTTGCCGGCGAACTTGGCGCCGATGACCATTTCCATTTTCATGGCTTCGAGGACGACGAGACCATCTCCGACCGCAACCTCTTGGCCCTTCGAGACGAGCACATTGACCACGACCGCCGGCGACGGCGCCCGAACGAGGCCGCCGCGATCTCGCGAGATTCGGTGCGGCACACCGTCGACTTCCACGAGCACGCTAAGCCCCTGATCCACCGATTGAATTCGAACGTGCCGATTGCCGACTTGGAGCCTTCGCTCTGCGCCTTCGAAGCGCTCGACCACGATCTCGATGCGCTGTCCATCGACGTCGATACGGTATCGGTCTGAGCCAAGACGAAACACGGTTAGCTCGTAGGTATGGCCCGCGTGAGTGAGCTCCATCGCATGTCCGTGCGTGTCTTCCACCTGCGGGCGTCCACGCGCCGACGCGGTGTAGAACTGCGCACGTTCCACATCGAGCTCGACGTTGTAAGTTTCAATCGCGGCCTGCAGGAGGGCGAGCTCGGCGCCTTCGCGGGGCAGGTGCTTCCCCTCCGCGACGACGCGATCGATCCAGCCCACGTCGACCTCACCAGAGCGGACCGCCGGATTGTCGACCAAGCCGAGCAGGAAGCCCTTGTTGGAGGCGCCACCCCGAATCACGACCTCGCTCTCGAGGAGCGCGCGCCGAAGCCGTGCGAGCGACTCCTCACGCGTCCGTCCGTAGGCGATGATCTTGGCGATCATCGAATCAAATTCAGACGGGATTCGGTCGCCTTCCGCAATGCCGGTATCGACCCGCAGGCCGGGACCGCTGGCCAGTCGAAGTTGTTCGACGAGTCCCGGCGAGGGCGCAAAGTTGTCTTCTGGATCCTCGGCGTTGAGCCGCGCTTCGATTGCGTGCCCACGCTTTATCGGTGGCTCCGCGTCCAGTCGACCGCCTCGTGCAACGTGGATTTGTAGCTTCACGAGGTCGGCGCCGGTGACGATCTCCGAGACCGGGTGCTCGACCTGCAGCCGCGCGTTGACCTCCATGAACGAGAACTGCTGCGTGGGCGGGTGGTAGAGGAATTCGACCGTTCCCGCGTTTCGATAGCCGATCGCATGCGTCAGCCTGATCGCGGCTTGCTCGAGCTCGCTTTGCTGCTCTGCGGTCAACGCCGGCGACGGGGTCTCTTCGAGGATCTTCTGGTTGCGTCGTTGGACGGTACAGTCGCGCACGCCCAGCGCCCAAGTGGTTCCTTCGTTATCCGCGATGATCTGTACCTCGACGTGGCGCGCACCGGTCACCATTCGTTCGAGAAACACCGCGGGGTTTCCAAAAGACTTCTCCGCCTCCGACCGCGCGCTTCGAAAGGCGTCGGCCAGCTCGGACTCGCTCTGCACGCGGCGAATCCCCCGGCCTCCACCGCCCGCGGTCGCCTTGATCATCAAGGGATAGCCGAGGCGCGCGGCATGCCTGCGCGCATCTTCGAGCGTCGCCACTTCGCCGCCACTCCATGGGGCGACCGGAACCCCCGCCTTCTCGGCGAGCTGCTTGGATGCGATCTTGTCACCCAGCTGGCGCATCATATCGCCGGTCGGCCCGATGAAGACGATCCCGAGTCGTTCGCAAAGGTCAGCAAACGCGGGGTGCTCGGCGACGAAGCCCCATCCGGGCCAAACGGCTTCCGCGCGCGTTTCGATCAGCGCGCGTTCGAGGCGATCGTAGTCGAGGTAGCTCGACTTACGATGGCCTTCGTTCGTCAGATAGGTCGCCGGGCCAAGCGAATAGGCTTCGTCGGCCTCGCGTACGAACATCGCCCGGCGGTCGGGGTCCGTGTAGAGCGCGATCGTGTGAAGCGAGTCGCGATGCTCTTGCTCATACTCTCGCGCCGCGATGATGAATCGCATCGCCGGTTCGCCGCGGTTTACGATCGCGATTCGTTTGAAGGTCGAGTTGCCCATCGTCGTTCAGTCCATCGCCGTGCGGAGAGGCTTCCGCTTGTCGGGGTCCACATCCTCCGGAAGCTCCGCCGTCTTGTATCCACGGAGTACCACGTAGAGGTTGCCGGCTTCATCGGTGACATGCGCATCGAATGATTTCCCGCCGTCCCTTGGGCTCACCACGGCATGCAGCCGCCCTTCGATCTCATCTGCAGACCGAACGACTTCGAGCTCGTCGATATGCTGCGGCAGCCCCATCCGACCGGTCGTGCCGATCTGCCATACACCTGCGGTCTGGAAGCAGAGCTCGATGAGCCTTGGTTCAGTCACCATTTCGAGGTCCGCTGGCCGGCGATCGTCGGGGAGCTGCTCCCGCATCCGGCCGACCACCACGCCGTTGTCGCGCCAGGCGGTGTCCAACACCTGATAGGCGGGGCCATGAAAGTAGATCTGGTAGATGTCCTTGTCGGCTACGCCCGCGTCGGAAGCCCGAGGGGGTGCTTCGGACCTGTCCCTGTCGCCGGGCTTGCGCGCGAGCCGCACCGTTGCGCTGAAATGGGTCTTGACCTCGTCTTTACCCAGGATCGACCGCGTGCCGATCAACCGGCAGCGCGCCAGCAGCTCGTCGCCCTCGGTCGTGAACTGGGCCGTCAAAGTGAGCGTTCTCGGCTCATCGCGATAGAATTTGAACGGCGCGAGGAAATCCACGCCTTCGATGGTGCGGATGTGCCAGTCTGGAAAGAGCGATTTGCTCATCTCGCCGAAGCCCTCGAGCCCCATCACGCCTGGCAAGACCGCCGTGCCGCCGATCTTGTGGTCGTAGAGGAAGGGCTGTTCTTGGGGGTCGAGCGTGGTCTCGACCCGAAGACCGGTATGGACGCCCATCGAAACCACGTTCGTATTCATTGGACCTTGGCGGCCACGCCGGAGGCCGCCCGGATCGAGTCCGCCGGTCTCGTCCCATTCCTCCATCAGGATGCCGAGCGCCCCGCCGATCACGACCTCGCCGGATGTTCCAGCTTCGAGCTCGTCGCGGACGACCGGAATGCCGTCCGCCGGGTTCAACATGTCGATGCCCGCGAGCTCCATCATCTTCGGAATCGACCCGCGGGATGCCATTCCGATCTCTGCCCAGGCGGTCCAGTCCACGACGATGCCTCGGGTGTCGGGTCGCGCGTTTCGGAAGCTCGAGACGGACTTCGCCAGAAGCTCGTTGGCGGCGCTGTAGTCGGTTTGGCCGCCGTTGCCGAATCGCCCCGCAATCGAGCTGAAGACCACCGCTGCGCCGAGCGGCATATCGCCGATCGACGACAACAGGTGGTACCAGCCGGTAGCCTTCACATCGAACACCAAATCGAATTCGGAGGGCTTCTTGTCCGGCAGGAAGTGACTGATCTCGAGCCCGGCCGCATGCACCAGGGCGTCGATCCGACCGCTCTGCTGTCGAATCGCCTGGATCGCCGAGGCGACCGCCTCTCTATCGAGAAGGTTGACGGAGTGATAGTGAACCTCGCCGCCGGCGGTGCGAACCGATTGGATGGCTTGCAGCGCAGCGTGCTTTCGCTCGAGCTCGCTGAGCAGGCGCTGCACCGCCACCGGTGTCGCCTTCTGCCCACTCTGCTTCAGGCGCTCGAAGAGCTCACGCTGCAGGCCATCGCGGTCGCTTGCGAAGCGTTGGAGATCCGGATCCGCAGGATCCGGCTCCGGCGTGAGGTCGAGCAGATGGAACGTTCCACCCGAAGCCTTTGCCAAGTCTTCGACGATCGCCGACACGATCGAGCCGGCAGCGCCGGTGATTACGAACACGCTATCCTTCCCGAGTGGAAACGAGCGTGCCGTAGGCAGGGCTTCGAATGACGCAGTGATCGCCCAGCGTTCGTCGCCCGCGTAGCCGAGCTCACATGCCCCCGGGTCGGACAAGGTTTCCGCGATGAGCCGTTCGGCCACGGTGCTTGCCTTCAGTTTTGCTTCGAAGTCCACGACCTTGACCGTCGCTTCGGGTTTTTCGCGCTTGTAGGTCTTGGTGAAGCCGCCGACCGCGCCCCCGAGTGGCGCGATGGCGCCGCTCTCGTCGAAGCCGTGCTTTCCGCCCAGGCGAGTCGCCGACACCAGGAACGTGCCTGGACCCGAGACCTGCTCGTAGAGCGTGCGCATCGTCGTGAACAACAGTTTGGCGCGTCTTTGGACCGCCGTGGCCCAAGCGTCCGGAGAGAGGTCGGCGATCGGGTCTTCTCGATCGAGCCCAGCCAGCCAGTACACGCCGCGGATCGGACCGTCGTTCAGCCAGCCCTCGAGCCTCGCGGCGAGGTCGTCGGCAGAAGGTGTGTCGTCGACGACCAGAACTTGAACGCCGAGCTTCTTCAACTGCTTGATCAGCGCCTTTCCGACCGCTCCCCGATCGACCATCACGACGACGCGTGCCCCTTCGTCGAGCTCGACGCCGGTTGGCTTGCAGGAGGATAGCGGTGGCCTGAGCACGGCCACCGGAACGCGGCGTAGGCCCTCAGCCGGTTGTTTCGCCGGCAAAGCGGCTGGTGAAGCCGCCTCCGGTTCGGCCCCCACGGCTGCAGACGGCGCAGCCTCGGGCAAAGATCCTTTCACCCATGCAATGACGTGGGTGAGAGTCGGGAAATTTCGAAGCTCGAGCTCGTCGTCGCGCGGAATCCCGTACGCTTCGCGCACCGCGGCGAAGGTCTCGGCTTGCTTAACCGTGTCGATTCCGAGGTCGGCTTCGAGGTCCAGGTCGAGCTCGAGCATTTCCGGCGGATAGCCGGTCACCGATGCGACGACTTCGAGCACCTTACTGGTGATCGAGTCGCCCTC
>CBESWY010000096.1:0-10160 GCA_965533395.1 uncultured Myxococcales bacterium
AGCGACTCGGTGGTGCGATCGAGGCGGCGAACCGAGAGCAGGGTGGGGCGGTGTTCGAGGTCAGGCTGCCAGCGGCGGTGTAGCAGCGACAGCGACAGGGCACTGACACCGACACCGACACTGGCGCTGGCGCTGACACTGGCGCTGACACTGACGCTGGCACTGACGCTGCCACTGCCCCTCCCGTCAGTCCGGCTGGAACGCGTTCTCGATTGCAGTGTCCTCCGCAGCCGCCGTCTCCGGCGCTACCGGTGACGGACCCCCCAGTGCTTCCTTGATCGCCAGCGCCTGTCTTTTCGTCGCCCCGGCCTCGATCAATTGCTCCTCGGTCGCTGCCAAAACATCCCGGAGCGAACCGAGGTTCCTCAGAAGCTTTCCTCGCGTTTTTGGGCCGACTCCCGGCACACCGTCGAGCTCGCTTTGGAGCCGTCTCTTGCGGCCTACTTTCTTCCGGAGCGCATTCGATGCCCGGTGGGTTTCGTCGCGGGCGAGAAGCAACAATGCGAGCGCCGAGTTTCCACGTACGGGGATCGCGTTCTTCTGGCCGGGGCGGAAGACTCGGTCGCCCTCTTGTTCGCCGGACGCCGAGATTCGGGGCTTTGCGACGGAGGCGACTTCGAGGTTGGGCAAGCCGATGTCTTCGCGGGCCCGGACCGCGACGCCGAGCTGACCCTTGCCGCCATCGACGAGCAGTAGGTCCGGAAGCTCCCAGCCTTCCTCTCCCTTCTCGCCGCGCCGCAACCGTCGGATCAGCACCTCGTACATCGCTGCATAGTCATCGCCCCCACCAACGCCCTTCACGTGAAAGCTTCGGTATCGTTCCCTGGCTGCGGTTCCGTCCTGCAAGGCGACGAAAACAGCAACCGTCTCTTGGCCGCCAGTGTGCGAAATGTCGACGCACTCGATACGTCGCGGAACGACCGACAGGCGAAGCAGCGTCTGCAGTTCCGATAGGCGCGCCTCGACGTCTTCGCGTGCGCGTTCCTTCTCGTTGAAGGCGTGCTCCGCATTTTCGCGCGCGAGCTCGAGAAGCTTGGCCTTCGCCCCCCGCTTGGGCTCTATGATCTGGACACGGCGTTTTCGGTTCTCGCTGAGCAGCTCTTCCAGCGCTTCGCTCATCTCAATCCTGACCGGCACCAGAATCTCGTCTGGCAGCGACGGCCAATCCGCATAGTGTTGCATGAGGAACGCCCCCAGCATCTCGTCGTTTGGTACGGCGACACGCCGAAGAGGAACCGTTCGCACCGAGAAGACTCGACCAGCGCGCATGCTCAGCACGGCGACTTCGACCTGGTCGCCTTCACGGTGAAATCCGATCACGTCCTGGTCCGACTTCTGCACGCCGGCAACGCGTTGCTCCTCGCGCGCGCGTTCGACGGCGCGGATCTGGTCTCGATAGATCGCCGCCCGTTCATACTCGAGCTCGCCCGAAGCACCCTGCATTCTTCCATCTAGATCCACCACGAGCTCGTCGTGCCGCCCATCGAGGAACCGAGCGACGTTGGCGACCTGGGCGTTGTACTCGTCCTGGTCGACCGGCAGCACGCAGGGCGCAGGGCAGCGTTTGATCTGATGCTGAAGACAGGGTCGCGACCGCTTGCGAAACTCCGTGTCGGTGCAGGTCCTCAGCTGAAAATATCGATTCACCAGCCGGAGCGTCTGTCGCGCAGCAGTCGCTGAGTGGTAGGGGCCGAAATACTGCGCGCCGTCGGGCTTGGGTCGACGAACGACTTCGAGGCGCGGCCAAGGTCGCTTCGCATCCAAGCGCAACGACAGGTACTCCTTGTCGTCCCTGAGCTTCACGTTGTACTTCGGCTGGTGCGACTTGATCAGCTGGTTTTCGAGCAGTGCCGCTTCCTTGTCGGTGTGCGTGACGAACGTTTCGATGTCGGCCAATTCGCGCTCTAGCCTGCTCACAAACGCGCGCAGGTCGCTCGAGCCAGCTTGAAAGTAGCTTCGGACACGGTTTCTCAGGCTCCGCGCTTTGCCGACGTAGAGCGCTTTCCCGTCCGTGCCGCGGAACACGTAAACTCCGGGAGATGCCGGAAGCGTGTCGAGCTTTCGCTGTGCTGCATCCACGACCACTGCGGACCTATACCACTGCCACAGCCTTCGATCGCCCCAGGCTCACCGGGCGCGAATCACACGCGAGTCGGTGATGACCAGATCCACAGACGCGTCGAAGGGCAGCTCGGGCACTTCGGAGATCAGCTGAAAATCGTAGGCGACCGCGCAGGTGCACGCGTTGGAGAGTCGCGGGATCAGCCGGTCGTAGTAGCCGCCGCCGTAGCCGATTCGGTAGCCACGCGGATCGAGCGCCAACGCGGGAATCAAAGCAAAATCGATTTCGCCCGGCTCGATGGCTTCGGCGTCCGCGGCGGGCTCCGGAACCGAAAACGACCCCTCGCCCAGTGGGGTTTGCGAATCGATGAGGTGCAAGCGCAGCTCGTCGCCATGTACCCGTGGCAATGCGACTCGCTTTCCAGTGGACCAGGCCTCTTCGATGATGGGCCTCGTGCGCACCTCGTTGTGAATCGACGCAAAGGCAAGAACGGTCGCTGCGCGCTCGAGCTCTGCCAGGCCGAATAGGCGTTTGCGAATTTCGGCTGAGCGCGCCTCGCAGGCGGACTCGGGGAGCGCGCCGCGCACCATCCGCATTTGATTTCGCAGCGCCTGTTTGGCGCGTTGACGGAGCTCGAGATCGGCGTGCTCCGTCTCGCTGCGGCTCACGGCTTGATCTGCTGGGCGAGCTCGGCGTCCGCCTGCAGACGCTGATCGATTCGCCGAATCGCCGTGCTCACGACCTGCCGCGTCTTTGCTTCGAGCGTTTCGCGTTGCCGTTCCGACGCGTCGAGATCCTCGGCGAGGCCGAGCGCCACGACGGCGAGCAGTTGAGCTGGCGTGGCCGCCCGGGCAGCCTTGGGCCCGAGCGCCTGAACTCGTTCATTGACGATATCGGCTAGGCGCTGAAGGTAGGTTTCGTCGGCGTCCGCAGACATGCGGTAGCGGGCTCCGGCAATTTCGATCTGAACGGTTCGCTTCACGATTGACGGGAAGGTAGTCCCGCAGCTCCTCAGGCGTCAAGGTAGGACATCCACATCCATCCCTCTTTGGGTTCCGCTGCGATCGGAATCGGACTACCATGTTTATGAGACAGGGGGCAGGCGTGTTATGTTTGATCCCCGGGGGACGTTGGGGTCATGATCAAGGTTAGTTGTCCGTCGTGTAATGCGTCTTACGACGTGGACGAGCACCGGTTGCCCGACGGTGGGCTTCGGATGCGCTGCCCAAAATGCAGCGAAAGCTTTCAGGTTCATCGCGACGGTTTGACCGCGAAGGTCGGAGGAGGAGCTGCACCAGGTGCATCGACGCCCCCGCGAGCCAAACGGACGAAAGTCGGCATTGGGCCTACGGTCCCGCCCCCGTCCTCTGCGGCGGTGAGCCGCTCCCAGCCTTCCGATTTGCCCGCGGCGGCTAACGAAGTCGATTTGCCTGCGCCATTCGTCGGCTCGGATTTCATGGACCTGCCCGCGCCCAAGACCGGCGCCCATGCACTCGATCTAGACCCATTTACCGATCCCGGCTCGGCCGATCTGCCCGCGCCAAAACGCGACGCGAGCCCCTCCGGCTTCGATCCGTTCGCCGACATGGACTTGCCTGCGCTTCGCGAAGCGGCAGGCGGGACCGATCTCCCGGCCCCTCTGCACCGGAGCGATGAGACCGATCTCCCCATGGCCCTTACCGACGCCGACCTGCCGACGCCGCGCATGGAATCGAACGTCCCCGCGCCGATTTCACTCGACTCCGACCTGCCGATGTCGAGCGAACAAAAAGATCTGCCCATCGCCCGGGACGACTTCATGGATCGCGAGATCGAGGGTCCCGAACGGGCGCACGGTGGAGGGCCCATCGAGCTCGACCTCCCCGACGGAGACGACATCGCGCTCGAACTGGAGCTCGACCAGCCGCCGCGCCCGCCGGGACCACCGCCTCCCTTAGGCGCCCCCGGGCCACCCCCGTTGGGCGCAATTCCGGCTGGTTCTGATGTGCAACGGGATTCGGCGGAGCTCGAGCTTCCAGAATCGGACGAGCTCGACCTCTCGGCCTCCCCCGCCGGCGGCGAAAGCGAAGTCCACCGTATGCCGCGCCTCGGCGGCGACAGACCGGAATTCGAAGCCGCGCCTTCGGCTGCGCGAAAGAAGCTCAAGCTCAAGATCAAACGGCCGCCCTGGCTCATGAAGGCCCTGGCCACTCTCGGGGTCATCGCGATCGTCGTCGGCTCCGGCTTCTACCTCGGGACCACCAAGTACGGCGTCTTCGGCATTCACCTGCTCGAACCCATGCTTCCCGCTTCCGGTGATCCAGCTCTCGTCGCTCAGGCGATCGAAGAGGCCGAGATCATCGCCGCTTCCGATACCTACACCGCACAGCGCCAGGCGCTCACGAAGCTACGAGCCGCACGAGACGACGCGCGCCTGAACCGCGCGCTCGTGGCGAGGACCCTGTTACACGAATCGTACAATCTCGTTCGCTATGGACCGGACCTTGACAGCGCGAGCCTGGCCGATGCGCTGCGCGTGCACCTGCAGCGCAGGGGCGATGAGGCCCCGCGGGTTCACGTCGCCCTCGCTGCCGATGCGCTGCGCAACGCCGATATCGATACCGGAAAATCAGAGCTCGCGCTGGCGTCGCAGGAGGATCCCACGGATGCCTACCTCGATCTGGTGGCCGGGGAGATCGCGCTGAAGTCCCGCGATGGGCAGGGCGCCGTGGACGCGTTTGGCCAAGCTCTGAAGAAGGACGAAAGCGCGCGCTCGCAGTGGGGGCTGGCTCGCGGCTATCAGGTCCTCGGAAATGCCGACGAGGCAGCGGCGGCGGCGAAGGCGACGCAGCAGCTCAGCCCTGACCACGCCGGCGCACGGGTCGCCGTGGCCAGCCTGCTGATTGCCGACGGAGCGATCGACGAAGCCCTCGAACTGCTTCAAATCCCAGCGGGTCTTGCCCCCGTCGAAGGAACGACGCTCCGGGTTGCGAAGGCCGATCGGTCCGCGGCGCTCACACTCATCGCGCGCATCGAAGAGCAGCGGGGACGGCTGGGCGCTGCTCGTGAAATGTACGAGAAGTCGATCGAGCTCGACACCAGCAATTCGAACGCCGCCCTCGGCGCCGCACGACTGGTGCTCCTCGAAGGCGCCTACCCGGACGCCTATGCACGTTTTCAGACCGTTCTCGGCTCAGAAATTCCGGCCGGCGCCGAGCTGGACGTGACGGGTCAGCCCAAAGTCGTGGTCCAAGCCAAGCTAGGCGCTGCTGAAGCGCTCCTTGCGATGGGCAGGGCCGAGGAGGCGAACAAGCTGCTGGCCGATCTTCAAACGGACGAGCCCGTGAGTGCCGAAGTGGAGCTCTGGCAAGGCAAAGTCGCAGAGGGGCTAGGTCAAAGCAAAGACGCGGTGAAGCACTTTCGGAACGCGATCAAGCTCGAGCCGAAGTCCGTAAGCGCCTACATGGCGCTGGCCCAACACTATACGTCGACCAAGCGCCCAGGCGAGGCGGTCGGCGTTCTGGTCGAGGCACAGAAGAAGGTCGATATCACCGCCGAGGTGCGACGCGTTTTGGGTTGGGCGGAGCTCCAGCGCAATCGCTTCGACGATGCGATCAAGCAGTTCACGCAGGCGCTCGAGATGGAGCCCCGCGATTCTTCCGCTCAGTTCGGGCTCGCCGTCGCCTTTCGGCGCAAATGGAAGCTCGAAGAGGCCGCGGCAGAGCTCGTGAAAGTTGAAGCGCTGGATGCGAAATTCCCCGGTCTTGCGCTGGAGAAGGGCCGGCTTGCCGAGGCGAGTGGGGACATGGACGCCGCCACTGAAAGCTACCGCAAAGCGCTCCTGGATTCGCCCGACGACGCAGCGCTGAAATCACGAATGGGCGCCGTGCTGGTGCTTGCCGGCAAATACGAGGAGGCCGAGAAGCTCCTCCGCGAGGTGTTGGACGCGCAGCCGTACTCGGCCGAAGCCGAGCACTATTTGGGGCGCATCGAGCTCGAGCGAGGCCAGACCGAGGCCGCACGCCAGCGATTCCTCCGCGCCGCACGTCTCGAGCCCGAGAGCGGCCTCTATCGGACCTATGTTGCCTGGGCGGCGCTCGAGTCGAACGAGATGAGCACCGCCCTTCGGGAGCTCGACAGCGCGTTGAAGCTCGATCCGACGCTCGGCGATGCCTACTGGCTGCGCGCACGGATTCGGATTCGCGCCGGAACCGTCCGAGACGCGTTGGCCGACTTGAGAAAGGCGATCGAGCTCAACCCCCAACGAATCGAAGCCTGGGCAGCGATGGGCGAAAGCCACTACCAGCTAGGACAGATGAAAGAAGCGATCGTCGCGTTCGAGAAAGCCGTCGCCGGTGCGCCCGAACAAGGGTACTGGTGGTACCGCCTCGGCCGCTTGCAGCTGGACGAAGGAAAGCGAGCGAAGGCGCTTGCCTCATTGCTCGCGGCGACGTCCATCGGAGATGTGGAGCCCAGCGGGAAGGCCTGGGTCGCAGACGCCCACCGTCTGACCGGAGACATCTACTACGCGTTGAAAAAGCGGCAGGAAGCCATCGTCGAGTACGGACGCTATCTGGAGCTCGCCGATCGGGAGGCGATCGACCGTGCGGATGTCGAGAACAAGCTTCGCCGGATCAGCAAAGGGCTAGACTAGCGGGCTTCAATCGAGGTGGCCGCGATTGAACGCGTCGGGAAGAAGCGATGCAAGCTCGTAATCCGCCTGCGCATCGCGTGCTCCGTAGCTCCGTATCGCTAGGCCTGGGGCCAACTCCGCGAGGCACTGCCTGCAGATGCCGCAAGGCGGCGTAGGCCTCTTTGCGCCCGAAGTGATGACCAGCGCTCGAAGCTCACGCTCTCCGGCTGCCACGGCCGCTGCGAGGGCGGCACGCTCGGCGCAAATCGTTGCACCGTAGCTTGCGTTCTCGACGTTGCAGCCGGTGAACACACGGCCACCCGTGCTCAGAACGGCCGCGCCGACAGCGAAACCGGAGTAGGGGGCGTACGCATTCGCTCGGGCCTCCACCGCAGCGCGCTTCAACCCTGCCCAGTCACTCTCGTCCATCAGATCGACTCCAGCACGCTCGACAGCAGGGCTTCGAAACGCGGCCGAACACGGCCCGCGGTTTCGGTTACTTCCGCGTGACTGAGTGGGACTTCCGAAATTCCCGCGGCGAGATTCGAGATGCACGAGATACCTAAGACCCGAAGCCCCATGTGCCGCGCGGCCAGCACCTCGAGCACCGTGCTCATCCCTACTGCGTCGGCCCCGAGGGTCCTGAGCATGCGCACTTCGGCAGGGGTCTCGTAGGCCGGTCCGAGGAGGCCGGCGTAAACACCGCGCCGCAGCTCAAACCCGAGCCCAGTCGCCAAGCCGCTTGCAATTTCGATCAGCTCGGGATCGAAGGCGGCGCTCATGTCGAGGAATCGCGGGCCTTGGCGCTCGTCGTTTGGACCGACGAGACCACTCGTCCCGGTGAGGTTGAGTTGATCGCGGATCGCCATGAGGTCGCCCGCCTCGAGGTCCGGGGCGATCCCTCCGGCAGCGTTGGTGACGATTAAGGTCTCGGCGCCGAGCAGGCCCATCAAGCGGACGCCAAACACGACCTCGCTCGGGGAATTCCCTTCGTAGAGATGGGCGCGTCCTTGCATCGCCACGATGCGCTTTCCAGCGCTGCCCCCGGTGACGAGATTGCCCGCATGCCCCAAGACGCCTGACAAGGGCATGTGGGGGATCTCTGCGTACGGAATCGCACGCGCATCCTCCAAGCTGTTTGCATAGTCTCCGAGCCCCGACCCGAGGACCAAGGCAATGTCCGCCTTTCCGGTTCGGCCCACGATTGCGCTCTTGGCTTGCTCGAGTGCCTCCATCATCGCACCCGCATTGTACGCTACCTCGGCTATAGTGCCGGCCGGATGATGAAACGAGTCGCAATCGCCGTTTTGCTGTGCTCCTCCGGATGCGCCGGCCGTGGCGTAGACGGCCCTGGAAGCCAAACAGTCCGGGACACCGATGAAACCATCGACACGCCCAGCGTCATCGAGGCGCCCGTTCTCGTCTCGATCGTCCCCATCGCCACGGCCCAGGAGATTCCCCGTGATTGCTCCAAGCCGGTCGAGGAGTCCTGCAATGCCATCGACGACGACTGCGACGGCGTGATCGACGACGGATGCGGGTACGGGACCGGCTTGATGCAGGTCACCGCTTCTTGGAACACAGGTGCGGACATCGACCTCTACGTCACGGGGCCACTCGGTGACACCCTGAGCTTCCAGCGACCTTCGACTCCGTCGGGCGCTCGCGTCGACCACTCCGGCCGCGGTGACTGCGTCGACATGCCCAACCCGCAGATCGAGAACATACGCTGGGTGGGCGCGCGCCCCATGGACGGCATTTACGAGGTCGAGGTTCACTACTGGGGGGAGTGCATCGGCAGCGGAGGGCCGACGCTGGTCACCATCTCCGTTGCGGTAGGGCGCCGGATCGCAGGGCAGTTTCGTCAAAGCCTTCTGCCCGGTGAACGGATTCGCGTTTTGCGATTCGTCATCCAATGACGGCGCGCCGGGCCCAGAGCCTCTTCGTCGTCTGCCTCGCGTTCCTGGGATGCGTCCTCGCAGCGCTCGCACTCGCAGCGCGCTCGGGGTGCCGGCCCTCGACGGTCGTCGCCGGTTTGGCGATCTCGTTCATCCCGTACGCCGGCTTGCTCGCCCTTTCTCGTTCGATCGGCAGGCTGCCTCCGCTGTGGCTGGCCGCGCTTGGCTTGCTGTTTGGCGCGCCCCTCGTCTTGGCACCGCCGCTCCTGTCCGATGACCTCTACCGCTACCTCTGGGAGGGGCGGATTTGGCTCGAAGGGTTCAACCCGTATCGACTCGCCCCCGACGACCTCGCCCTCGCGCCGTTCCGTGACGAGGTCTGGCTGCACATCAACAACCCTACCATCGGCAGTATCTACCCACCGCTGTCCCAACTCTTGTTCGTGGTGTCGGCCTGGGTCGGGGGACAGACATGGACCGTCAAGCTCCTGGCACTCGTTGCGCACGTGGTCACCGCGGGGTTCGTCGGGCGAATCGCCAAATCCCCCCAGGCGCCCTTGGGCCTCGCCCTCAACCCGCTCTTGTTGAGCGAGAGTGCGCTCAACGGCCACCTCGACATCCTCTGCGGCCTCGCGCTCCTCGTCACGGCCTGGGCCCTCGCGCAGCAGCGCTACTTTCGAGCCGGGATCGCAGTCTGTGCTGCCGTTGGGCTAAAGGTCGTCGGCTTGGCGTTCCTGCCGCTGTTCGCCCGAAGGCCCAAGGTTTTGTTGGGCGCGATGTTCGCCTCCGTGCTCTTGCTCATGCCCCTCGTCGTTTCGCACGCCCCCGTCGATCCCGTCTCTGGCACAGGGCAGTTCGCAAGCCGTTGGCGTGGCAACGAAAGCTTCTTTGCGCTCGCCGACTGGGCAAGCCGCCAAGGTCTGGGCGACACCTCAGCCGATCTCGCGGCGCGCGTCATGATCCTGCTGGCCTTCGTGCTGCTGAGCGCCATCGTGGTGCAGCGTCGCGTGCCGAGCGTAGCCGCTGCACGATTCCTGATTTGGTCGGTCCTGCTTCTCTCTCCGCAGGTCCATCCGTGGTACCTTGCCTGGCTGCTTCCGCTCGAACTGATCGCAGGTGGCTCGGCGGGCTTGGTTTGGAGTGCCGTCGTCCTGTGCGCATACGCGCCGCTCGATCTCTGGGTCAGCCAAGGGGTGTGGCGGATGCCCCTCTGGCTGCAGATCTTCGAGTATTCGATCGTCGCCCTCGCACTGATCTTCGACCCGAAGCGGCCGACCCTTCGAGCCGACCTGCCAGAAGGGCAATTTCTCTCGTGATTCAGGGATCTTGGCTCAGCAGTCACGAGGGGATTGAGGGTGGCTTGGTTTTGACTTGCAGGCCAGTCCGCAGCCCTTAGACTACGCGCCCCTGAAGCCCAGGGATTGATGGATTCATCTATGTACGCGGTCATTCAAACAGGCGGAAAACAATATCGCGTTGCCGAAGGCGACACGATTCGCGTCGAAAAGCTGGCAGGTGATGTCGGCTCCAAAGTGGAGTTCACCGACATCTTGATGGTCGGCGGCGAGAAGGTCGAAGTGGGCAAGCC
>CBESWY010000097.1:0-10122 GCA_965533395.1 uncultured Myxococcales bacterium
GCTTGGCCGTTTCGGCGAACGGCAACGATGGTGGTGGAACGAAAAACGGGCGGGTCAGGCTGATTCATCTTAGTCGAAGCAACCTAAGTCGGCCTTTTGGGCTGTCAACCGTCGCTGGCTTTGTCCTTCGCGAGCGGGTGAGCGCGGTCGTAGACCTCCATCAGCCGATCGACGCTGACATGCGTGTATCGCTGCGTCGTCGACAGGCTCGAATGTCCGAGTAGCTCCTGAATCGAGCGTAGGTCGGCGCCGGCATCGAGCAGATGCGTGGCGCAGGTGTGCCGCATCGCATGGGGATGAAGGTCGCCCCGCCCTGCTCCGAGAGTCCCGTAGCGCCGAACGATGTTCTGCACCTGTCGCACGCTCAGCCGCTGCCCGTTGCGCGAAAGCCAGAGCGCGTCGGCATCGCCCTCCTTGGCTTTGACGAGCAGACCGCGCCGCGCGGGCAAATAGAGCTGAAGCGCTTCGACAGACGATTTCCCGAGCGGAACGATGCGCTCCTTGCCGCCTTTGCCGAGCACCCGAACCGACGACGCGCTGAAATCGCAATCGTCCACGTTCATCCCCGCAAGCTCGCCTACGCGCACGCCCGTGCCGTACAGCGTCTCGAGCAGGGCCTGGTCGCGCACCACGAGCGGCTTGGCGCGCTTCTCTTCTTTGGGCGGCGCATCCATCACGCGAAACGCTTGGTCGACCGTGAGAAATCGAGGCAGCGACTTCCCGATTTTCGGCGAACGCAGCCCCGACGCCGGATTTTTGTCGATGAGATGGCGCTTGAGGAGAAACTTGAAGAAGGAACGAATCGCGCTCACCTTCTTCTTCATCGTGCTGGCCTGATTGGTGCGAAACAAGCTTCCCAAAAACCCCCGTAGCGCGACGATGTCGAGCTTGCGGGCATCGAGAGGCAGCCCCTGCTCGCGCACGAAGTCGCGAAAACTTCGGAGGTCACGAATGTAGGTTTCGACGGTGCGCGGCGAGCTCCGCCGCTCATCCGCCAGGTATTGAGCGAACGCGTCGATCTGCCGTTCGAGCGGGTCCGATTCGCGCATCGTTGGACTCTACCACGCTGGTCAGCCAGGCCCCGAGATCCTGCAAGGCGCGCGCCGACTGCGCGTCACGCCGAGCACGCTTGTTCAGCCGGCGCGCAGGAGCTTAGCCGCTTTGTCGTGTTCAGGGTTCGTCACCTCATGTCATCTCTTTTCACATCGACACGTCAGGCGGTCTTCTGAAGCTCGCCATTCGAGAAGGCGTAGGTGACCGTATCGAACACTAGATCCGGGGCCAGAGCCACGCCCTCTGAGCAACCTGGTTCCTGACCGCCAATCTTCCTGCTGTGACCACGGCCCGCAGCTAACACCGCAGCAGGCCGCGGACTTCCTCAACGTATCCCGACCACGCCTGGTCTCGCTCCTCGAAATACGAGTGCTTTCTTCCATGGGGCCGTTCCGGCGCCCGCGCACCCGGCGCGTGACGGCCTCCAATCCGCAGCCGAGATAGGGGCGCGCGCGGGTACGTTTGTGTGAGTATTCGCACGATCTAGCGCAGTGGCTCAGGCATTTTCGAGCGCTTGATTAGCTGGAAACGGACATCGTCGACCTCGCGGTCATTACACCTTCCAAGTCGCGCGGATCTTCGATATACGGCTCGCCGCCCGACCCGGAGAGTGCGACCTGTGGGACAGTATCGGATGACAACGTGCATGCGACTGCTCGCAGCGCTTCTATTGTTGCCGACCATGGCGATGAGCTGCCAGGAAGTGCTGGATGCACTTTCCCCGAACGCCAATGTCGATCCGGCGAGCCTTCCTCCACCCGACCCATCTGAAGAGCCGACCGGTCGGTGCCGCAGCATCGATGGAACCGGCAACCATCTGACGCACCTCGAGCTAGGTGCGGCCGATACGACGCTTCGCCGAATGGCGCCGGTCGATTATGGCGATGTGGACCACGACATCGATCTCACGGAGGCACAAGGTCATGCCGAGCCAATGCCGATTGCAGTGCCGATGGGAGATCCCTCTTTCGATCCGACCAGCTCGGGCACCGCAACGATCGCGTTCGATAGGTCTGCGTATCATCCCGGAACCGGAAACGACCTTGCGTATCCGCGGCAGCAGATGAACCAGAACACGCATTTCATCGATGGGTCCAATGTCTACGGCTCGGACGATGTAAGAGCTGCCGCGCTGCGAACCAATGACGGCACTGGGCGGCTCCTTGTAAGTGCCGGCGATCTGCTTCCCTTCAATATACCGGGCCTACCCAACGCGGGCGGAACCGATCCGACCTTGTTTCTCGCTGGAGATGTCAGGGCCAACGAGCAGGTCGGCTTGACCGCCATGCACACGCTGTTCGTTCGCGAGCACAACCGGCTCGCTGCGGAGATCGCGGCCAACGACCCGTTGCTCACCGGCGAGGAGGTTTACCAGGAAGCGCGGCGAATCGTCGGCGCGCTGATGCAGGTCATCACCTACAACGAGTTCTTGCCGGCGCTTCTAGGCCCCAACGCGTTGCCTGCCCATTCGAACTACTTCTGGAACGCGAGCCCGGCCATCTTCAACGAGTTTTCGACGGCCGTCTATCGTTTTGGGCACAGTGCCTTGAGCCCGACCCCGTTGCGACTCGATGCGGCCCTCAATACGATTCCCGAAGGCAATCTCCCGCTGCGGGACGCATTCTTCCGGCCCGATCGGCTGGTGAACGAAGGGGGCATCGAGCCGATCCTGCGCGGCCTCGCCAGCCAGGCCTGCTCGGCTATCGATACCGAGCTCGTCGACGACGTACGTGACTTCCTCTTTGGTCCTCCCGGAGCGGGCGGATTCGACTTGGCGTCGCTCAACATACAGCGCGGGCGCGATCACGGCCTGCCCAGCTACAACCAGACCCGCCATCTTGCCTTCGCCTGCGGAGAGATTGACGCGGAATTGCGAGAGGGCGACGATTAGGCTTAGTGCAGGCAGACACGGGCAATACCGCAACGTTCGTGGAGGTAATCCGTACGGGATGGCTTGGCGGCGGCGTGCACAGGCAAGGCCGAAAAGACAGCCTCCGCATGTGCTGCTCTTGCAGCTTTGCCTCGAGGCCACGTCGAGATGACCGCAAACCGGAAAGCGTCCTGGGGTGCCCGCCATCGTGAACCCTGCGCGGTGATGATAGCGCAGAATCGCTCCGAGCTGGTCGGGTTGACTACGGCGCAACCGAGCAGGGGAACGGCTCCACGCCTGGGATGACTGAGACGAAGTCGCCCTCCTCCATCCGGTCGACCACATTGTCCGGGTCTGCGACGACACCGTCCCAAAGCCAGTCTGACATCACCTCACCGTCGACGGAGCCCGAGTAAAAGAGAGGCCTGGGCGAGACGACGTGCACGCTGTCGGTCGAGCTCGTCAGATAGTACTGGATGCCGTTCAAATCACGCGTGTCGCACACCGACGTTCGCTCCGCGTCGATCCAAGCCTCGGTGCTCGGGAAGAACGTCGTCGAGACCTGTGTACTGTCGTTCTGATTAGTCAGGATCAAGAGCTGCTGATTCGGGACGCCCTTGAGGCGGGGCGCGGTCGCGTTGTAGAGTGTCGGCCCCACCGCGCAGTCGCCTGCAAAACAGTATGGCGGGAAGTTCGGAAGAGCATTCCATCCGGAGACCAGGATGCTGCCCAGAGCACCGATGCTTGGAAAACCACCACTGTCGAGCCCGAGCGAAGCGTCGGGGAACGCGGCGGTGTTCGGCCACTGAAGGTCGTCGAGCACCCAGTGGTAGTTGTAAAGGGTTCCGAACCCGCCCGCGGACCAGCCTCCGAACGCCGCGGTGATCTGATCCGGGCGGTACCCGTTGCCGCCCTCTTCGTCGAGCATCCGCCAGAGCAGGTTGCGAACGTACTCGACCGCGGCTCGAACGTTGATGGCTCCGTATCGCTCGATGGTGAAGTCCGGGAATGCCTCAGTGACACCTCCGCCGGTGTAGACATCCTGGTTGCAATACGGAAGGTACACTTTGGTCCAGTCCGCGAACGGGCTTTCCTCGGGGTCGTTGCTCATGATCCCGGTCGTCTCCGCCTGGTCGTCGAGGGCTTCGAGCAAGCCCGGGGCATTCTCTACGATGTTCGTGCAGTCCGCTTCGAAGACGCAAACACCTCCCCCCTGCATTCCAATCAGCACGCGGTCGAGCGGCTGGCCTTCGGGCGCGAGTCGAAGCTGGAAGGCGAACGGGCTGCCGTCGCCGCAGATGGTGCCCCACTCTTCGCCATCGAGCACGATCTGCACGTATTCGCCGCGTACCGGGGTGTCGCCGGCCCGCTGCGGTCCGCAAGAGAGCATCAGCGGTGCCGTGTCCTCATGCGCGGTTGCGATGACACAGTCCGACTGGTGGACAGCTCGGTCGACGTACTGCTCCGGCGTGAGCGCGATCAGGGTCTGGAGCGCACCGCACGCCTCGCCGATGTCTTGCGTTGCGGATGCGGCGAGCGCCGCGACGTCACCTTGGAAAGCATCATCGACGCAGCTCTCCGACGCGAGGCAGTCGTTGGCGCCGGCGACCACAGCGTCGATCAGGTTCGACGCGCTGAGCTGCGCGGCTTGAATGCACGCCTGATCGCCCACATCGCTGTCCGCCCACACCGCTCCTTGCGGACCGCCGTACGAACGGGAGGCGAGCGAGGTGGCCTCCGAGGAGCATGACGTCTGAAGCCGCCCGACCAACGCCGACACGTCCAGCGATAGGAGCTCGCCATCAGTGCAGCTCGCTGTAACCGTCGACTCGAGCCCGCCCAGAGCTGCGATGATCGCCGGGTCGTCGGCGGCACAGGCGGTGCCGTTGTCTTGATAGCAAGCGTTCCAGGCGGCATTGGCTTCACTGAGGCAGGTTTGGGTCCCCTCCGCGGCCGCCACGGCGCAACTCGCCGGAGGCTCCGTCCCGCCAACTCCGCCGTTTCCCCCAGTTGCGGTGTCACTCCCGCATCCAGCGATCGCCGCACCCAAGATCGAGGCGCAAAACGCCAGCTTTAAGACTACATTCTGCATGGGACTGGCTTCTATCACGAAAGCCGCTCGGACGGCTAGCCACGAAATACTCGACGTTTCCGCCTCGGATTCGGCCTGCTCTGGGCACAGACGTCCTCGTTCGCCACCGACCTCGATCGCCAAGCCTGACCCGGTCACTGTCATGTCCGCGGGGTTATCGCTGATCTCGCCGTCTCTCGCCGGCACCGAATCGACGACGTTCGACACGTAGCCGACGTGCGCGGCCGCATACCGCTCTACGGTATCGAGCAGCGCCCCTAAGGCGTCTTCGTTCAGCAAAGCGCTTCGACGGACGATTTCCCGAGCGGAACGATGCGCTCCTTGCCGCCTCTGCCGAGCACCCGAACCGACGACGCGCTGAAATCGCAATCGTCCACGTTCATCCCCGCAAGCTCGCCTACGCGCACGCCCGTGCCGTACAGCGTCTCGAGCAGGGCCTGGTCGCGCACCACGAGCGGCTTGGCGCGCTTCTCTTCTTTGGGCGGCGCATCCATCACGCGAAACGCTTGGTCGACCGTGAGAAATCGAGGCAGCGACTTCCCGATTTTCGGCGAACGCAGCCCCGACGCCGGATTTTTGTCGATGAGATGGCGCTTGAGGAGAAACTTGAAGAAGGAACGAATCGCGCTCACCTTCTTCTTCATCGTGCTGGCCTGATTGGTGCGAAACAAGCTTCCCAAAAACCCCCGTAGCGCGACGATGTCGAGCTTGCGGGCATCGAGAGGCAGCCCCTGCTCGCGCACGAAGTCGCGAAAACTTCGGAGGTCACGAATGTAGGTTTCGACGGTGCGCGGCGAGCTCCGCCGCTCATCCGCCAGGTATTGAGCGAACGCGTCGATCTGCCGTTCGAGCGGGTCCGATTCGCGCATCGTTGGACTCTACCACGCTGGTCAGCCAGGCCCCGAGATCCTGCAAGGCGCGCGCCGACTGCGCATCGCGCCGAACGCGCTTGTTCATCCGGCGCCCTTCGACCGCTGGGACCATGCTGAACATCACGTTCGACGGTTGGAAGTCATCGTTGGGCTCCCGCAGATGCCCAACCATACCCCCGAGCATGGTCGTGGCCGGCGGAAACGAGAACGCGAGCCCACGCGCCTCCTGCGCGAGCTTCATCCCGACGAGCATCCCGCATGCCGCGCTCTCGACGTAGCCCTCGACCCCGCTGATCTGACCGGCGAGATAGACACCCGGCCGCGACCGAAGCGCCAAGTCGTCGTCGAGCACGGCAGGCGAGTTCACGAAGGTGTTGCGGTGAATGCTGCCAAGCCTCTCGAACTCGGCGTTCTCCAAGCCGGGGATCGTGCGAAAGACGCGCTTCTGCTCGGGCCAGGTCATCCGCGTTTGGAAGCCGACCATGTTGAACGCCGTGCCGGCCTCGTCTTCCTGGCGCAGCTGAACCACGGCCTTCGGCCAGCGACCGGTGCGCGGGTCGGTTAGGCCGACCGGTTTCATGCAGCCAAAGGAGAGGGTCTTGTGACCCCGAGCCGCCATCACCTCGATCGGAAGGCAGCCTTCGAAGTATCGAACGTTCTCGAACTCGCGCGCCGTCACCTTCTCGGCCTCGAGGAGGGCTTGCACGAATGCGTCGTACTCCTCTTGGTCGAGCGGGCAGTTGACGTAGGCGGCGTCTCCACCCTTGTCGTAGCGCGAAGCCCGAAACGCACGATCGAAGTTGATGGAATCGGCCGAGACGATCGGCGCGATGGCGTCGTAGTAGGCCAGGTGCTCGGCGCCCACGGCCGACGCGATGTCGTCTGCGAGGCCCCCCGAAGTGAGCGGCCCCGTCGCGATGACGACCGGCCGCTGTTCCGGAATCCGATCGACGACTTCATGAACCACTTCAATAAGCGGGTGGCCTTTGACCCGGCGCGTGATTTCGGCGCTGAACTTCTCGCGGTCGACGGCGAAGGCCCCACCTGCGGGCACCTCGTGGAGCGCCCCGACCTCCATGACCAGTGAACCTGCGCGACGCATTTCTTCTTTGAGCAGGCCGACGGCATTGTGCAAGGCCGCACCCCGAAACGAGTTGGAGCAAACCAGCTCTGCCATTTGGTCTGAATGCTGCGCCGGCGTGCGCGACCCCGGCTTCTGCTCGATCAGGCGCACCGAGAGGCCGCGTTGGGCCAACTGCCAAGCACATTCGGTGCCGGCGAGGCCCGCACCAATGACGACCACGTCTGCCACGGCCGAACCTTAGCCCGCGGCCGAACCTGCGGCAGGCGGGGCTTCTTCGGACTCGCCCTCGTCGAGCAGCTCGGATGGATCGTAGCTTCGCTCGAAGTCGCAGGTCTCGTTGACGCACTTGAGCTTGGGGTTCTTCTTGCCGCCCATGGCGACCAGGAAGTCGGTCCCGCATGTCGGGCACTTTTGCCCGATCGGCTTCTGCCAAACGCGGAAGTCACAGGGCTCATCGGAGCGGTAGTTCGTGCAGCCGTAAAATGGGCGACCGCGGCCCTTGGGCTTGATGGGAACGATGTCGCCGGTTTTGCACTTGGGGCACTTGTAGCCAAGCGGCACCGCGCGGGTGTGCTTGCACTCCGGGTACTTGGAGCAGCCGAGGAACCAGCCGTTGCGGCCCCAGCGCTTCGTCATCTTCGCGCCGCACTCGTGGCAATCGTACTCGGTGAGCTCCGGCTCTTTGGGCGCTTCGATTTCGCCGTCGGGGCCGATGTTGAGCGTGTAGCGGCACTCCGGGTACTTGGTGCAACCGATGAACGGCCCGTTGCGGCCCCAGCGCCTCACCAGCGGGTCACCCGACTCCGGGCATTTCTCGCCGATCTCGACGGGGTCGGGCCACCACTTCCCCTCTTGCTCGACCGCGTGCGCGATTTGCGCCTGCAGGCGGTCGTGGAAGGGCTGAAGCACGTCGAGGCGTTTCGCCCGCGCTTCGCCCACGGCATCGAGGTCTTCCTCGAGTTTCCGCGTGAACCCGATGTCGGCGAGGTCGAAGTTGTCGGCCACGAGCTTCTCGATGACCAGCGTGCCGAGCGGCGTCGGAACGAGCTTGTTGCCGTCCTTTTCGACATACGAGCGCTGCTCGACCTTGCTGATGATTTCCGCGTAGGTGCTCGGGCGGCCGATGCCTTCTTCTTCGAGCTTCTTGACGAGCGTCGCCTCGGTAAAGAGGGGCGGCGGCTCGGTTTTCTTGTGATGCCCTTCGACGCCGGGCGGAATCACGACGTGCAGCGCCTCGCCTTCTTTTAGCTCCGGCAGGCTGTCGTCGTCTTCGGTTCGGTCGTCGGGGCTCGGCTCTTCGCCGGCAAGCTCGGTCGTGGCGCCGTACACCGCCCGCCACCCGGCAACCTTGAGGACGCTGCCGCTCGCGCGAAGCCCATAGACATGGCTGGCCGACTTGGCCTCGATCTCGACGCCCGTCTGGTCGAACACGGCCGGCGTCATCTGCGACGCCACAAAACGGTCCCAAATGAGCTTGTAGAGCCGGCGCTGTGGATCGGTCAGGTACTTGCTGACTTCTTCGGGCGGCAAATCGAGACGCGTCGGACGAATGGCCTCGTGGGCGTCCTGCACGTTTTGCTTCTTCGTCTTGAAGAAGTTTGGCTTCTCGGGCACCGAGCCCTTGCCGAACTTCTTGGCGATGTAATCGCGGCAGTCATTCACCGCGTCGGGCGAAAGCCGAGTGCTGTCGGTACGCATGTAGGTGATGAGCCCGACCGTTTCGGAGTTCTTGCCCCGACCGAGCGTCATGCCTTCGTAGAGTTGCTGCGCGATGCGCATGGTGCGCTTTGGCGGCATGCTCAAACGGTTGGCAGCGTCCTGCTGCAGCTTCGACGTCGTATACGGAGCCGGCGCCTTTCGCGACGCCTTGCGCTTCGTGATGGCCTTGACCGCGTAGTCGGCCGCCTTGAGGTCAGAAACGTAGCGAGTCGAGTCGTCCGCGCTGAGCACCGCGAGCCGCGACCCGACCTTGTCGAGCTTCTTGCCGTCGACGCTTTGCAGCATGGCCATGAAGGAATGCGGCTTCTCGCCCTTGAGCCGCGCTTCGACGAGCCAGTAGTCGACCGAGACGAACGCATCACGCTCGTGCTGACGGTCGACGATGATTCGAAGCGCGGGCGTCTGCACACGCCCGGCCGAAAGCCCAAACGCAAGCTTCTTCCACAGAAGGCTCGACAGCGGGTAGCCGCCGATGCGGTCGAGGACACGGCGGGTGCGCTGCGCCTCGTAGAGGTTCGAATCGAGCTCTCGCGGCGCGTCGAGCCCCTTTTGAACGCCGCGTTTGGTGATCTCTTCGAACAGAACACGCTTGATCTCGGCTTCCTTGTTGGCCTTCTTCGCCACCTCCATCAGGTGATAGGCAATGGCCTCGCCTTCGCGGTCCGGGTCGGTTGCGAGCAGGACCTTGTCGGCTTTCTTGGCGGCAGCCCGAATCGCTTTGACGACCTCCGGCTTGCCCTTGTCCTCGAGCAGCTCGTAGGTTTCCTGGAAGCCCTTCTCGATGTCGACGCCGCCCTTCTTCGGGAGGTCCTTAATGTGGCCTTTGGACGCAAGGACCTCGTAGCCGTCGCCGACGTACTTCTTGATGGTCTTCGCCTTGGCAGGGGACTCCACGATGAGGAGGATTTTGGACATCGATCTCCTTTAGTAAGGCTGGCGCCCAGTTCGGCAACTTTGATACCGGCCGCCGGGCTTCTCCTCGATCAGCCCCCGGACGAGCAGCCGGAGAATAGACTGCTGAACCTCGAACGCAGGAATTCCGGTGCGCTGGCAGAGGTCCTCCGGATGGCGGGCCCGGCCTCCCAAAGACCGGAGAATTGTTTGTTCGGGTTGGGTCAAGTGCTGAAATCGTGGGTTTTTCTGTTTTCTTAGGGGACTCTGGCCGTCGGCCGCTCCCCGCCAGCGCCGTCTCCGATAGGACATCGGCGGGACGCACGCAAATCCTCGCCCCCTGGCGGAGGAGGCTGAGATTGCCCGAACCACGTGGATCCCAAGGGGAAGCGGGCACTGCAAAAACCGGCCGGCCGAGCCGCTTGGCGAACCTCGCGGTCGAGAGCGCGCCGGACCGGGAGGGGGCCTGAACGACGATCGTCGAGCGCCCGAGCGCCGCAATCAAACGGTTGCGGGTGAGGAAACGCCCCGGCTGCGCGTC
>CBESWY010000098.1:0-10006 GCA_965533395.1 uncultured Myxococcales bacterium
TTCCCGTGACGGTGTTCTTCAGCTACGCGTTTCGCCCCCTCTTCCTGCTCGCTACCGTCTACGCGATTGTCGTGGTGCCGCTGTGGGTGGGGGCCTGGCTCGGGTTTCTACCGTTCCCGGTGATGCTCGGCACGCCCAGTTGGTGGCATGCACACGAAATGATCTTTGGATTCGCCGGCGCGGCGGTCGGTGGCTTCGCGCTGACCGCAGTTGCAACGTGGACGAATCGCCCGCCGGTTTCAGGTGCTCCGCTGCTAGTGCTCAGCGCGCTCTGGCTGATTGCGCGTATCCTTTTTTCGCTCCCGTCCCAAAGCCTGCTGGCGCCCGCGATCATCGCCGACCTCGGATATGGCCTTTTGCTGTTTGCCCTGATGTGCCGCGAGGTGATCAGCGTACGCAATGAGCGTAACTACAAAGTGCTTCTGATCCTTGGCCTGCTCGTAGCGAGTAATGCCGTCTTCTTCGTGGGCGTGACGCGAAGCGCGGGCTGGAGCATCACCGCCCTTCACTCTGGCCTTTGGCTCATCGTGATGCTCATCAATTTGATCGGTGGCAGAATCATCCCAGCGTTCACGAGAAACTGGTTGAAACGTCGACGTGCAGATCAACAACCGCTGGCGCCGCCGCCGATGTTCAGCCGTTTTGATCTTGTCAGCAGCGGATTCCTGGTCGGGTTTGCCATCTCGCAACTCGCATCCTCCAACACGAGGTTGACGGCGCTGCTTGGGCTACTGACCAGTGTCCTGTTGTTCATCCGGCTTGCGCGCTGGCAAGGCATCCGGGGCGGCGTGGAGCCTCTGGTCTGGGTGCTTCACGTCGCCTTTCTGTGGCTCCCTGTTGGGATCCTGCTCCTGAGCTTCGCGGAGGTCGGCTTGATTCCGCAATCGGCAGGCATCCACGCGCTGACTGCTGGCGCCGTCACGACCATGATTCTCGCCGTTGCCAGTCGGGCCGCCTTGGGACACACCGGTCGACCCCTGGAGAGCCACCGGCTGTTGACAAGCGCATATGTCTTGATCACGATCGCGGCGATTTGCCGGGTGGCGTCTACGTTCGGTCCTGCGGCGCGCATCTTACTGGCACTGTCCGCGGCAACATGGTGTCTAGGGTTCATTTGTTTTGCCTGGCGCTATGCTCCGATTCTGACGCTACCGCCGGTGAAGAGACAAGCGTCGCTGCCGACGGTGTAGGACGCCTTTCGGTCAACGCCTCGGCAGCACTACCGTAAAAGCCGTTCGCCCCGGTTTCGACTCGACGTCGATGCGACCGCCGTGCTCGGTCACGATTCTCTGCGTGATCGCCAGACCGAGCCCGGTGCCGCCTTGCTTGCGGGTGTAGTACGGCTCGAAGATCGCCGCCGTCTGATCGGCAGAGATTCCGGCGCCGTTGTCCTCCACCCGAATGTACAGAGTGGCAGCACTCTGCTCGAGGCCCACTCGCACGGCGCCGCCCCCGTCGGGGTGAGCCTCGATCGCAGCGTGTTGCGCGTTCTGGAGCAGGTTGTGTAAGACCTGCGTGATCTGATCCGCGTCCACCAACGCCATCAGCGGTCCTTCGGGAATGGCGGTACTGAGCGCTACCTCGCCCTTGGCGTGTAGGGATGCCGCCTGGGCGGTGATTTCACGAAGATCGACATTCGTGAGCTTTGGAGCCGGGAGTCGCGCGAATCGACTGAACTCGTCGACGATGATTCGCAGCCGCTCGACCTCTTGCAGAATCGTCCTCGTCGACTCGTCGAACATGGCATCGAAGTTTTCGGAAGATCGTTCGCGCGCCTTCCGCAAGGTCTCGACAGAAAGACGAATCGGCGAAAGCGGGTTCTTGATCTCGTGGGCGAGGCTCTTCGCAATTTCCTGCCAGGCGGCGATCCGCTCCGTCTGCCGAAGCTGCTCGCGCGCGTCCCTGAGGTCGCGGGTCATCCGATTGAATGCCGTTGCCGTCGCGGGAAACGCTCCGGCTGCACCATCACGCAGCGTGGTGTCGAGGTCGCCCCGACCAACCCGCGTCGCCGCCTCGGTTAGCTCGTCGATCGATGACCGCAGCCAACGGTTGAGGTAGCCACCAAAAAGAAGTGCGAGCCCAAGCACCAACGCTGCAACGCAGGCGATCCACAACAAGAGCGGAGGCCCTCGTCGATCGACCTTGGGCCGCCAGACGAGGACGCTTTGCGTCACGCCCTCCGAGTCCATCAGCTCCGCGACCAGCTCCTCTCCTCTTCCGGCTTTTCCCGTGATCACGAGCTGCCGAGGATCGAGGCTACGCAGCTCTGAAAAACGATGACCCGCGACGAGGGTCAGTCGAGCTCCCCCCCGCGAAATCGAGCAGGCGCTCACCAGGAATCGTTGATGTTCTTGAGCCCCCAGGAGCAAAACAAACGGGCGCTCCCCCGCGCTTCTCGCCTCGCGCGTCAGCTCAGCGCCTTCGTTGCCGAGGATCCGGTCGCGATGGCCGGTTGCAAGGACTTCGCCGCTCAGCGAGTCGAGCACCCAGAGTGCCTGAAGCCCGGCCGCGTCCATCGAGCCTCGAAGCAGCCGGTCGTAGTCGAGCCTCGGTGGCGCCTCGCGTCCGCGTTCGTCGAGCAGGGTGTCGATTGCAAGATCATCACGACAAAGACGCTGGACGGCAGCCGTCCGCTGGACATCGAGCTCGCGCTGCTGCACTCGGGCCATCTCGGCCGCCGTCGACGCCTCTCCGGCGCCCCACTGAGAAACGCCAAACCAAACCAAACCCGTCAGCGCGACAGGGAAGCTTGCCGCGAGTGCGAAGAGAATGACGATGCGGGCGCCGAAGCTGTTCATGGCGGCGCTACGCCACCGAGCACTCGATCTTCGCGAATCGGTCGCGCGGACTCCGGTGAACCGCTCTCGCCTTCTTCATCGAACTGCTCCATGAGGAAGAGATTCGGGTCGGCTACATCCGGGGACCTAGCCACATCCGTCGGTGCCGTGCCCAAGAGGAAAACCTCGTCGAACGCGTCTTCTTGTCCTTCGTACGCCAACAGACCGGAAGCTGGGTCAATCCGAGCCCTGATCACGCCGCTCGGCATGGCGAAGTTAGTCTCTTTCGGCGTCTGATCTGCCGCGGCCATGACGTCGATCCAGATCGGTAGCGCTGTTCTGGTGCCCGTCTCTCGCTTCCCTAGCGATCGTTGGTCGTCGAAGCCCACCCAGACTCCGGCGACAACCGACGGCGAGTACCCCACGAACCAGGCGTCGCGCGCCTCGTTGCTCGTGCCGGTCTTGCCGACCACGGCGCGCTCGAGGCGCTGCGCAGGCGCGCCGGTACCCTCGGTGACGACGCTTCGAAGCATGCTGGTCATGACGTACGCTTCGTCGGGGGACATGACGTCGCGAGCCGGCTCGCTGGCGGCTAAGGGTACCTGCGCTCCCCCTGGATCCACGATTTTGCTTATGATTCGCGTTGGCGCCCAGCGGCCACCCGCCGCAAACGTCGCGTAGGCATTTGCAAGCTCGATCGGCCTCACGCCGCTCGCGCCTAGCGCTAACGCCATGTCTTCTTCGAGTTTGGTCGTGATTCCGACTTGCCGCGCGAACTGCGCCACGTCTTGAACCCCGAGCTCTTCCACCACTCGAATAGCGACCATGTTGATCGAGCGGGCGAGCGCCTCTCGCAGGCGAACAGCGCCTTGGTAGTTCCATTGCTCGTAGTTGCGAGGCTTCCATTCGTCGTACACGGCAGGCGCGTCCACCACCAATGACGCCGCCGTAAATCGACGCGACTGAATCGCCCTCGCGTATACAATCGGCTTGAATGTGCTGCCTGGCTGGCGAATGGCCTGGGTCGCCCGATTGAAGCCGCTGACCGCTGCGAAGCTTCCGACCAATACCAACACGACCCGCGACCGCGGTTCGATGACCACGACGGCGCCTTCGGGTCCGCGCTCGAGACGTGTGATCGCTGGGTCCTCGTCCGCAGCGAACTGCGTAATCGAGACAGGCAAGAGATCGTCCTTCTTGACGAACTCTGCCGCACGACGGCGCTCGGGGTTGGATCGGGCGGCATCGCGCATGCGCAGCACCGCTGGATGGCCGGCGACATCGAGCAAAACTTCCTCGTCGTCGTCGGTTCCCGTCACTCGTGCGATGTACGTTCGTCCCATTCGCAGCGAGTCAGTTGGCTTCGTTGCTTTGGGCCCGCGCCTTCGTTTCGTGCGGCGAAACGGCCCCAGATATCCTTGCCGCGCATCGACCGCGCGAAGCCCTCGTTGGAGCGCCTCCCGCGCCTTTTTCTGAAGTACGAGATCGATCGTCGTATGGACCTCGTAGCCGCCCTTGCCGAGCGCTTCGTCTCCGATGGCCGAGCGAAGTGCACGCTTGGCGATCGTCAAGACTTCTGGCGCGCTGCCGGACCCCTCGGCTAGCGGCACCGGCTCCACCTTCGCTTTGCGGGCGGCCACGATGGCCGATTCGCTCAAGTCAGGCCAATAAACCTCGCGCTTCGACTGCAATTGCGAGAGCACGTACCTCTGGCGTCGCTTAGCCGCCTCGGGGTGACTGCGCGGAGAGAGACGCGCCGGCGCTTGAGGAATGCCGGCCAGCATCGCTGCTTCCGCCAAAGTCAGACCGCGGGCGTTTTTTGCAAAGTAGTATTGCGCGGCCTCCTGGATTCCGTAGCGGCCATGTCCAAAGTTCACGTGGTTGAGGTAGAGGTGCAGGATCTCGTCTTTGGTAAGCTCGCTCTCGAGCCGCCGCGCCAAGATCAGCTCTCGGACTTTTCGCTGCAGCGTTCGTTCCGGGGTCAACAGCATCAGCTTGACCACCTGCTGGGTGATGGTGCTTCCACCCTGCGCGGCGCGACCCGCGAGGATGTCCCGCCCGATCGCTCGGAGCATGCCCCGGTAGTCGAGTCCCTCGTGCTCGTAAAAATCGGCGTCCTCGGCGGCCAGGACGGAGAGAACCACGTTCCGCGGAACCTGTGACATCGGAATCACAGTCCTGCGCTCGGCGAAGATCTCGCCAATCAGCTTTTTGTTGCGGTCGTACACCCGCGTCGTCTGTGGCGGCGTGTAGTCACGCAAGGAGCTCACCGAGGGCAGATCGCGGCTAAAGTACGCGTAGGCGCCCAACACCAGCAGCGCGCCAACGATCAGGGCTGCGCCAATCAGTTTGGGCAAGAGCGAAAGACTGCTCGTTCGACGCTTCTTGCGCGTGCTCCCCTTACGCCTCTTTTTCTGGGTTTTCTTGGCTGCCATTTGGTCCGCCGGCGCCTATAGCATCCCCTGCTTGGCGCCTTCTCCCCTAATTCACGACAGTCGTGGCCGCTCAATCATTCCCGCGAAATCTGTCGATGACCTGGTCCGCGTTCTTGACGGAATTCATTAGGAATCGAGCCTCGAGCTCCCGTTTTCGAGCCGCGGGAAGACCTCGTCGGCCGTCTCGAGCAAGGGTCTGCATGGTGATCGCAGCTGCGACTGAGATGTTGAGGCTCTCGACGAATCCCCGCATCGGAATCGAGAACGTTCCATCTGAAAGTGTTTGCATCTCTTGGGACACCCCACGGTGCTCGTTTCCAAACACCACTGCCAGTCGCTCCATCGCGCGCAGGTCCTCCAGCTGGGTGTCGCCTCCCATGGCTGCGACGTAGATCGAATACCCGTCGCGCTTCAGACGTCGCGCACACGCTTCGGCGCTTTGGTATCGGATGACGTCGAGCCAGCGCTGCGTACCCTTCGAAACGCCTCTGGACGCCTTGAACCCATGCTCGCCCACGATCACGTGCACCGTCTGAAGGCCGAACGCATCTGCGCTTCGCAGCACCGCGCTCGAGTTGTGTGGGTCGGAAATCCGGTCGAGCACCAGAACCAGGTCGTCCGTGCGAGCACGAACGACGCCGGAGATGCGCTGTCGGCGCTCGGCCGTCACGACCGGCGACAGCGCTTCGATGACCAAGTCCGCCCCTCGTTCGAGCGACGGAGGTCCCTCGACCTCAATCAGGTCTGGATCGTCTGCGCGCACCTATTGCGTGGTCTTTTTCGGGTCGACGATGACGCCAACGACCAGCGTCCCGCCCTGGTAGGTCTGCCCTGCGACAAAAAATGGATCGCCGGCAGAGGCCACGACCTGCAACAGCGGCAGATAGTCCGACTTGCCGGGCCGGTTGATGGCGGCTTTCACCTTGAAGCGCCCATCGGGCATGACCCGAAGCAGCGTGAGTTTCACCCTTCGGCCGTTCGGCAACGAAACCAGCGCGTCTTTACCGGGAGTGAGGGTCAGCTTGGGCCGCGACAAGATCTGCATCGAGCGGAAGGCATTGAACGGGGGCCTCCGCAGCGCGGTCAGCTTCTTTAGTTGCGGGTCGATTTCGCCCGGCTCTTCCTTGGCCAGGACGACCAGCACTTCAGCGGGCACCTTCGAGATGGTCGCAGCTCGGTCTGACCTCGCCAAGGAGCTGCCCTGGGCGAATGCCGTCGAAGCGCCGAATAGCACGGCAACCATGAGCAAATGTCGAATGAGAGTCATGGAAGCCCTACCTCTTCTTCATCGATCCAAACCACAGCCAAAGATTCCCCTGCGCCACCCTGGACCTCGAAGATCGTCCCGGTGTTCGGCCCGAAATCGACTTCGAGCACCTCCGACCCACGCGCGACAGTCGGCGCTCCGCCCTGGGGGGCGCCCTTCGGCGACGCGATCACCGCCAAGAAGATCGCTGCGGCGGCCGCAAATCCAATCGCTGCTGCGCTCCAGACACGGCGCTCGCGTCCGCCTGGAACCTCACGGAAGGCAGGCGTAGGCGCCGGCCGATCGATCGGGATGACCGGCGCGCTCAGGTCAGCTTCGATCCGAGCGAAGAGCGCGTCAGAGTCGATCTGTCCCGCCCATTCCGCCGAAACGCTTCTCATGGCAACGCGAAGCCGCTCCCATTCGCGCAGCTGGGCGGAACCTTCGGGCGAGGCTTCGAGGCTACGGCGCACCGCGGCCTCCTCCTCGGGAGCAAGCTCTCCGTCGAAGAACATCTGAAGCTTCGCGTCCTCTGTCTTTGCGCTTTCCATGACTAGGCCTCGGAAACCGCCTCCCCCGCAAGATAAGGCGCGAGCGAGGCCTGCATCTTCTTTCTGGCGTGAAACAAACGGCTCATGACGGTGCCTTTGGGGACCTCTAACGCTTCAGCCATTTCCTCGTAGCTCATGCCCTCGATCTCTCGAAGGATGATTACCGCCCGATGGTGCTCGGGCAACTCCTGCAGGGCAGCTTGGATCGCACCGCCGAGCTCGCGGCGCAGTGCCGCTTTGCCAGGGTTGGCGTTGGTGACACTTGGGACCAGTGCGCCGTCCCCTGCGACCTCACTCTCCTCGTGCAGTGCGCGCTCGTCGAAATCCAGGTTCTTTCTCCTGCTGGTACGCCTGACGTGATCGATGGAGACATTCATGACGATGCGATAGAGCCAAGTGTAGAAGCTCGAGCTCCCTTGAAACTTGTGGATGTTCTTGTGGACTTTGACGAACGCCTCTTGAACGGCATCCAGCGCGTCATCTTCGTTCTTGACGACACCCATGGCCACGGCGAACGCGCGACGATGATACTTGTCGAAAAGCGTTCGAAAAGCCGCTGTATCTCCTGCTTGTACCCGTTGTACCAGGTCATGATCGCCCTTTGTGGAGGAACCAGTTGAGGCCTCCTTGGCTTTGGACGCATTGGACAGCGGTTGATTCACCCAAGATCCTCGACGTTTTCAAGGGGTTAGTCGCCGTCGCGACCTGCCGTTGATCTCTACGCGCAAATCGATGGGAAGGCCAGCTTTCGACCCCAAAGCATCGTTGAAATCAGGGTTTTTAGCTGGTTTTCCGGAGGCAGGCAGCTAGGTTCACTCAGTGCTGGACCTCAGCTCTCTGAATTCCCGTCAGCGCGAGGCAGTCATTCACGAGGGGGGGCCGCTCGTGGTCTTTGCGGGCGCCGGCAGCGGCAAGACCCGTGTCATCACGTTTCGCGTAGCCCAACTCATCTCCGCGCACGACGTGGCGCCGTGGAGAATCCTCGCGGTCACCTTTACCAACAAGGCCGCGGGCGAAATGCGTGAGCGGCTTTCGAGTCTGCTCGGTGAGCAGGGCGACGCGGTTCAAGTTGGCACGTTTCACGCCACCTGCGCCCGGCTGCTTCGGCGACACGGGGAGAGCTCCGGCATCAGCAAGGATTTCACGATCTACGATGACCAGGACCAACAAGCGCTAGTCAAGCGCGTCCTTCGAGATCTGGGCCTCGACGAGAAGCGGTATCAGCCCAAGGCGATGGCTGGGCGCATCAACCAAGCGAAGCAAGAGGTCCAGGGGCCGGACGAGATCGAAACCCCCGACGCTTGGTCAGAGGTCGTTCGCCGCGTCTACACGACCTACGAAGAGCGGCTTCGATTGGCCAATGCGCTCGATTTCGGAGATTTGATCTACCGCACGGTACGCGCCCTCGAATCGGACGAGTCGTTCCGCGACGCGGTTGTCGGCCGATTTTACCACGTTCTCGTCGACGAGTTTCAGGACACCAATCACGCCCAGTTCCGACTCGTGCGCCTGCTTGCGGAAGAGCACCGCAACCTCTGCGTGGTCGGTGACGATGATCAAAGCATCTACCGCTGGCGGGGCGCCGATCGTCGAAATATTCTGGATTTCCGCTCGTCTTTTCCGGACGCGACACTGGTCAAGCTCGAGCAAAACTATCGCTCGACGCAGCGCATCCTCCGGGCCGCCAACGCGGTGATCGCACGCAACACCGACCGCGAGCCCAAAGAGCTCTGGACAGACAATCCCGAGGGCGATGCGATTCTGGTCGTGCGCACGATGGACGAGCGCGACGAGGCGCGGCTGGTGCTTCGCGGTATCCGGGAGCTTTCGTCTCAAGGCCATCGGCTATCGGACGTGGCGGTCTTCTATCGAACGCACGCACAGTCGCGAGTGATCGAAGAGTCGCTTCGAAGCGCCAACATCGGCTACCGCATCGTCGGTGGGATGCGCTTCTATGATCGCGCCGAGGTAAAAGACCTGCTCGCGTACCTTCGCGTGATGACCAACCCGGCAGACGACATGAGTTTGCTTCGAATCATCAATACGCCGCCGCGGGGAATTGGAAAGAGCACAATCACGCGGCTTCTCGATTTGGCGGCACAATTCGGACAGGGCCTGACCGACCTGCTCGACGACGATGCGACGCTGGCCCAGTTCGGAACCGCGGCGCGAAAGCGTCTCGCCGCCTTCCGTGGTCTCATGGCAGAGCTGCGGGACACCGCGGCGTCCGGAGCACCCCTCGGTGAAATCGGCGCGGAGCTGGTCCATCGAAGCGGCTACACCGAGATGCTTCAGCACGACGACACACCGGAAGCGGATGCGCGGTTTCAGAACCTCCAGGAGCTCGTAGCGTCCATGGACGAGTTCCAACGCGAGCGTCCTGATTCCACGCTTGCCGAGTTCCTCGAGAACGTTACGCTGCACACCGCCGCCGACGAGCAGGTCGGCGGCGACCGGGTGACCTTGATGACGGTCCACGCCGCCAAGGGCCTGGAGTTCCCGGTCGTGATGGTCACAGGCCTCGAAGAGCAGGTGTTTCCGTTCAAGGGAATCGATCCCTGGGAGGATCCCGAGGAGCTCGAAGAGGAGCGGCGCCTCGCGTACGTCGCCTTCACGCGTGCCGAGCAGCGACTCGTGCTCAGCTTCGCCGCGGTTCGCAGGATCTTCGGCCAGCAGCGCGTCGGCATCCCCTCACGTTTTCTGACCGAGCTGCCCGGAGAAGACGTCGAGTGGATCGGCGCAAGGTCGAGCTCACCGTCGGGGCCCTCGGCGACCGAGGAGCGCCACCATGAACCGAGCGAAAGCTACATCGATTACAGCGAAGGGTCCGACCTCTCGGAGCTCGAAGGCCTACGGCGCGGCGCGCAGGTAAGGCACCCGAAGTTCGGGGTAGGGGAGGTGCGGGAGGTGATGCAGGGCTCGCCGCCACGCGTTTCGGTGCGCTTCGCAGGCTGGGGCACGCGCACCATCATCGCGTCGTACTTGGAGCCGGGCTAG
>CBESWY010000099.1:0-9850 GCA_965533395.1 uncultured Myxococcales bacterium
TAAAGTCGCAGCCTTGCTTCGACCATGGGGCGTCGCCCCTGGTCTTGCGGGCGGTGCTGTGGCTTACTGCCGGCGGTGAACAACACCTGGGTTCGTCTCGCGCTTCTGGCTGCGTTTCTGATCGGCGTCTACTCGATTGGGCGTGCAACCGGTTTCAGCGACCAGCTCACTGTCGACGGCATTCGTGAATCGATGCGGGTCGCAGGAGTCGGTGGCTTTGCGGTTTTCGTGGCGGTCTTCTGCGTGGGTCAGCTGCTCTACATCCCCGGTTTCGTGTTCGTCATGGTGTCGGGGCTGGCTTACGGTCCGCTGTGGGGCTCGCTAGCCTCCGTGATTGCAGCCACGACCTCGGTGGCCGTTTCGTTCTTCATCGTGCGCACCATTGGTGGTCAGCCCCTCAAGAACATCAACATCAAGCGCCCATTTCTCCAGAAGCCTCTCGACCGCCTGGAGCAGCAGCCCATTCGCTCGATGATCGTCATCCGCCTCTTCCTCTGGGCGATCCCCCCGGTGAACTACACCCTGGCCATGTCCGGCGTCAGCTTCCGCGATTACATGATCGCTGCCGTCATCGGGATGACCCCGCCTTTCGTCGCGCTTTCGGTCGCGGCTGGCTTGGGTTTCAATCTCTTGTAGCGCCTATTTCCGGCGCGTGAGGGGGATGCTGGTGTCGGGAACGGTTTCTTGGGCCGAGTCGGCCTCGGCCAGGGCGTCCCGGGCGGCGAAGGGTTTGGTCGGTGGCTCGCTGAGTTGCGCACGCTCGAGTTGGGCGCTGGCCCACCGTACACTCTGCGCGATCACATGCGAGTCGGTGACCTCGTCAGTCGTGCGCAGAAGCATTGCGAGATCCCTTGCCATCTCCCTGCAGGAGGCGTAGCGCTCGATCGGGTTTCGGCGTAGCGCCTTGTTGATGATTTCGAGAAGGCGCTTTGGCAGGTCGTCGCGGAACTCGGCGAGGTCAGGCGTGTCCGACTCGCGGATCGTGCCGAGAACTTCGAGCGGGTCTTCCCCCTTGAAGAGCTTCTCACCCGCGAGAATCTCCCAAAGCACGACGCCGGCGCTGAACACGTCGGTCTGCGCGCTTGGCTCCGCTTCGTAGGTCAGCTCGGGAGCCAAATAGGAGATCTTGCCCTTGACGAAACCGGGCTTGGTGATCGAGCTGCGATCCATCGCGCGCGCCAAACCGAAGTCGGTCAGCTTCACCACGCCACAGTTGCTCAGCATCACGTTCTGCGGTGTGACGTCACGGTGAAAGACCGGCGCCGGCCTCCCCTCTGCGTCCAGGCGCGCATGCGCCGCGTGAAGCGCTTCGAGGACCTCGATCCCGATTGCGGCAGTCAGGCTCCAAGGCGTGTGGTTCCCGTGTGCCCCGTAGCCTAGGCGCCATTCGGAAAGCGTCAGGCCTTCGACCCACTCGAGAACCAGATAGTACTCGCCGCTGCGATCCCGATCGAAGTCGTGAATCTGCGCGATGTTCGGGTGATCGAGCTCGGAGACCACGCGCGCCTCTTCGACGAACATCTTGAGAAACTCGGGGTTCTGACTGAGGGGCGCCAGCACGCGCTTGATCGCGACAGGCCGCGTGAAGCCGGCGGCACCGTGCGTCTGCCCGCGATATACCTTGGCCATCCCGCCTTCGCCGGCGAGCTCTAGAACCTCGTATTTTCCACCAAGCAGTTCCACCATAGGAGGGTGGTTGAGCCCTCAGCTTTCTTTAGCAGAAAGCAGGGCCTCGAGTTCACCCTTCTCGTACATCTCACGAATGATGTCACAGCCGCCGACGAACTTGCCCCGGACGTAAAGCTGCGGGATCGTTGGCCAGTTGGCGAACTCCTTGATTCCCTGCCGGATGGACGGATCTTCGAGGACGTTCACATCCTGGAACTCCGAGCCGGAGCGCCGAAGAACCTCGACCAAGGTCGCGGAAAAGCCGCACTGTGGGAAATGCTTGGTTCCCTTCATGAAGAGCACGACATCGCTGCCCTCGATGATGCCCTGAATCCGATCTCGCAAGATATCTTCCATCGTCTAACCCTCTGCCTTAGCCCAACTCTCGGGCGAGTACGTCTTGAGCGCAAGTGCGTGGACCGGCCCAGCCATCAGCTCGCCCAGGGCAGCGTAAACCATTTGGTGCTGCTCGATCGGTGTTTTCCCGGCAAAAGCTGCCGAGACGACCAGCGCCTCCCAGTGGTCCTTGGTGCCGGTCAGGTCGGTGATCACCAAATGGGAGACCTCTCCCAGACCTTCACGAATTCGCTGTTCCAAGACCTCGGTTTCAAGCATCGCGGCGCCTCCACTCCAGACTCGCTACGGCCGGGCAGGGTCCTTGTCAATCGCCAAGAGAGTCACCAGGCGAGTCACCGAGCAAGTCAATCCACACCGAAGAGTCGCTTAACGGAAGGCCGCGCAAGGACGATGATCGTGAAGATGCCTAGGACCGTACCGAAGGGAAACATGAGGCATTCACCCCAGCCGGTGAGGTAGCAAAACGTCCACCAGCGGCGTTTGCGAATTTGCAAACCAACGACGGCGAGGTGCACGGCGCTGATAGTGGCAATGAGGAGCCCACCGACGATCATGGTCATGATCAGAGTGTTGAGGTCCTGAGCCATCGCTTCGGGGCTGCCTCCGAATGCGTCGGTGACGGCTTGTCCCGGGATTTCACCCATCGCCATCGAGAAATCACTTCCGACCTCATCGATGAGCTTCGCGCCGGCGACCCCAAACATCAGGGTTGGAATTCCTCCAAGCAGGGCGACCCCGGCCAGGATGAAATGGCCGATCGAAAGTGCGCTCAGGTGCTCTGTGTCTTCTGCGGTTGGCTCTTCTTCCAAGCGATCCCCTTTTCAGATCGTGCTATGCCGCCCGCCCATGGGCAAGGTCGCATTCGTTTTCCCGGGTCAAGGCAGCCAAAAAGTCGGGATGGGTCGCGATGCATTCGAGGCGTCCGACGCGGCCCGCAGCGTGTTCGAAGAAGCCGATGAGGCGCTCGGCGAAAGCCTCTCCCAGCTCTGTTTCGAAGGGCCCGAGGAAGACTTGAAGCTCACTTCCAACACGCAGCCCGCGGTGCTGACCGCGTCAATCGCGATCCTGCGGGCCCTCGACGCGCCGTTCGACGTCGTCGCCGGGCACAGCCTTGGTGAGTACTCGGCGCACGTCGCGGCGGGCACGTTTCCGCTCGGCCATGCGGTGCGTCTCGTACGAAAGCGCGGCGAGTACATGCAAGAGGCAGTGCCCTATGGTCAAGGCTCGATGGCTGCGGTGCTCAAAGCGGACCGCGGTCTCGTCGAACGGATTTGTGCCGAGGTTCCAGGCCTGGTCGAGGCCGTCAACTTCAACTCTCCCGAGCAAATCGTGATCGCCGGCGAGACCGCCGCGGTCGGCGAGGCTGGGACGAAGCTCAAAGCGGCCGGCGCCCGGGCGAGCACCCTTCCGGTCAGCGCACCGTTTCACTCCAGCTTGATGGAGCCCGCCGAAGCGCGGCTCCGTGCAGACATCGAACGGATCGCGTTCTCGGATCCGCGAGTGCCGGTGTATGTCAATGTGGACGCCAAGCCGATCGGTGATTCGCTCGCGGCAAAGGATGCACTGATCCGACAAGTGAGCCGACCCGTGCTTTGGGAGGCGAGCGTGCGCAAAATGATCGACGACGGAGTCGCGCTCTTCGTCGAAGTGGGCCCGGGTAGGGTTTTGAGCGGTCTTTTGGTCCGCATCGACAAGCGCGCGGGCCGGGTCAGCGTCCAGGGCCCGGCGGACTTCGCTGCGGCCAGAGACGCCATCGCGGAAGCCCGGGCAAGCTGATTCTCCTGTAATTTCGGACCTCTGCCCGAGTCGCTGGCCCTTGGTTTGACCTGCTTTTCATTTCCTGTAGAAAGCGGCCGCCCGCCAGCATTTAACCGGGGTCGGGCTCAAATAGAGGTTCAGCGCATATGCAAAATCTGGTCTACGCAGTCCCCGCAGCGGGCGTGCTTGCCCTTCTCTTCGCCTGGATGAAGGCGAGCTGGGTTTCCAAACAAGATCCGGGCGACGCCAACATGGTCGAGATCGCCGCTCAGATTCAGGAAGGCGCCCTGGCGTTCCTTCGAGCTGAATATCGCGTCCTGACGATCTTCGTTTTCGTCGTCGCCGCGATCCTGGGGGTTGCGTACTACGGCGACGCGGAGCGCGGCTGGCAACTCGCCGGCGCCTTCGTCGTCGGCGCCGCCTCCTCGGCAGCGGCTGGTTGGATCGGGATGAAGGTCGCGACCAACGCCAACGTGCGAACCACGGCGGCGGCTCGAATCGGCCTGTCTCCCGCGCTCGACGTGGCGTTCTCAGGCGGGACCGTCATGGGGATGACCGTCGTCGGCCTTGCAACGATCGGCCTTAGCGCCCTCTATCTGGTTTTCACGAACGTGCTGGGCTGGGAGCCCACGCGCACCGTCAACGTCATCACCGGCTTCTCGATGGGCGCCTCCTCGATCGCGCTCTTCGCGCGTGTCGGTGGCGGTATCTACACCAAGGCCGCGGACGTCGGCGCCGACCTGGTCGGCAAGGTCGAGTCCGGTCTTCCCGAGGATGACCCCCGCAATCCCGCTGTCATCGCAGACAACGTCGGTGACAACGTCGGCGACGTCGCCGGCATGGGCGCGGACCTCTTCGAGTCGTTCGTCGGCGCGATCATCGGCGCGATGGTCTTGGCGCTCGGCTTCGACGTCGTTTCCGACGGGAGCACGGTAGGCCCCATCATCATGCCCCTCGTCATCGCGGGCGCAGGCATCATCTGTTCGATGGTGGGCACCTTCTTCGTGCGCACCAAAGAGGGCGGCAACCCTCAGCACGCTCTCGATATGGGCGCCTTCGGCGCTGCCGGCGTCATGGCTATCGCGACCTTCGGAATTGCGTTGTACATGTGGCCGGAAGGCGGCGCGACCAATGCGCAGGGCCAGGTCGTGACCTGGGTCAACGTGGGAATGGCGACCGTTGCCGGCCTCCTCGCCGGCGTTTTGGTCGGCCTCATCACCTCGTACTACACGTCGATGCACAAGCCTCCGGTCGATAGCATCGCCGAGCAGAGCAAGACGGGCACCGCGACGAACATCATCGCGGGCCTCGGCGTCGGCATGCAGTCGACCGCGCTCCCCATTCTCGTGATCGCAGCCGGCGTGGTCGTCGCGGCCGAGGTCGCGGGCCTCTACGGCGTGGCCATCGCCGCGCTCGGCATGCTCTCCACCACGGGCATTCAGCTCGCGGTCGACGCGTACGGCCCTATCGCCGACAATGCCGGCGGTATTGCGCAGATGAGCCACCAGGCCCCGGAGGTTCGTGAGCGCACCGACAAGCTGGACGCGGTCGGCAACACCACGGCAGCCATCGGTAAGGGCTTCGCCATCGGCTCGGCTGCGATGACGGCTCTCGCTCTCTTTGCAGCCTTCGCGCAGACCGCAGGCATCACCGGCATCAACATCTCGAAGCCGCTCGTGATGGCCGGCCTGTTCCTCGGCGGCATGCTCCCCTTCCTCTTCTCCTCGATGGCGATGAAGGCGGTTGGAGTTGCAGCCATGGACATGATCGAAGAGGTTCGCCGTCAGTTCCGTGAGATTCCGGGGCTTCTCGAGGGCAAGGCAAAGCCGGACACCGCACGCTGCGTGAAGATCTCCACTGAGGCTTCACTCAAGCGCATGGTGGCGCCGGGCGCGCTCGCCATCTTGAGCCCGGTCATCGTGGGCTTCGCAATGGGCGCTGAGGCGCTGGGCGGCATGCTCGCAGGCGTGACCGTGACGGGCGTTTGCATGGCACTTTTCATGTCCAACGCCGGCGGCGCCTGGGACAACGCCAAGAAGTCCTTCGAGGGCGGCGGCTACAAGATGACCGATGGCACGGTCCACCCCAAGGGCAGCGACGCGCACAACGCCGCTGTCGTCGGTGACACGGTTGGCGACCCCTTCAAGGACACCGCCGGCCCGTCGCTCAACATCCTCGTCAAGCTGATGAGCGTCGTGGCACTCGTTCTGGCACCTCTGCTCGTCTAATTTGGTGAAGTCGCCTCGCGAAGCTGATGCCCTGCACCGGTCGAGAGGCTTTGCTTCCGTGCACGCAGGAGAAGACCCCGCAGGCGTTTGCCTCGCGGGGTTTCTCTTTGCGGCTCCTCGGGGTTAGGATAGGTCGATGGTCGACCCAAGCCGTACCGCTGCCTGGAAGGCGCTGCGCGCGCATCACGAAGAGGTTTCTGACCTCGAGATGCGTCACCTCTTCGGCGAAGATTCGGATCGAGCTTCGCGCTTGTCACTGATGCTTGGTGACCTTCTCTTCGACTACTCCAAAAACCGCGTCACCGATCAAACGCTCACCCTGCTGGCCGAGCTCTGTGAGCAGTGCGGAGTGCGCGATTGGATCGCTCGCATGTTTGCGGGCGAAGCGATCAACGAAACCGAGGGTAGGGCGGTCCTCCATACAGCCCTTCGCAATCGCGGCGAGCGCCCGGTAATGGTCGGGGGTGTCGACGTCATGCCTGACGTGCGACGTGTGCTTTCGCAGATGCGCAACTTCGCCATCTCGGTTCGAGAAGGAGCGTGGCTGGGGCACAGCGGGCGCGCGATCACGGATGTCGTGAACATCGGAATCGGCGGCTCCGATCTCGGTCCGGTGATGGTCACCGAGGCGCTGCGCCCCTACTGGAAGCAAGGGCTGCGCGCGCACTTCGTCTCGAACGTGGACAGCAGCCACCTGAGCGAGGTGCTGCGCCGGGTGCAGCCTGAAACCACACTTTTCATCGTGGCTTCGAAGACCTTCACCACCCAAGAGACCCTCACCAACGCCCACTCGGCACGCCGATGGCTGGTCGACCGACTGGGCAGTGAAGAGGCCGTGGCCAAACACTTCGTTGCGCTTTCGACCAATCGCGACGCCGTTGTGGAGTTTGGAATCGATCCGGAGAACATGTTTGAATTCTGGGATTGGGTGGGGGGTCGCTACTCGCTCTGGTCGGCCATTGGCCTTTCAATCGCCACCGTGGTCGGCATGGACAGCTTCGAAGAGCTGCTCGCCGGAGCGTACGAAGTCGATGAGCATTTCCGGACGGCTCCGCTCCGCGAGAACATTCCCGTGGTCATGGCGATGCTCGGGGTCTGGTATCACAATTTTTTTGGCGCTCCGTCGCACGCGGTGCTGCCGTACGACCAGTATCTGCATCGCTTTCCGGCGTACCTTCAGCAGGCCGACATGGAGAGCAATGGCAAGAGCGCCTCACGCGACGGGGCAATCATCGACGGCTACACGACGGGGCCGATCGTCTGGGGTGAACCGGGCACGAACGGTCAGCACGCGTTCTTTCAACTCCTGCATCAGGGAACGCATTTGGTCCCTTGCGATTTCATCGTAGCGGCGCAGAGCCAGAACCCGATTGGCGAGCACCAGGACATCCTCGTGGCGAATTGCATCGCGCAGGCCGAGGCGATGATGCGCGGAAAGACCTCTGAAGAAGCCCGCGCGGAGCTCGAGGCGAGTGCTGCTTCGGCGGAGCGCGTCCAAGCGCTAGTGCCGCACAAGACCTTTGCCGGCAATCGTCCAAGCAATACTTTCATGCTGGAGCGCCTCACGCCTCGAGCGCTCGGCCGATTGATCGCGCTCTATGAGCACAAGATCTTCGTACAGGGAGTCATCTGGAACATCTACAGCTTCGATCAGTTCGGCGTCGAGCTCGGCAAGCAGCTCGCCAAGGTCATCCTTCCCGAGCTCAGTGGAGCCGACGGGGCGCATGACGGCTCCACCGACCAGTTGATTTCGTACTATCGAAAGCATAAGAATCCCGACCAATGACGACGCTTGCGGTGGACATCGGTGGGATGAGCGTGAAGCTCCTCGTGCTCGACGAACGGGGCGAGCCGCTATCGGATACATTGGCGCGTCCGACGCCCGATCCACCCAGTCCGGAAGTCCTGTTCACTCTGATTCACGACATGGCCGACACCCTGCCGCCCCACCGGCGAGTTTCGGTGGGTTTCCCGGGGGTGGTCAAAGACGGGGTGACCTTGAACGCACCAAACCTCGGAGACGAGCTTTGGAACGGCGTTCCATTGAGCGAGAAGTTGACCCTTCGCCTCGCGCGCCCTGTCCGCGCGGTCAACGACGTCGACCTCCAGGGGCTCGGCGTAGTTCAAGGGGACGGCGTGGAGCTGGTGTTGACGCTTGGAACCGGAATGGGCGCCGCGCTTTTCACCGATAGCGTGCTCGTTCCAAACCTCGAGCTCGGGCATCACCCTTTTCGGGACGGACAAACCTACGAAGATCTCGTGCGCGACAGCGAGCTCAAGCGCGTCGGTCGGGTCGAATGGACGGCTCGTGTTCTCGATGCGATCGAGCAGATCGAGCCGATCTTCAACTACGACCGGCTCCACCTCGGCGGAGGGAACGCTGCGAACATTGAATCCGAGCTCCCCGAGAACGTCCGAGTTTTCTCTCTCGCAGAGGGGCTTCGTGGCGCACTGAAGCTCTGGGACGAGGCCTAGGCGGCGCCGACGAACGGGTTCAAGCGGCGCTCTTCGCCGATCGTCGTGTTTGGCCCGTGGCCGCAGATCACCAGTGTTTCATCGGGCAGTGCGAAGAGCTTGCGCTTGATCGAGTCGACGAGCTGCGAGGTGTCGCCGCCCCAAAGGTCACTGCGGCCGACGCTGCGCGCGAAGAGGGTGTCGCCCGCGATGACGACTGGCCGATCTGCTTCCACTGTGAGGCAAATGCTGCCCGGAGAGTGTCCGGGCGTGTGGACGACGTCCGCTTCGAGCGCGCCTGCCAAGACCGTGTCGCCGTGAGACAGGAAGCGATCGACCGCCGCCATCTCTGGCGCGCGGAACGGCGCCCCAAAACCATCGAGCTGCATCTGCACGCCCTCGTAGAGGAACAGGTCTTTTTCGTGAATCATGATCGGCGCATGCGTGCCGTCCTGAACCTCTTTGGTCGCGCCGATGTGATCGAAGTGTGTGTGCGTGTGGACGATCCCTTCGCACTTGAGCCCTAGCTCCTCGAGGCGAGCAAGAATCCGAGGCGCTTCACCCCCTGGATCGACGACGATCCCCGTTCCCCGGTCCTCATCGCCGAGAATCACACAGTTGCACCCGAGCGGCGCGACGGAGAAATGCTCGATGATCATGCGGGGTCCATAGCATCTCGTTGCGGACAGGGACAGGGACAGCGCGCACCGAAGCAACATGCCGCCCTCCCGAAGACTGCAGGCGGCAGCGCGAGCCGGAACGGCGAAGCCCGGCGCAAAGCGTCGGCAAGGCAGAGCGAAGCGAATGCCGCGCAGGGAGGATTACGGGTGGGGGTGGGCAGGCGGTGCAATCAAACCTGACCAGGTGCCAAGTTCAGTAACCACCTTCACCACATCCGCGGTAGCGGCAGCGTTAGGGACAGTGTCAGTGCCAGTGCCAGCGGGTTGCTGACATGATTGCGGGGTCGTGCTACGCCGGCGAATATGAACAATGACGGCAAAAGAAGCGCCCGGCTAAGGATCCCGGGAGGGTGAGCACGCTTGACGTCAACGAATACTTCGACGGCAAGGTGAAGTCAATCGGCTTTCAGACCGAGACGCTCCGAGCCACGGTGGGCGTGATGGCCCCCGGGAACTACGAGTTTGACACGAGCGAAAAAGAGACGGTGTCCGTCATCAGTGGGTCGCTGACAGTGCAGCTTCCGGGCGCCGACAACTGGGCCCGCTACGATTCAGGTACGAGCTTCGTCGTCGAGCCGCACCGGAAATTCCAGCTGCAGGTTGCGGTCGATACGGCCTACCTCTGCACGTACGAGTAGGGACGCCTCCCGGTGCGACTCCTTTTCGTCTCTCATTCGTTTCCGCCGCCGAACGCCCCGTTGAGCA
>CBESWY010000100.1:0-9805 GCA_965533395.1 uncultured Myxococcales bacterium
AGGCGGCCACTGGGCCTGCTCTCGAACGCGTCGTTCATGAAGTGATGGTGGTCCCACCTGACGGAGGCGTCGGAAAACCAAGCGACGTTCTGCGAATCGACGTCGACGTCGTCGGTGAAGCCGAACGGCTTAGAATCTGCTTCGGTGCACAGAACATCGATCGTGCCGTCTTGGTCGATCGAGAGCAAGCCCTTGACGGCATCCGCAACGATGAGGTTTCCGTCGGTGTCGAAATCGAGGCCCAGCGGCCGCCCGGCCGTGTTGGCGAACAGCCGAGGATCGGAGCCATCCGCGGCGTAGCGAAGAATCTGCCCATCGTCGAGACCGACGTAGACGCGGCCTTCGGAGTCGACCGCGACGTCCTCGGGCCCGCGTCCGTTCGGCGTGGAGAATAGCTCCATGCCTTGCAGCACGCGGTTCTCCGCGAAGTCGCCTTCGAGGGCAGGCACCGGTGGGGGTTCCCAGACGATCGGATCAATCGGCACCGGCCAGAGGAAGAGATAAAGCAGGAGCACCAATACCGCGCCGCCCAGCCAGCCAGCTTCTTCACCATCATGCCTCCCAAAACCAGCGAAGACCCTGCACCTGGCTGCCCGCCGGATCGAGCTCGGCGACGAATCCAGCCTCGCGCTTGCGTGCGCCCCACTCGATCGTCGCGAGCCCTGAGACGGTGTGGCCCGATGCGAGAAGATCCCGCACCTCGAGCGACGTGCAGCCTTCCAGGAACTCGGGGGCGGAGGCCTTTGCACCGCCCGCCAAATCGACCGTGGCCCCCGAAGCAAGCACATCCGTGGCGTCGTGACCTGCCAAGTGCGCAAACCGCTCGACGAGCTCTTTGCCTGCACGGCCGACGCTTTTCTGCGACGACTTGAAGTACGCCAGGAGCCACTTCGGCCCAAACGCGCGCAGCATGCTCCAGTTCATCACCGCAATGGTTCGCATCCCGAGCGCGCCCTGACCCATCAGGATGCGGCTCATCCGGTTGAGCTCCCAGTGCGCCTGCATTCGCCGGATTGCGAGCCCGCCGTCGCGCGGAACGATTTCGTAGAGAAGGTTGGCCGGAACCTTCATCTTCAGGCCGGTCTTGAGGTTGGTCGTGTGGATGTCGACCGCCCGAAAGACGTACATGTCGGAGACGATGTCCTGGCGTACGACCATTTCGATTTCGCTTGCTGCGATGAACGCCTCGTAGAACCGGCCCAACTCGTCGCCCAAGCGACCCTGCCGCCGTCCCTTGTGGGAGGCTGGGGTTCCGACGGGGTCCTCGAGAATCGCGTCGTCTGTGTACAATGCGAGCCAGCGTTCTTTGTCGTGCTGCCCAGCGAGCTCGGGAGACGCCTTTGCCGCAAGCAGGACGGCTTCGCGGTCGTAGGACGATGAGGCTGTACGAAGCGACGTTTGAACCATGGGCCGCGATTTTACCACAGCTCCGCCTCAATCGCTGTTGTCGGAAGCGCCCTTGGGTTCTTCGGCCTTCGGCGCTTCCTTCGGGGGGGCCGCCATGTTGAGGAGCCCCATGACGGTCACGGCGAGCAGGTCGTCGTCGGCTTTGCCGAGCGGGCAGAGCTGCCGGCCCAGGTATTCGCATGCTTCGAGTCGCGCCCTGTCCGGGTCTTCGACGTACTTCCCGTCCCGCGTGTACCAGATGCCCGTCTTGGTCCGCGCGAGCAGGCCATTTGAATACTTCCACTGTCCGAGCGCACTCTTGGCCTTCGCGCCGCTGGGGTAAAACCACTCGCCGCTGCGGCTTTTGGCGCGACGTCCGTTGGGATGGTTGAGCTCGAGATAGCCGCGCACGATGATTCGCCCGTTGGACCAGGTCGTGGTGGGTTGGCGCGTCACGCGATAGCCAACATACGGCGCGCAGACCTCCCGACGAAGCTGCGACAGGTCACGTCGGTCCTGGACCTCGAGCCCCCGCTTGTAGCGGCTCGATTCTTCATCGAGCCGCGCAAGGAAGTCCATGATGGTGAGCTCTTCGCAGGTGGGCGACGCCGTCAAGACCCGTTGCGACGTGCCGGTTGCAGTCACCAGCAGGGCAACCGTGAGCGTCAAAACCATAAGTGGAGATTTAAAACCCATGACGAGCGACGCCCGGCACCCACTCGTTATTCATCGGACGGCGCATGGCCCCGCGGGCTTCGTGCGGTTCGTCGCCGCAAGCGGTTGGCCTCCGCAAAGCGGCCTTCGACCCACTTGATCATCTGCTGATGCGTGCCGGCGATGTCCTTGTGGCCATTTCGTTGAACGTAGGTTCCGTCAGGCCGCATGTCCCAGGCGCTTCGCTGGTCATCGACGAGCATGTCGAGCACCGTGCGAAGCTCGGCCTGCAAGGCTTCGGGCTCCACCGGGGTCAGCACCTCGACACGGCTCACCAGATTTCGTGTCATGCAATCGGCCGAGCCGATGTAGTACTCCTCCTCGCCGCCGTTGCGGAAGTAGTAGACCCGGGAGTGCTCGAGGAACCGGCCAACCACGCTGACCACCCGAATGTTCTCGGAAAGCCCCGGAACGCCCGGACGCAAACGGCAGGAATCGCGCACGATCAAGTCGACGTGGACCCCGGACTGCGAGGCTTCGTAGAGCGCGCGCGTGATGTCAACGTCTTCGAGCGCGTTGGTCTTGATCTGAATGAGGCCTTTTTTGCCCTCGCTGACCCGGCGAATCTCGCGCCGGATCTTCTTGAGGAGCGCAGGCTTCAGGAGCTTGGGCGCTGGCAACAGTTTCTTGTAGCTTCGATTCGGCTTGTAGCCCGTCGTCAGATAGTTGAAGAGCTCGGTCGAGTCGCGGCCGATATCAGGGTCGCAAGTGAGAAGGCCAAGGTCGGAGTAGAGCTTCGCCGTCTCCTCGTGATAGTTCCCCGTGCCGAGGTGCACGTAACGGCGCAAACCGTCGTGATCGCGTCGTACTACCAAGATGATTTTACAGTGCGTCTTGAGTCCGACGACCCCATACGTAACGTGAATGCCAGCCTGTTCGAGCTTGCTCGCCCAGTTGATGTTGGCCTCTTCGTCGAAGCGGGCCTTTAGCTCGACCGCGACCGCGACCTGCTTGCCGTTGAGGGCCGCATTGATGAGATGCTGAATGACGCGCGATTTCGACGAGGTCCGATAGAGCGTCATTTTGATTGCGCGAACCTTGGGATCTTCGCTCGCTTCGCGAAGGAAGCGCTCCACCGATGTGCCGAACGCCTCATAAGGATGGTGCAACAGGAGAGCGCCCTGCTCCCGGATGGCGTGAAAAATGTTGCTCCGACCAACGAGGCTCGCCGGGTCCACCGGCCGGTGGTCGGGATCCCGATGCTCCGGTACGTCGAGGACTGCGAGCTGGAACAAATCGCCGATCCCCAAGAAACCGTCCACCTCGAAGACGTCAGCCTGCTCGTCGAGCCCGAGCTCTGCCGCCAAGCGGCCGCGGTGCGTCGAGTCCATGCCGCGAGCGATTTGGATGCGAACGATGGGGGCGAACTTTCGCTCTTGGAGCTCCGATTCGATCAGCGCGAGCAGGTCGTCCGCTTTGTCCTCGTCGCTTTCGACGTCGGCGTTTCGGGTGACCCGGAATAGCTCGGTGCGTTCGATGACCATGCCGGGAAACAGAAGGTCGAGGTTGTTGGCCATGATCTCTTCGAGCGGAACGAAGGTCATCAAATCGCGAACTTGAATGAACCGTGGAACCCCGGAGCCGAGCGGCACCTTCACACGCGCCATCAAGGGCGTCGGGTCGTTTGGGTAGTGGAGCGACACCAACAAGTTCAGTGAGAGATTCGAAACGAACGGGAACGGATGCGCCGGGTCCATCGCCTGGGGCGTGACCAGGGGAAAGATGTTTTCCAAGTAGTCGTCTCGAAGCCACGTCCGATCGTCCTCGGGGAGGGATTCATAGGAGGCGACCCGAACGCCGATCTCACCAAGCTTTTCCTGAAGCTGCACCCACAGACCCTGTTGCTCGGTGGTCAGGGCGCGGATGAGCTCGTGCGACTCCTTGATCTGTTGAATCGGGGTCCGGCCGTCGACCGTGAGCTTGTGAACGCCGGCTGCCACCTGCTGCTTGAGGCCGCCGATGCGCTTCATGAAAAACTCGTCGAGAATCGACCCGGTGATCGCGATGAACTTCACACGCTCGAGTAACGGAGTCCGGTCGTCGTCGGCTTCGTGAAGGACGCGCTTGACGAATGTGAGCCAGGTCAGCTCTCGGTTGAGGTACTGCTCGGGTGCATCGAGATCGATGTCGGTCGATGCCGGCTTCGGTTCTGCGGTCGAAGCGCCGGTCGTCGGGTGTCCGTTGGTCGTGGAAGGAGAGGTCATGGAATGAAATCGGTGAATTCGCAGTGTAGCGCGCGATCGTCGCTGCGATCTAGGTGCGAAAATGCGCAGGGTCTGGTCACTACCTGGTTTTTCCGGTAATTTCGGCCCCGGGGGCTCGGCACCGATGGCGAACAAATTGACCGATCAGCTCACGCCGCGCCGTAGGCCCAGTCAGGAACGCTCGCGCGATCGCGTGGAGCGCATCTTGGATGCGACCTCTGCGCTTCTGGGCGGTACGCCGGTGGACAAGATCACGACGGCAGCGATTGCGGAGAAGGCGGGCGTGCCGATCGGCTCTGTGTACCAGTACTTCCCCAATAAGCTCGCGGTGCTTGCCGAGCTTGCGCGGCGCGTGATGGAGGAAGTCGATTTGAAGACGGCGAGCCTGATCGCAGAGGATTTCGGCGTTCTTCCGTGGGATCAGGCGATCGATCGGGCCATCGACGCGACGATCGAGGGGTTCGCCGCACAGCCCGGCTATCTCCAGTTGCTTCTGAGCATTCGTCCGACGCCGGAGTTTCGCGCGATCACCGACGAATCGAACGAACGCATGGCTGCCATGCTCGCGTTTCACCCTGCGCTCCAGAAGTTGATCCCGGCGGATCGGATTCAGCTCGTTACGCGGGCAGCCATCCAAGCCGCGAATGCTTTGCAGGACTGGGCGCTCTCCGAGGACGACCCGGAATTGAGGAATCGAATCATCGTCGAGATGAAGACCCTGCTGAAGGGATATCTCGCGGTTTACATGGATGAGGCGAGCCCTTACCGCGGTTAAAGCCCATTGATTTCCATTCCTTGCCGAAAACGCGAGGAGTGTGAGAATCGCTCACTTTTCAACGCCTGTTTTTGTGTTGGAAACCCGGAATCTCTGGAGGAGGAGACCCGCCTCTGAAAGTCAAAGTACTTATCAGCGCCGTTCTTGCGTCCATGATCGCCGTCGCAGGCTGCAGCGACGATAGCGGAACCACCGGCACTGGCGGCCACCGCGGGAGCTGGCGGGAGCGCCGGCATGGGCGGCGACGGCGGCATGGGCGGAGCCCCCGAAGCCCGCGACTGCTCAAGCTTGGCCGGTACAGGTATGTACTCAGTTCAAGGTGCGCCGGCGACGCCGACCGACGACTGCATGACAACTCTGAATCCCTCAGGTGGAGATGACACCGCAGCACTGGCGATCGCATTGGAAGATGCGGCATCCGGCGACGTGATCTGCCTCGGAACTGGAACCTTCGACGTCCGGGCGACCCTTTTCGTCTCCAACAACGCGCAGATCACGCTCAAGGGAATAGGCGCGACCCCCAATGACGTAGTCCTCGACTACGCGGAGGCGCTAGAGGGCGACGGCATGGAGGTAACCACCCCCGGGTTCACAATCGAAAACATGTGGATCAAGAACACCGTAGGGGATTCGGTCGTGGTTCGGGCCGACGACCCGGTGTTTAGAAAAGTGTTCGTCACGTGGGACGCCGGATCGGTCCTGGAGAATGGGAAGTACGGCATCTTCCCGAGAGCCGCAGACAACGTTCTCATCGAATACAGCGAGGTGATCGGCGCATCCGATGCTGGCATCTACGTGGGTCAGTGCGTCGGCGGTATTGTCCGGAACAACAAGGCCTTTGCCAATGTTGCCGGAATCGAGATCGAAAATTCGCAGAATGTCGAAGTCTACGACAACGAGGCATTCGACAACACCAGTGGCGTGCTTGCGTTCGAGCTGCCCGGCCTCAGCCTCACCTCCGATAACAATCTGTTGCGGGACAACGAAATCTACTGCAACAACCGCGCGAACTTCGCGGCCGAGGGATCAATCGTCGCCGGCGTTCCCCCCGGAACCGGCGCGCTGGTCCTCGCAGGCGAGCGTTTCGAGTTTCGGAATAACCTCATCGACGGCAACGACTCAACTGGGGTGCTCATCGCCAGCTCCGTCGTTTTGTGCCAGCTCAGTGAGGAACGACCGGACTGCCAAAGCGGATGGCCCGACGGCTACGACCCCTACCCCACGAAGATGTATTTGAACGGTAACACCTTCATCAATAACGGTCAGGATCCACAAGGGTTCCTAGGGGCACTCGCTGAGCAGGCACTCATGGTCGACACCCTCGAAGACGTCATTTGGGACGGTTACATCGCCCCTCCTGGTGAAGCGGACCCAGAGATTTGCCTGGGACTCACCGACTTGCCGAGCTACCGTGACATGAGCGCTGACAAGTGCGGCGCTTCAGCGAACACAACGGAGCTCGGGATTTGCGTGTTACTCAACACCAATACCGAGGCACGCACCTGCGCCCTGGACGAGTTGGTGATTCCCTAGCAAAGCAATGGCAAAGGACACGCAGACAATGCAAAAGCTCCACAGAGTATTGATCCTGCTCTCGCTCTGCGTGTCCGCGGCCTGCGGCAACGACGGGACTCCTGGCGCCGCTGGTGCTGGGGGCGACGACAGAGTTGGAGGCATGGGCGGTTCCGCTGGAATGGCCGGCATGGGCGGTTCCGGCGGAATGGCCGGCGCTGGCGGTTCCGCCGGAATGGGCGGCACCGGCGGCGTCCCGATGCGGCTGTCCGGCTGGGGGCTGTTCGACGACATCCCCAAGCAGGTCCCCGCCGCAGGAGTCGTCCCGTACGATGTGACTTCCCCCACTGTTCTCTGACTACGCGGTGAAGCCTCGCTTTGTCATGGTCCCAGAGGGAAAGAACATTCAGTACTCCGACACCGAACGCTGGCAGAGCCCCGTGGGCACCATCTATGTCAAGACATTCGCCTACCCAGTCGATGAGCGCGACCCTGAGCTCGGACTACAGTTGATCGAGACGCGCTTGCTGGTTCACGAGGAGTCCGGCTGGAAGGTTCACACCTATGCGTACGGAGACGATCCAAGTGACGCGGTTCGCCTCACAATAGGCGCGAACCTCAGCGTCAGTTGGTTCGATCTCAATGGTGACGTCCAGACTGTTGAATCGTACCGGATCCCGTCCAACGGCGAATGCCGAAAGTGTCACAACCCTGTGCCCGATACTCGAACCCTGGGGCCTTCGACGGGGATGCTGAACATGGACAACGATTACGGCGCAGGTCCCGTCAATCAGATCGACCACTTCGCCTCCCTCGGTTGGCTGGACACGACACCCCCGCCCGCGAATGAGCGAGTCACGTACGCTAACCCGTTCGACCCAACGTCCGACGCCGATGTCCACGAACGTACGCGCTCGTACTTCGATTCGAACTGCTCCCACTGTCACGCCCCTGACGGGGAGGCCGCGGAGCATCAACTCTTCTTGGACTACGAGAGTATGGACCCCGTTACGGGCAATCGGTTCAACTGGGGCGTCTGCAAGAAGCCCACGGCTGCCAGCCGCGTCGATTGTATCCTGACGTACGATGTCGTTCCGCTCGACCCAGACAGCTCCTTGTTACTCTGCCGAGTGGCGTCTACGGACTCTATTGAGATGATGCCTCCGGTCGGAAGGACGGTCACGCACACACAGGGCGTCGACCTGATTCGAGACTGGATTGACACCATGGACGCGGGATCGTGCAGCCCCAGCCCCTAGTTCGCTTTCGCTGCGTCCATCTCACCATCGCCCTGTTCGCCGCAGCACTTGCGGCAGGTTGCGGCGATTCCGACGGCTCGAGCGGTCCCGGCGGCTCGGGGGGTTTCGGCGGCGAAGTTCCTATCGAGCCTACGACCCCGGAGCTTCCCTGGGCGCTCACCGCCTTCCCGCCTCTGCCCGCCGTCATGGAGGACGTTCCTGACGCCCGAATCGAGCTGGGAAAAACTCTGTTCTACGATCCCGTCCTCTCGACTGACGGCGAGACCGCCTGCGGCACTTGCCACAGCGAGCTCTGGGGGATGAGTGACTTTTTGCCTCGATCGGTCGGCCACAGCGCCGGGCTGATCGCCGGGCCGGACCGGCGGGGACCGAACGTGCTGCGCCGGAACTCCCCCACACTTTTCAACCTGGCATTTCGCTCGAGCTTCTTTTTGGATGGACGCACGGAGACGCTCGACGAACAAGCCGTAATGCCTCTGCTCACCGAAGACGAGCTGGATCGCGACCCCGAGGAAGTAGTCGCAGACCTGGCTGGCATTGCCGAGTACGTGAGCCTATTCGCAGCTGCCTTTCCTGATGATCCACGTGTCACAGTGGACAATTTCGCTGCTGCACTGGCGGCGTTTCAACGCACATTCATCTCGAATCGTTCCCTATACGATGGCTATGTCGATGGTGACGTGCTCGCCTTGAGCGACGAAATGGTCAAAGGAATGTTCCGCTTTGCAGAGATGGGCTGCGACAATTGCCATGTGCCCCCGCTATTCGAATCAGAGACGTTCGCGGATAGGAACGTTCCGGGCGTAGACGGTGTCATCGACCAAGGTCGTGCAGAAGTGACCGGAGACCCTGCTGACCTTGGGAAATTCCGGACACCCGCGTTGCGAAACATCAAGTTCACCGAACCGTATTTCCATAACGGCACATTCCGCCAGTTGGACGAGGTTGTCATCCACGAGCTCGAGCAGAGCGGCATACCGCATACCGACGAGGACGCTCGGCCGATCACGATCTTCATCGAGAAAGCCCTCAACGACGAGAGCCGCAAACCGCGCCGTCCCACATCCGTCCCAAGCGGTCTACCAATGCCCATTGACGAGCGGCGGTGATTCGCACCTAGATCAAGTTTTTGCTTTCTTCGAGCGAGGCTTCGTCTTCGATGAAATCGATGCGGCTGCGGGCGAAGCGACGGGCAGCAGCTAGGGCGCGCTCGCCCTTCCCGTGCTCGAGAGACCATTGCGCATGGTGGCCGAGCAGCGCGAGCTCGGTCGCGCGACCAAGCGTCATCGCAAAACGTCGGGCGCCGGCTTCAAGTTGCTCCCGGTCCGACATCGTTTCCTGCAACCATCGACCCGCATGCTGAACGGCAGACTGGCTGCGTTCTACGCTAACTTTCAGACGCGGATCGCTCGTTGCTTCGAGACGTTCGCGAATCTCGCCGACGAATGCTTCCCAGACACCATCCTGCTTGAGCGCCCTGAGCGTATCGAGGGACAAGACGTTGGTCGTCCCTTCCCAGATCGGCAGCACCTGCGCGTCCGCGAGGAGCTTTGGAATGCCGGTATCGTTGACGTAGCCGGCGCCACCAAACGATTCGAGGGCTTCGGAGGCGACCGCGACCGCCTGTTTGCCCGTGGTGAGCTTGCCGATTGGTGTGAGCAATCGGCTCAGGAGCTCCTCGGACGGATCCGCCTCGCCAGCTTCGATGCGCCCGAGCAACTCTACGACGCGAAACGCTAGCAAGAACGCCCCTTGTGTCTCCGCGATCATTTCCGCCATCGTGTCGACATGCAGCGGTTTTTCGATGAGGGCAGCGCCAAACGCCTTGCGTTTGTTGGCGTAGTCGCGGGTCAGCGCAACGGCGCGCTGCATACCAAGGGCCGCCGCGACCGCGTTCCACGTGCGTGTGACATTCAACATGGGCGTGATGTTGCGGGTTCCGCTTTCGAGGCCGG